>NZ_JBEPRF010000006.1:0-363585 GCF_040548225.1 Bradyrhizobium sp. S3.12.5
CCGCCTCCCGCCAATCCATCGCGAAGAGAATCATATGTACCGGCGATCCGCTATACTTGCTTGCAAGCAGTCAAAAGATTCACACCCTCTGAGGGCCCGCCAACGGCGGGCGTCTCGAAGGATGGCCACATGGGAATCGCTCCCACATGCGATAGCCCTGCGCCCAGGGCCAAGTCGCCGGAGCCGACGTCCGTCGTTCATGCAAGTCGTGATCGAAATGGGCTTGCCTTGCTTGGCGTCCTTTTGCACTCTTCGTCGGGAAGGAGACCATCGCATGAAGATCATGACTGTCGCGTGTGCGCTCGGAACGGCCGCGGTGCTGTGCGGCCTCGGGATGTCGGGTGCCGAGGCTAGGGCGCGGAAGGCCGTTGTCGTTCGCGCACCACAGGAGAGGCTCATCGTCACGGCGCCGGTGCTGAGGCCAACGCCGTGGGACTACAATGTCGTTCCGCGTTATCGTTATCGCCCTGAAGACGACCGGGTCGATCCGTACGGCCCGCCGCTGGTGCCGTCCTATGTTCGTTATGAGGGGTGGCGCTGGCCGTATTGGTGGTGAAGGGCAGCGGGGCGTTGCCGAGTTGTAGAGTCTCGTAGGGTGGGCAAAGGCGCAGCGCGCCGTGCCCACCATCTCTCCACGAATGCGACAGACATGGTGGGCACGCTTCCGCTTTGCCCACCCTACCGCACCGAACCCGCCGCTCCCTCGCGTTAACCCCCGCGCTTTGCACGGCTTGCTCAACATAACCGGCGTCTGTACCCTGCGTTGCAGAAGGGTTGGCTTTCCATCAACGGACGGACTGAAATGACTGCAATCGAGGGCGTGCTTCCGGAGCAGGATTCCGATCGGGAACTGCCGCCAAAAATGCCGCCGGGCGTGCTGGTCGAAGGCCCGGTGGTCGACGCAAAATTTCGCGATTCCTACATCTCGTTCGCCATGATGATCTTGGGCTCGATCGGGGCGCTGGTCTGGGCCTTCACGCAAGGCATCGGGCGTGTCGAGATCTCGGTCTTCGTCGGCCTGTTTGCGATGACCACGATCGGGATCGGCTTCATGCACCGCTACTTCGTGCACCGCAGCTACCGCTGCGGTCCGGTGATGCGGACGATACTCGCCGCCATCGCCACGATGGCGGTGCAGGGCTCGATCCTGAAATGGGTGAGCAACCATCGCCGGCACCATCTTCACTCCGACAAGCCCGGCGACGTCCACAGCCCCTATTATGACGGCTTCGGCAACCGCATTGCCTCCTTCGCCAAGGGGATGGGGCACGCGCAAGGCAACTGGGTGTGGGACCTCGCGACCACCGATTCCGAATATTACGCCAGGGATATTCTGGCCGACCCGATCGCGATGTTCTTCACCAGGACGCGCTGGTACTGGTACGCGCTGTCGGCGATCGTCATTCCGGGCGCTATCGGCTATGCGTTCGGCGGCGTGCACACGATGATCGGCTGCGTGCTGTTCGCCGGCCTGTTCCGCAGCTACCTCATGACCATGGCCACCTCGCTGGTCAATTCGGTCTGCCATAGCGACGGTCGCTACGGCTACCGCCGCTATGAGCTCAACGACGGCACCACCAACGAGCTGGTGACCACGATCCTCACCTTCGGCGAAGGCCTGCACAACAACCATCACCGGTTTCCGCGCGACGCCTATCTGTCGCACGCCTGGTACGAGATCGACATCAACGGCCTGATTATTTTGGGACTCGGGAAGCTTGGCCTCGTGCACGACATTTTCTCGGCCGGAAGCCGGCAGCGAGGTTCGGACGGCGGCAAGAGTTCAATGCCGGATACCGAAGCGACGGTCTGAAGCCGTAGGATGGGTAGAGCGAAAGCGAAACCCATCAAAGAATCCCTCGCGGAATGATGGGTTTCGCAAGAGCTCTACCCATCCTACGGACTACGGATATCCGGATGGAGAGTTGCCAAACGCAGACGGAATAGCGAACATTGGCTGCGGATCTCGACGGGGCATTCATTCGGCCCCGTCTGAGTCGATTTTGAAAATATTTTGGAGGGCGCCATGGATTGTTCGAATTTCCGAATTCTTCTCCTTGCTGTTGCGGCCGTGGTTGTTGCCTCGGTCAATCCTTCGTCCGCGCAGATCGTGGCGCTCGGCCATAGCGCGGTCCACGGCAACGTCGCGGAATCCGAGATGTGGCCGGCCGTGCTGGAGGGATTGCTGCGCGCCAAGGGGTCTCAGGTCCATGTCGCCAATGCCGGCGTGTGGGGTGAGACCACCGATGCGACGCTTGCACGTACGCCGAGCGTCGTTCCGGCTGGGACGAAGCTCGTCATTCTCTGCGACAATCCGGCCAATGACGTCAGGCACAATATGAGCCCGGTCAAAGCCATGGAGAACATCGCGGCCATCAAGAGCCAGTTGAAGGCGCGGGGCATCCGGGTCGTCGACGTCTGGGGGACCTACATGACAGTTTGGCGGCAACCGGGCAGCGTCGGTCCCGACGGGCGTCATCTGAGCGTCGAGGGCAACAAGAAGATGGCGACGGCGATGGTCGGCGTGGCGAAGTAGCCGCTAATTGCCGTCACCCGCCCCAAGGCGCTGAAACTGCCGCTTCATCGCGTTGACCCTGGCGACATAGCTCGCGACGAGGTGATCGCCGCAGCGTTCGGTGGCCACCATCTGAAAGTGCCGCCGCGCATAGGCGGTGGCCGGACCTCCGCCGCAGAGATGGATGAAGGCGGCGAGATCCTGCTTTTGCTGCGCATTGGCCTTCACGTCGCCGGCGCGGGCGAGAACGTCGGCGACATTGCGGTCGAGATATACCGATGCCAGCTCGATGGCGTGGCTCGGGATCGCGCGGGTGTAGAGGAAGGTCGAACCGCAGCCGGTATCAGTCACGACGTTGCCGCGGATACAGAACCGCGCGGCCTCGCTGAGGGCCGGATCGGTCATCTGGTAGAGCCCGACGGCAGACGAGGCGGGCCGGTAGATCGCCAGCGGATTAAAGCTCCATCGCCAGCGCCAGTAGGTGCGCGCCACCGGATTGCCCGAGCTCTCGACCTGCGCAAGTGCTGCCAGCAATTCGGGCGAGATCGTCGCAGTGGAGTAGGTGCGGAAGAGCGGGCCGTATTGCCGCCAGTTCTCGGCAGGCTCCTTGTCGAGGGAATTGCCGAGAAAGACGAACAGCTCGGTCGGCTTGCGGACCATTTGATAGAGGATGTTTGCAAGCGCCGCGAGCGCAAGCAGCATCGCCAAGCCGGCCGCGATCCGAACCAGCCGCGGTGCGCGCACGAACTTTTTTCGTAAACACCGAGCGCCCTGGCGGATGCTGCGAAGGCGAGTGAGCAGGCGCTTGCTTTTCCTTGGCATGGGGCTTGTGGGAGCCGGTAGGATGGGCCGAGCCGTTGCGGAAGCCGTGGTCCGACGGGTTGATCTATATCGCTTCGGGGCTGCGCGACGATCCGCGGCCCCTCCGCACCGGGAATACCAAGCCGAGAGGCGTCATGCCAAGGACACTGAAAAGAAAACTGAAGACGTATCAGACCTCGCTCGGCTTTTACGATCAGGCGGTCGCCGCTCCCTCGATGAAGGCGGCGCTGGACGCCTGGGGCGCCAGGTCCAACCTATTCCATCAGGGCATCGCGAAGGAGACCGACGACCCCGATATCGTCGCCGCGACCATGGCGAGCCCGGGCGTGGTGCTCAGGCGCCCGGTCGGATCGGACGGCCCGTTCACCGAGCACGCCAAGCTGCCGACCGATCTCGCCGGCGGCGAGGGCAAGACAAAATCCAGGTCTGGGACAAAGAAGCGTCCCGCCAGGCGTGCGGCGAAGTCCTCCCGCAAGATCGACGATCAGGACGCGCGCAAGGCCGCCGCCGCCTTCGCCCGGGAAGAGCAGCGCCGCGACAGCGCGCGCCGCAAGGAAGAGGCCGCCCGCGCGCGCCGTGACAAGGCGGTCGCGGCCGCCCAGGCGGCGCTGGACAAGGCGAAGCGCGACCACCAGGCGCGGGTGGATGAGATCGACGCGGAGCGGGCTGTGCTGGACGAACGTGCCGGGGCGGAGGACGCGCGTTGGCACAAGCAGAGGATCAAGCTGGAGGAGGCGGTTCGTCGGGCGCGAGGGTAGAGGCGCGGGGCGGATGGGCCGACACGGTAGATCCGCATCCTGTCAGGCGCACGAGCGGCGTTCCACCCCGTCGGCTCATCCGCCCTTGCGCGCCTACCAATCCGGATCGCCGTAGGGGTCGACCATATAGGGCGGGGGCATCCATGGTCCTCGTGGTGGCCTGGGTCGCCGGGGTGCGGCCGCTTGCACGTGCGGCCGTGCAGCCGCAGCCGTATCGTTGTTGAGCACGCTCCGCACGGCGGGTTTCACAGATGCAGATGCGGATGAAGCCGTCAGTTGCGTTTGCAGCGCCTGGACCTGCGCGGCGAGGCGCGCATTGTCCGCCGCATCCTTCTCCTGCGCCGCCTTGAGCTGTTGAATGGTGTCGGCCTGCTCGCGCAGCGTCTGCTCGTTGCGGCTCTTCAGTTGCTCGAGCTTTCCGTTGATGCTCGCAAGCTCGTTGGTGATGGTCTTGAGCGATTGCGCGAGATCAGACGAGGGCTGGTCAGGCGCTGTGGTGCCAGTGCTTGGAGCGTCCGGTCTTGAAACGTCAGGTTTTGGAGCGCCTTCCGTTTCCTTGCCGACCGGCGGCGGGGGCAGCGGACCAGGCTGATCCACAGCAGCCAATTGCAGTGCCGGCGGCTGCGCCGGACTTGCAACCGCGGACGCTTGCGGGGGCTCATTCGTGGCCGGCGGGGCCCAGCGCGCCATGATCGACTTGCTGATCGACTTGGCCTCATCGCGATATTGCGAAGCGAAGGCAGCACCGAGAATGCCGATCGCCAGCACGAGGCCAACCAAAGCGCGCAGCATGGGCCGATCTCCCTTCAGGCCTTGATCGCGAAGCTTGCTATCCGGCGCCTTGTCCTCGGCTGCCGCCGCAGCGGCGCTTGCTTGCGAAGCCCGCGGGCTTTCGCTGCCGCGTTCCATTGCGGAAACCAGCCGGTCCAGCCGCGCAAGGTCGTCCTCTGCGCTCTTGATCTGGTCAAAGGCCCGCGCCAGCCCGCCATCGGCACGCATCTCGTCCGGCTTTTGGGTATCAGGCATTTGGATACCAGGCTTTTGGGAATCAGCCTTTTGGGAATCAGCCTTTTGGGTATCAGTCTTTTGGGTATCGGTCTTGGGGTCGTCCGCTTCAGGCACCGATGCGCTCTCCATCCAGTCGGGCGTCACTGGGCGTGCGGCAATCCGATCGCTGGAAGAATAGGTCTCGCCGCTGTCCAACACAACGCGCGTGCGAGGGAGAAATTATGGCGGGCTCGGGGGCGGGGCGGATCGAGTTCGTAGGACGGGTTGAGCCCTTGCGAAGCCCATCGCCTTGCCGATCGGCTGATGATGGGGCCTCGCTTCGCTCCAATCCACCCATCCTACGGGCTTCGCCCCATCAGTCGCCCGGCCCATTATGAACATTCGTTCAGGGGAACGGGGCCGGTCTCATTTCGTTGCATTGAGGGGCTTATCGGGAGGAGGACGACATGAAATCGAAGATCATCGCGCTCTCTGCTACTATTCTCATGGCAACGGCACCAGCCGTGTTTGCTCAGGGCGTATCGAGCCAGACGCCGGGCCAAGAGACGCAGCAGATGGGCTCCAAGACGGGTGAGCCGGGCGCTTCCAGCTACGCTCCGGGACACAAGAAGCACCATGCGATGCACCATGCGACGCACCACGCCAAGGCCTCGAACAAGACCAGCGCCGGCGCGTCCAATTCCGCGCCCGGCCAAACCACCGGCGCGAGCACCAGGTCTCAAACCACGGGCACGAGCACAATGCCAAAGTCGGGCACGAGCACAGCGCCAAAGTACTAACGGGCACAACAGTAACCCGCCATTCGCGAGACCCGATTGGCGGGTTACGCCCGCGGCTAATTCCGGCTCTGCCGGATTGATGGGTATCGCTTCCACCTTCACGCGTTGAGCCGACGGCGGGCAAGTCGATTGCGGCTATCACTCCGGCGCGAGGAGACGGGCGGAAGGCCGATTGATCGTGATGGTTTCGTGCACTGTCACTGCAATTCGAGCTGTGATCTCAAGACCTGCAGCCGGCCATCAATAGCGGCCGCCGTTGCCCTTTTGCTGCGTGATCCAGTCCGACAATGTTTTCGGTGTCGATCCCACGGTCCGGCCCGGTGATGCCTTTGGATTGTCGCGGCCCGTCGTCGAGCGGGTGCGCGGCGCTTCCGTTGCGTGGACGCCCCTGAAGGCAGCCATCGATGCCTCCGCGGCTTCCTTCTCCAGGCGCAACTGCTTCAACCGCGCCATCTTGATGCGTTCTGCGTCGACTTCGGGTCGGTCGGACAGCAGCGGCTTGTGCTGAGCAAGCTCAGTCGGGACCAGGACACCGAGAATGGTTGTCTCGCCGAGCGCCTTGCAGGCTTCGAGCCGATGCAATCCCTCGACCAGAACGAGGCGGTCTCCGTCGAGCCGAACGGAAATGGGGGCCTGCTGTCCGATGTCCAGAATGCTTTCCGCGATCTCCCCGACGATCTCCGGCTTGAGGGCCTTCTTGATTTTCGTGGGAACGAAAATCTTCTCGATCTGGAAGCTTTCCGGTTTGGGCATAACTCGACTCCGCTTCTACCGGGCCCGTCAGAACACATGCCGGTGGACTCAGGAGTTTAGGAGGGAAACGCTTGGCCACAAAGGCAATTTCGGCTCGCAGCGTGTAGGGTGGGTCAGCGAAGCATAACCCACCATTTTCTTCGCCACGAAAAGAGGTGGATTACGCCTTCGGCTGATCCACCCTACGAGCTGTCTAATTTCGGGCCTTTATCCTAGCGACCGCGGCTGCTCCAGCAGTCGCATCGAGCGAGTAGAACATGTAGGGCGTGTTATGCCGGTTGCGGCAGGGGACAGGCCGTCCGCTTACGCCCATCGATGCGAGATTAAACGAGTCCATGTTAGTATTCACGATCGGCCCCATTTCGAAATAGTAGGACATGCCGGGCTGCACGCGAATCTCGGCCTCGCACCCCACTGAGTCCATTGCGCCAACGACGGTGATCGTGTGTGGCCCCGCCGGCTGATCCACGAGGATGTAGGTGGCAACGGCGAGCTCGCCCACCACTTTGCCATCGACTCTGATGTCAGGTTTGCCAAGCCGGCTCAAAATGCTGGGATGCCGGATGAAATAAATGTGGCCCTGCCGCGCCTCCAATGTCTGGTTTTGAGCGTCGCGAGCGGAGGTCTCTGCAGCGTAGGCTTGCAGCAGCAGAAGCGTGCCCCATGCAAAAATCGACTTGAGAAATTTATTGTACAACTAAGTGGCCCACGCAGGCCAACCCCATCCACGTGTCATCGCCTCTGCGCCCCAAACAGCTTATGCAAGCATGAGTTGAGCATACCAAGCATTTCCGTGCGCGGAAAGACTAAAGCTCGTAGGATGGCTATAGCGAAGCCCATGATAGCCAGTAGAAAAAGCGATGGGTTTCGCAAGTGCTCTACCCATCCTACGAGCTGTCACTGTAATGCCCAACGACGGCCTTCGCGAAATGATGGGTTTCGCAAGGGCGCGTGTCGCCTTAATAGCACGTGGCATGGCCTCGGCGCCTCGGCTGTCTACGCAGCGTGTTCTGTAGATCGCGTTACATCGCCCCGTCCTGCGAGGAGGCCGGCGACGGAAATATCCTCGTCAAGCGCTTCCCAGTGCAACCCGACCCGGCTCAGTTCGACCTGGTCGCGTTCGGCCGACGTTGCGTGCAGCAACCGCGGAAACCAGGCGAGCGGGACACCAAGCGTCCGGCCGTCCGACAATTCGACCCACATCGTATGTTCGTCAAAGCGAACGCTAGTTGCCGAAATGGTCATGCCAAGCCTTCAGGAGCAGGTCGGCGGTTGTCTTCGACGACGCGCAGGATATTCGAAAGTTCCCGCGGATTGAAGCCGTAACTATCCGCAATCGATATGGCCCGTTCAAGCCAGATCTTAGCGTCGCTGCCGCCACCTTTGACATGAATATGTGGCGGTTCGGGCGGCTGCCCCTCGTTTGAGATGAAGTAGTAGCGCAAGCCGCCTTGGCGTAATGCAACTGGCATCGATGCCTCCGCCGGACGGCTTGCGCTATCGGGATCAGCTGCACCCCGTCGTTGAGCCACACGTATCGCACTTCATGCAGGTGCCATTCCGCACCAGCGTGAAGTTGCCGCACTCGCTGCACATCTCGCCTTCGTAGCCTTTTGCTTTCGCTTCCGCGCGGCGCTCGGCCTTGCTGGGGGCGGCGACGGTTGCGGCGCTGCCGGCCTTGCTCCACTGGAGGGCTTCGAGCTTCTCGGTGGGCGAGAGGTCGTGGCTGGCTTCCTGCTTCAGCGCGACCGCGCCTTCCAGGGCATCGCCCGCGCCGCGAGCGGTGGCGCCGTGGGAGGCGAGCGAGGTGACCTTGCTGCCGCCGGCGGGCGCGTTGTCGCTGCCGGAGACGACCGCGGCCGAGCCGCCGCGCATCACCACCAGATTGTCGGTGCGAGAGCGGGTGAGGCCGCGCGAGACCAGCTTGGTCGCTTGGTGGGCGTCCGGCTCCTTGCCTTCTTCCACGCCTTTGCCGAGCGCGTCAAAATTCGACTCGGTCGGATCGACATGGGCGAGATCAAAGCGCGACATGTAGCTCACCGCGAGCTCGCGGAAGACGTAGTCGAGGATCGAGGTCGCGTACTTGATGCTGTCGTTGCCCTGCACGGGGCCCGCCGGCTCGAAGCGGGTGAAGGTGAAGGCGTCGACATATTCGTCGAGCGGCACGCCGTATTGCAGACCGAGGGACACCGCGATCGCAAAATTGTTGATGAAGGAGCGGAGCGCTGCGCCTTCCTTGTGCATGTCGATGAAGATCTCGCCGAGACGGCCGTCGTCATACTCGCCGGTGCGCAAGTAGACCTTGTGGCCGCCGACGACCGCCTTCTGGGTGTAGCCCTTGCGGCGGTCCGGCATCTTCTCGCGCTCGCGCATCACGATGATGCGCTCGACCAGCTTCTCGACGATCTTCTCCGAGACCTGCGTGGCGCGCGCCGCCATTGGCTTCTCGTAGAGGCTCTCGACCGCATCATCCTCGTCCTCGTCATCGCTGATGAGCTGCGAGTTGAGCGGCTGGCTGAGCTTGGAGCCATCGCGATAGAGCGCGTTGGCTTTCAATGCCAGCTTCCACGACAGCATGTAGGCGGACTTGCAGTCCTCCACGGTGGCGTCGTTCGGCATGTTGATGGTCTTGGAGATCGCACCCGAGATGAAGGGCTGGGCCGCCGCCATCATGCGGATGTGGCTCTCGACCGAGAGATAACGCTTGCCGACCTTGCCGCAGGGGTTGGCGCAGTCGAACACCGCATAGTGCTCGGCCTTGAGGTGCGGAGCACCTTCCACCGTCATCGCGCCGCAGATGTGGACGTTGGCCGCCTCGATCTCGCGCTTGGTGAAGCCCACGGCCTGCAGCAGGTCGAAGCCGGGAGCCGCAATGGCTTCCGCGCCGATGCCGAGCTGGTCGCGAATGAAGTCCTCGCCAAAGGTCCACTTGTTGAAGGCGAACTTGATATCGAAGGCCGTCGGCAGCGCCTTTTCGACCTTGGCGATGGCCTCATCGGTGAAGCCCTTGGCCTTCAGCGTCGAGGCGTTGATGCCGGGGGCGTTGGAGAGCGAGCCGTGGCCGACGGCGTAGGCCTCGATCTCCGCGATCTCGCTCTCGCGATAGCCGAGCGCGCGCAGCGCTGCGGGGACCGCGCGGTTGATGATCTTGAAGTAGCCGCCGCCGGCGAGCTTCTTGAACTTGACCAGCGCGAAGTCCGGCTCGATGCCCGTCGTATCGCAGTCCATCACCAGGCCGATCGTGCCCGTGGGCGCGATGACAGTGGTCTGGGCGTTGCGATAGCCGTGCTTCTCGCCGAGCTCGAGCGCCCCATCCCAGGCCGCCTGCGCACGCGCGACCAGGTCGCCTTGCGGGCAGGAGACGAGGTCGAGCGGCACCGGGTTGACGCTGAGCGCCTCGTAGCCATTGGACTGGCCGTGGGCGGCGCGGCGGTGGTTGCGGATGACGCGCAGCATGTGCGCGGCGTTCTTCTTGTAGCCCGGGAAGGTGCCGAGCTCGGCCGCCATCTCCGCCGAGGTCTTGTAGGTGATGCCGGTCATCACAGCGGTCAGCGCGCCGCAGAGCGCACGGCCTTCCTTGCTGTCATAGGACAGACCCATGGTCATCAGCAGGCCGCCGATATTGGCGTAGCCGAGGCCGAGCGTGCGGAACTCGTAGGAGAGCTCGGCGATCGCCTTCGACGGGAACTGCGCCATCATCACCGAGATTTCGAGCACGATGGTCCAGAGCCGGCAGAGGTGCTCGTAGCCGGCGACGTCGAACTGCTTGGTCGTGGTGTCGTAGAACGTCAGCAGGTTCGCCGAGGCGAGATTGCACGCGGTGTCGTCCAGGAACATGTATTCCGAGCAGGGATTGGACGCGCGGATGTCGCCGGACGCCTTGCACGTGTGCCAGTCGTTCATGGTGGTGTTGAAGTGCAGGCCCGGGTCGGCCGACGCCCAGGCGGCGTAGCCGATTTTTTCCCAGAGGTCGCGCGCCTTCAGCGTCTTCGTCACCTTCTTGGAGGTGCGGGCGTTGAGGTTCCAGTCGCCGTCGGTCTCGACGGCGCGGAGGAAGTCGTCCCGCAGCGAGACCGAGTTGTTGGAGTTCTGGCCGGAGACCGTGAGGTAGGCTTCCGAATCCCAGTCGGTGTCGTAGACGTCGAACTGGATGTCCTTGTAGCCCTGCTTGGCAAACTGGATGACGCGCTTGATGTAATTGTCAGGCACGAGGCTGCGGCGCGCGAGCTTGATCTCGCGACGCAGCGCCGGGTTCTTCTCCGGGTCGAAACAATCGTCGCCCGAGCCTTCGCAGTTCACGCAGGCCTTCAGCACCAGCTTGAGATGCTTCTGGTTGATCTTCGATCCCGTGACGAGGGCGGCGACCTTCTGCTCCTCCTTCACCTTCCAGTCGATATAGGTCTCGATATCGGGGTGATCGACGTCGACGACGACCATCTTGGCGGCGCGGCGCGTGGTGCCGCCCGACTTGATCGCGCCGGCGGCGCGGTCGCCGATCTTGAGGAAGCTCATCAGGCCGGACGAGCGGCCGCCGCCGGACAGTTTTTCACCCTCACCGCGCAGGCGCGAGAAGTTGGAGCCGGTGCCGGAGCCGTACTTGAACAGGCGGGCTTCGCGGACCCAGAGGTCCATGATGCCGCCCTCGTTGACGAGGTCGTCACCGACGCCCTGGATGAAGCAGGCGTGCGGCTGCGGATGCTCGTAGGCCGACCTGGACTTGGTCAGCTTGCCGGTGAAGGGGTCGACGTAATAGTGGCCCTGGCCAGGACCGTCGATGCCATAGGCCCAGTGCAGGCCGGTGTTGAACCATTGCGGCGAGTTCGGCGCGACCATCTGCATGGCGAGCATGTAGCGGAGCTCGTCGTAGAAGGTCTGGGCGTCCTCGTCGGAGGAGAAATAGTTGCCCTTCCAGCCCCAATAGGTCCAGCAGCCGGCGAGGCGGTCGAACACCTGCTTTGCCGAGAGCTCGCTGACATAGCGCTCTTTCTCGGGCAACGCGGCGAGCGCATCAGTGTCGGGCACGGAGCGCCACAGGAACGAGGGGACGGATTCTTCCTCGACCTTCTTCAGGTGCGCGGCGACGCCGGCTTTCCGGAAATACTTCTGGGCGAGCACGTCGGAGGCGACCTGCGACCATTCGGCCGGAACCTCGACGCCGTCCATTTTAAACACGACCGAGCCGTCGGGATTCCTGATCTCCGACGTGGTCAGCCGGAAATCGATCCCGGCGTAAGGTGACTGTCCCGAAGTGGTGTGGCGCCGCTCAATCCGCATGGTCTTGCCCCGTCCTATTCTTTGACCGGACTGCCTCCGTTCAGGCATCCGGGTCGACATTACGTTTCGCGTTTCCACCCGGGCCCGATCGGCCCTTGGGCACCGCAGTTCAGCCGGTGGATCCCGGCCCAGTTTCTCCCGACGCGATTGGTCGATGCGCGCACCGATCATCCGCCGGCATGTCCAGGCCCATCCGCCCCAAAGCGATGAGCCCGACATGCGTTCAAACGCCCCACACCGTCACAACGTCTACCGATGCCATCCGAGCCTGTTGCCGGCCCGTTCTGGCGCCCGAAAAGTCCGCTGTCCGCGGGCAGACAAGCCCTCATCCCGCTGCCTTCGTCTGGCCTGGCGGAGTGCAGTTTTGCGGACCCTTTGGGGGAGTGCCGGCGGGACGCAAACACACTCGCGCCGAACGGACCGAAAGCTAGGACTCTCCGTTGCGCCCGTCAAGAACTAGTGCGAGTTCCTGAATCAAACACTAAATATGGTGGATTGCCGGGGATAACAGGGGGCGAGGCCTCACCTGTTGTTGAGCCAAGTATCAGTGAGTCCTCAGGGATTCCCAACCGAAAAAATTTGCATTCGGTGCCGATACGGACCCTTCATCCCGCTGTTCACAGGGCAGGTATATTTTTGAGGTCCGGGGTTGCACCGTTGGGACTCACGTAGCGGTACGGAAGCTGAGGGCAGGCATGCCCGCCGGAGTGGTGGAAAGGTGCGCGAATCCGCGCCAAGCTGACGCTCGATCTTGCCGGATTGCCCACATGCTTGATTCGACCCGCCGGGATGCGCGACCGCGCATCGCCCCGGCCGGCCTGATGTTCCTCGCGATCACGTCGATCGGCTGGGGCTTCAATTGGCCGGTCACGAAATTCCTGCTCGGCGAGCTGCCGCCGCTGACGCTGCGCGGGGTGACCGGCGTGCTCGGCGCGGTGCTGCTGGCCGCGCTCGCGCTGGTCCGTGGCGACAGTCTGAAGGTCGCGCCCGGGATCTGGCCGCGGCTGGCGACCGCCGCCGTCCTCAACGTCACCGGCTGGATGGTGCTGATGGGGCTGGCGCTGCTCTGGCTGCCGGCGAGCGAGGCGGCGCTGATCGCCTACACCATGCCGGTCTGGGCCTCGCTGATCGCCTGGCCCGTGCTCGGGGAGCGGCCGACCGTGCTACGCACGCTCGGGCTGGTGATGGCCTTTGCCGGCCTCGCCTCGATCATGGGCGGCAACGGCATTGCCGCCAGCGCGGAGAAGCTGCCGGGCATCATCATGGCGCTGTGCGGCGCGATCGGCTTTGCCGTCGGCACGGTGTTCTCGAAGAAGTACCCGATCCATCTGCCGCCGATCACGGCCGCCGCCTGGCAGATCGGGATCGGCTGCCTGCCGGTCTCGATCGCAGGCCTCCTGATCGAGACCTCGCATCTGGACAGGGTGACGCCGGTCGGCTGGTGGCTGCTGCTCTATTCGACCGTGGTGCAGTTCTGCATCGCCTATGTCAGCTGGTTCGCGGCGCTTTCGCGCCTGCCGGCCTCGGTCGCAGCGATCGGGACGATGGCGGTGCCGGTGATCGGCGTCGTCGCATCCGCACTTGCGCTGGGAGAGCCGCTCGGGCCGGGGCAGATCGCAGGGCTGATCTTTACGCTGGCGGCGGTGGTGCTGGCGACGCGTTAGTGCGCCGATCGAGCGCTCGGCCCGCATCGAATTCCCGCCATGGCGTCAGGGTCGGTTTCCCGCGAACAGGCCGCGCCTGTTGGCTTGCAGGAACTCCGCGAACAATCGACTGAGTGGCGGAAGGGTTCGATGCGCCTTCTTGATCAGCGCGACGGGCCGCGCGAAGTTGTTGTCGCTGATTTTGCGGCTTCGCAGCGAAGGTTCGGCAAAGATTTCCCGCGCTGACGTCGGCAGGATGGTGAGGCCGATGCCGGCGCGGACCATGCCGATAGCCGTCATCATATAGGTCGCTTCCGACGCCGGCGCCGGCAGCAGCCCCGCGCGGTTGAAGGCGAGATCGGTGACTGCCCTCACGCTGGTGCCCTGGTCCATCATGACCAGCGGATACTTGGCCAGCACGCACGCCGTGATGCGACGCTGAGTTCCGATCGGATGGGATTCGGGGTAGACCACGCTCATCTCGTCGCGCGCCGTGAAGATGGTCTCGATATCGGGGAACGACACGTCTCCGCCCGTCAGACCGAGATCCACCTCTTCCGAGCGAATAAGCGCCAGCACGCGACTGGCAATGACGTCCTTCAATGCGAAGGAAGCTCCGGGGTTTTGCCCCCGGAATCCGCCGATCACGTCGGGGAGTATTCCAGCAGCAAAGGAGGGCAGGGCCGCGATGCGGACGACGCCTCGTCGCTCACTCGCGACATCCCGGGCATCGCTGAGAAGGGATTCGAGATCCTGCAAGGTCCGTTCGAGCGCGGGTAGCAGCTCACGTCCCATGCGGGTCAACGCGACCGAACGCGGGTTGCGATCGAACAGCCGAAGCCCGAGCGATTCCTCCAGCCGTCGGATCTGGACCGAAAGGGTCGGCTGCGACACATGCAGCGCCGCCGCCGCCTGGGTGAAGCTGCCCAACTTCGCGACTGCGACGAAGGAACGGAGTTGCCTCACGTTTATATCCATAGAGTTTCTCTATCGCTGCGATTGAATCATTTCAATTGCCTAATGGCGCGGGCCACGTTCAATTTGCGACAAGTGTTCGGGAGAGATCCCCGAAAAGAACAATCAGGCGGGGAAATGCACAATCTGGCGTTGCTTGGCGTTGCCACCATTGCGGTGCTGCTTCTGGTCATCATGACGAAGCGGATGTCGCCGCTGATCGCTCTCATTCTTATACCGCTGATCGCCTGTCTGATCGGCGGTTTCGGCTGGGATACGAGCAAGTTCATCGTCAGCGGGCTCCAGAGCCTCGCACCCGTCGTCGGCATGTTCGTGTTCGCGATCCTCTTCTTTGGCGTGGTGACGGATGCGGGCATGCTGGACCCGATCATCGACCGCATCCTGCGCACCGTCGGTACACGGCCTACGCGGATCGTCATGGGCACCACCCTATTGGCTCTGCTCATCCACCTCGATGGATCGGGCGCTGTCACCTTTCTCATCACGATTCCGGCGATGCTTCCCTTGTACGATCGCCTCGGCATCGATCGCCGCATTCTCGCCTGCGCGGCGTCCCTGGCTGCCGGTGTGAATTTCCTGCCCTGGACCGGCCCCATGATACGGGCCGCCGCTTCGCTCAAGCTGCCGATTCCGGAGATATTCAACCCGCTGGTGCCGGTTCAGTTGGCCGGCATCGTCTTCATCTTTGCCGTCTCCTATTGGCTGGGTCGCAGGGAAGAGAAACGGCTCGGCCTGGAAGCCGGGGCATCCGTCGATGTCGAGGCTCAGCGAACCTTGAGCGAAGCCGAGCTCAAGCTGCGGCGGCCGCGGAACTTCTGGATCAACATCGTTCTGACAGTGATCGTGCTCGGGACCATGGTCGCTCTGGGCGACAGGCTGACGCCTGCCATCGTGTTCATGATCGGCACTTGTCTGGCGCTGCTCATCAACTATCCCAATGTCGACGATCAACGGCAGCGTGTGGACGCGCACGCGAGGGCCGCACTGTTGATGGCCTCGATCCTGCTCGCGGCGGGCGTGTTCACCGGCATCATGCAGGGGTCGGGGATGTTGAAGGCGATGGCGCAGGATGCCGTCGGATTCGTGCCGCCGGGCGCGGCGAAATTCATGCCGATCGCGCTTGGTATCGTTGCAATGCCACTAAGCCTTTTGTTCGATCCGGACTCGTTCTATTTCGGGGTTCTTCCGGTCCTGGCCGAAGTTGGGGGGCAGCTTGGCGTTCCCAAAGTTCAGCTCGCGCAGGCGGCCTTGCTGGGACAGATGACCACCGGTTTTCCCGTGAGCCCATTGACGCCTGCGACGTTTCTCGTCGTCGGCTTGACCGGCATCGATCTGGCCGATCATCAGAGGTTCACGATACCGTTCCTCTTTGCGGCCTCGGTGGTGATGACCATAGCCTGCGTTTGTCTCGGCATTTTCCCGCTGTAGCGAGGTGACGAATGCGCACGATCAGAATAGGAGCAGGCGCCGGATATTCGGGTGACCGGATCGAACCGGCCGTCGAGCTCGCGGAAAAAGGCAAGCTCGACTACCTGGTGTTCGAATGTCTTGCCGAGCGCACGATCGCGCTTGCGCAAGCCGCAAGGCTGAAGGATCCGAGCGCGGGGTTCGATCCGTTGCTGGAAGCCCGGATGAAGGCTGTGCTGCCGGCCTGTCGTGCGAACGGTGTCCGCATCGTCACGAATATGGGAGCCGCCAATCCGGTATCCGCCGCGCGGGCTACTACGGCGATTGCGCGGCAGTTGGGACTTCGTGGGCTCAAAATCGCTGCCGTCACGGGCGATGATGTCCTCGGCGATCTGAAAAACTCCGATCGCCACCTCGATATCGGCTGTACCGTCGAGGGTCTCGGCAATCGAATAGCTTCCGCCAACGCGTATCTCGGTGGCGCTTCGATCGCCCAAGCCTTGCGCGATGGGGCCGATGTCGTCATCACCGGGCGGGCCGCCGATCCCTCGCTTTTCCTCGGTCCGTTGATCCACGAGTTCGACTGGGCGATGGACGATTGGCCGTTGCTGGGAAGAGGCATTCTGGTCGGCCATCTTCTGGAGTGCGCGGGTCAGGTCACCGGCGGATATTTCGCCGATCCCGGATACAAGGACGTTAAAGACCTTGCCCGTCTCGGCTTTCCGATCGGCGAAGTTCGGGAAGACGGGGATTTGATCGTCACCAAGGTGGCGGGCTCCGGGGGGCAGGTGACGGCCGCGACGGTCAAGGAGCAATTGCTCTATGAGATCCACGATCCCGCCCGCTATTTCCAACCGGATGTGGTCGCTGACTTCTCTCGTGTCCAGGTGGAAGAAATCGGTGAGGATCGCGTCCACGTCATCGGCGCGAGCGGCACGCCGAAGACAGGCGAACTGAAAGTCTCGGTCGGCTACATCGACAGCTATGTTGGCGAAGGCCAAATTTCCTATGCCGGGCCGGGCGCCCATGAGCGTGGACGGCTGGCGATCGAGATCGTTCGGGAACGGCTTGCGCTCTCAGGCGTGGAGACGAGCGAGTTAAGGAGCGATCTCATCGGATCGAACGCGCTCCACGGCGAAAATCTATCGCTAGGATGTCAACCCTATGAAGTGCGGGTTCGTGTGATTGGACGCACCGAAACGCTGGCCGAAGCCAGACGCATCGGTGAGGAGGTGGAGACCCTCTACACCAATGGCCCAGCCGGAGGCGGCGGAGCCTGGAAGTCGGCCCGCGAGGTCGTCGCAGTGGCATCCACGCTGATTCCAGAGGCTGACGTGAGGACGGCCGTCCAATACTTCGAAGCGTGAGCCCAAGCAGAAGACGCCCGGGAACGCCGCACGCCTGCCACAGGGGAGAATGACTCCATGAAACTACGGGACATCGCGCACTCGCGCACAGGGGACAAGGGCAATACGTCAAACGTCTCCGTGATCGCGTACGACCCGAACGATTACGACGTGCTCTGCACGTACGTGACAACCGATCGGGTCAAGCAATTGTTCGATGGCATCGTCAATGGCGAGGTGACGCGATACGAATTGCCCGGCATCGGAGCGCTGAACTTCGTCATGACCGAGGCGCTTGGCGGCGGCGTGACGCGATCCCTGGCCATCGATGCGCATGGAAAGTCGCTCAGTTCGGCGCTGCTGAACATGGACCTTCCCGATGACCTCCGCCCCGGTTCGAACGAGTAAGCCATGATGAAAACCTTCTGCGCCGTTTCTCTCGCCCTGATGTCGATCGGAGTGGCTCGCGCGGGCGAGCTTCCGGTTTGGCTGCACGAAGAACAAGTAACCCACTATAACGGCACGTCAGACGACCTTGTCACCGCGGGAATGGGTGCCGAGGCAATGACCGGGGCCGCTCCGCGTTTCGCGGATCCCTTGCATCCCACAGCACAAGAGCTGCGCCGCGCTTCGGTCTTCTACCGCGCGAGCAAAGGGCAGGGTTATGGCCGGCTATTTGGCCCCCATGTCGATCAGGAGACGGGTCAATCATTCGACGATGCGGGCAGGATTGCCGGCGACGAAATTCTTGCCTATGCGGACGATGGGGACGGCAGGCAGAACATCGCGATGCTCTTGCAGATTCCGTCAGACCTCTCGACGGAGCGGCGATGCCTCATCGCAATTCCGGTCGCGGGCTCAGCGAGCTTGTTTCGCGACATCGTCGATTTCGGCTATTGGGGACTGCGTCATCGTTGCGCCGTCGTCTACAACGATAAAGGACATGGCAACGGCTTCCATCTTCTGGAGAACGATACGGTCAATCTGATCGACGGCCCACAAGTGCCGGCACAAGCGGCGGGATCGAAAGCGCACTTCCGCGCCGATCTTGATGAAGCGGCGCGCACCTCGTTCCTCGCTGCATGGCCTCATCGCGTTGCATTCAAGGCTGCACATTCGAAGCAGAACCCCGAGAAGGATTGGGGCACCGATCTGCTCCGGTCGGTGCAATTCGCATTCGTCGAGTTGGCGAAGCGGGACCCGGGCTTCACCCGTGAGAATACGATCGTTATTGCAACGGGAAGCTCGAATGGCGGAGGGGCCGTCCTCTATGGCGCGGAAAAAGACGCAGCGCACCTGTTGGACGGTGTCGTCGCGCGCGAGCCGCAAGTCCAGCTCAAGCCCGACGACAGGGTGGTCGTGAAGCGGGGGACTCTTGAGCGGCGAGGCACAGGCCGTAGCTTGCTCGATTATTTCAGCTTCGGGAACCTTTATCAGCCATGCGCGGTGCTCGCGGTGACCGATATTCCATTGCGGGACCGTGTGCCATTCGCGGCGAACCGATGCCAGTCCCTTCACGACAAGGGCTTGTTGACGTCTGCGACCCTGGACGCCCAGGCGCGCGAAGCGCTCGATCGCATGCATGCTTACGGTTGGGACGACGAGACCGACGTCGGTCACGCATTCGGATATTTCGTCGCACCGGACGCAACCGCAACCAAGTACGTCAATGATCACGGCCGCTTCGACGTTCGCGACCGTGTTTGCGGTTACAGCTACGCTGCAACGGATGCTGATGGAAGGCCGGTTGCGGTTCCTCCCGATCTGGCTGCGACGATCTTCTCCGTTGCGCCTGGAGGTGCTCCGGCCGGAACGATCGATGTGGTCAACGACAACGATCCGACGGGGGCACGGCGAAGCTGGCTCTCGGTATCGCCCAGCACGGGGCGGCAGGATTTCAACCTGGATGGAGCCGTCTGTATTCGTGAGCTCGTGACCGGAAATTCCTCCGGATCGGAGCGCGTGAAGACCGGTATCGACGAATTTTTGGCATCAGGTCAATTGCACGGGTTGCCGACGATTATCGTGCATGGCCGCAATGACGACCGTGTTCCCGTCAGCTTCTCGTCGCGTCCGTATCTGGGCTTGAACAATATCGTTGACGGGGAAAGTGCGAACCTGCGCTATATCGAGGTCACGAATGCGGAGCATTTCGGTACCGACCTGCCAGGCTTCGACACGAGAATGATTCCGCTCGTCCTCTATCATCTGCGTGCCCTCGACCTGATGTGGGCCCACTTGACCCGAAAGACGCCGCTGCCTCCGAGCCAGGTCGTTCGGACAACACCGCGCGGAGGCGAGCCTGGGAAGGCTCTCATGCTTGAGTCCGTCAACGTGCCCTCAATATCCGCTGCCCCGTCCGAGGGCGACAGGATCCTCGTCGATCACGGCCGGGTTCTCGTGCCGGATTGAGTCCGCACGGGCACACGCCTGTTTAAGACGCCGCCATTCCCCCGCCATTCAGCGCCTTCCGGATCATCTCCGCGAGCTGGTTTCTTCGATAGGGTTTTGTCAGCAGCATCACGCCGTCGTCGAGCTTGCCGTGGTGGACGATGGCGTTGTCGGTGTAGCCGGAGGTGTAGAGCACTTTGAGCCCCGGCCGGCGCTTCGCCACCTCGTCGGCGAGCTCGCGGCCGCTCATGCCGCCGGGGATGACGACGTCGGTGAAAAGCAGGTCGAAGGCCTGGCCGGCCTCTATCAATTGCAGCGCGGCCCGGCTGTCGCCGGCGGCGATCGTCTTGTAGCCGAGGCTCTGCAGCTGCGCCGTGACGAAGTTGCGCACCAGCGTGTCGTCCTCGACCACGAAAATGGTCTCGGCGCCGCCTTCGGCCTGTGGTGCGATCGCGGCCGTGGCTTCCGCCGCGCCTTCGCCCGGCGGCAGATAGAGCTTGATCGTGGTGCCGTGGCCTTGCTCGCTGTAGATCTTGATGTGGCCGCCGGACTGCTTGACGAAGCCGTAGACCATGGAGAGGCCGAGACCTGAGCCTTTGCCGACCTCCTTGGTGGTGAAGAAGGGCTCGAACGCCTTCTCCTGGACATCTAGCGGCATGCCGGTGCCGGTGTCGCTGACCGCGAGCATTACGTAAGGGCCGGGCCGCACGTCGGCATTGGCCTTCGCATAGGCCTCGTCCAGCACGACACGGTGGGTCTCGAGCAGCAGCTTGCCGCCGTTGGCCATGGCGTCGCGGGCGTTGATGGCCATGTTGAGCACGGCATTGGTGAGGCGGGACGGGTCGATATGCGCCGTCATCGGTTCCTGTTCCAGCACGGTCTCGATCTGGATCTGCTCGCCGAGGGTGGGGCGCAACAGTTTTGCGATATCGGCGATCGCTGCGTTGATGTCGACATTGCGCGGCTGCAGCGGCTGCCTGCGCGCAAACGAGAGAAGGTGCTGGATCAGCTCGGCGCAGCGCCCGGCGGCATCGTCGATCAGGCGCGCGGCGCGCTGCAGCTCGGGCTGCTCCTTCAGGCTCGCCACCAGCGTTTCGGTGTTGCCTGAGATCACGGTCAGCATGTTGTTGAAATCGTGCGCGACGCCGCCGGTCAGCTTGCCGATGGCGTCGAGCTTCTGCGACTGGTGCAACTGCCGCTCGGTTTCGCGCGACGATGTCGCGTCGTGATAGACCAGCACGCCGCCCGAGATGTTGCCTTGCCCGTCGCGCATCGGCCGGCCGCTGATCATCAGATGGCGCGCGCTGTTGCCGCTGTGCGGGCGGACGATCATCTCCAGATCTTCGAACTCGTCGCCACGTAGCACGCGCACGGACGGCAGCTCGTCGGACTTGAGCGGCGTGACGCCGTCGCCGTGGAAGACGTCGGACAGGGCGCGCAGATTGCGCAGGTTCATGCCGGCGCGATGCAGGAGCATGCGCTCCGCGGCCGGATTGGACAAAAGGACATTGCCCTCGGCGTCGATGACCAGCACGGCCTCCGCCATGCTGTGGAACGTGCTCTGGAGCACGTTGATCGACACGCGAAGCTCGTCATGGGCGTTGACGAGATGCTCGGTGCGCTCGGCCACGGCCGCCTCGAGTTGCTGGTTGGCTGCCGTGGTCTCCAGCAGTGTGCTCTTCAGCGCGACCGTGGTGCGCTGGCTCTCGCGCATCACCATCACGACCAGCAGCAGGATCACCAGCGCGCCGGCGACGTCGATACCGAGCAGCACGATGCCGGTGCGGCGCGAATCCTGGGAGCGCGCGGTGAGCAACCGTTCCTCTTCTGCGCTCAGATGGTCGAGATTGCCCATCACCGTGTCCATCAGGCCGCGACCCTCGCCCTTGCCCTGGAGCGCGGCAATGCCGGCCCCGTCGTTGGTGGCGCGCAGGCGCATCGCCTCGGCGGCAATATCGAGCCGGCGGAGCGCCAGCGGCTCCATGCCCTCGAGCAGCGCGATCTGGTCGGGATTGTCGTTCACGCTGCGCTTGAGGTCGGCGAGGGCCGGCGCGATCCGGGCGTGCACCTCCTGGAACTCGTCGCTGAAGCTGGGATTTCGGTAGATCTCGTAACCGCGCGCGGCGCTCTCGGCGCGCCGGATCAGAACCTGCAGATCGGAGATCTTCTTCAGGACCTGGACGGTGTGATTGACCCAGGCCGCGTCCGAGCGCGACTTGACGTCGAGCCCGATCGAGGCGGCTGTGATGAGCAGGAGGATGGCGAGTCCGGCACCGAGAATGACGCGCTGCGAGGGAATCAAGGGGCCTCTTTCTGGTCCTTCGGCGGCGCGCTCTCGCCGAGGCATTCCCGGATTGTCACCAACAGCGTCTCGGGCGTGAACGGCTTGCGCAGGCACCGCGAGGCGCCGAGCTCCAGCGCCATGCGAAGGAAGTCCGGGGAGGGCGAGGCGGATGAGGCGAAGGCATAGCCCGACATGGCGATCAACGGAATCGCCGGCGCACGCTCGTGAAAGATGCGGATGGATTCGAAGCCGCGCATATGCGGCATGAAGATATCAACCAGCATGACATCAAACGTCTGCGCCTCCAGCGCAGCCAACCCCGTTTCGCCGCCGTCGGTGAGCGTGACGTCGAAGCCCTGGCGCAGGAGGAGGACCTCGATGGTCGCGCCGACCATCGGATCGTCATCGACCACGAGAATACGCGGCATGACCTTCCCTAGTAGATCGAAGTCCCCACAGTGATTGGTGATATAGGCGAATCGTGCGCCGGGTCAATTTTGGATTGGACCGAAGTACATATGCACGGCGGAATGCATAGCGCCTCTGCAGGTTCCGGTGGCAGGTGAATTCCCTCGGATTTCTATGACAGGTTGAGACAAATCCGTGCGGTCCAACGAAAGCTGCTGCGCCGCGCGTCATGGACTGCGTTCGCGACGAGGCGTGCAAGAGCTCAGCGCGGCGGCCCACATAAATGAGCGGCGCCGTTGCTCGGCGCCGCTCACAGATTGATTCCCTTCAGGCCGTATTACGGGCAGGGATGGCGCAGCCCGTCATAGCCGAGATAGGTGCCGGACGCCGGGTCGTAGGACCGATAGCGCTGAGCGCAATAGCCAGACGAGTCGCCGCCTGTGTCGGGCACCACGGCGACGGATGCGCCGTCGTCATAATAGCTGTCGTCGTAATAGGAATCGCCGTAATACGGGCCGCCGCCGTAATAGGCGTAGGACGAGCCTATCGCGCCGATTGCGGCACCGGCTGCAACGCCGGGCCAGAAGCCGCCACCGCGGCGATGCCAGCCGCCGCCGTGCCAGTTCCCTCCGCCACCATTCCAGTGGCCTCCGGCCGCTGCGAAGTTGCGACCACCGCCGTTAAAGGCAGGTCCGGCGGCAGGTCCGGCGCTCGGGCGCGCCGCCGCGCCGGCCGCGAAATTGCCGCCGCCACCACCCATCCGGGCGCCGCCACTAAAGCCGCCGCCGCCGAAGTGAGCACCACCGCCGCCGCCACCGAAGTGAGCACCACCGCCGCCCCCACCGATGTGAGCACCGCCACCGCCGCCGAAATGGCCGCCCCCGCCACCGCCGCGACCGCCAGGGCCCTGGGCGAAGCTTGGGGTGGCCATCGGAAGCACCAGTGCCAGCGCCGCGGCGGCACTCAAAACTCTCAGACTGTTCATGGTCAAACTCCTTTTTCCCGGGATCAAACCCACCGAAACGGCCGTTGTTCCTGGGTTCACGCCGGTGTGCGCGTGAAGGGCTAGATTTCCACGCGGCCGCTGTACCCGGCATGAACGGACCGTGCTCGCTTTGCGGCGGCGCTCGGGCCGAGGCGCCGCGCTTGACGTCCCCTTGGCGTCCCCTTGGCGTGGGGCACGGCCGCACGGGGCGAACTGGACATTTGGCCGTCCGGATGGCATCAGGACTCCACGAAGCAGGGCCCTTGCCGCATGAAACAATTCTTCCTGAAGCTCTTCACCTGGTGGAACGGCCAGACCTTTGGCACCCAACTCTGGACCCGTCGGTTCGGGGAGCTGGTCGGCCAGGACGAGCAGGGCAACCGCTACTACCGCACGAACGGCGGCAAGATCGACCCCACGCTCGGCTTCGAGCGGCGTTGGGTGATCTATAACGGCTATGCCGAAGCGAGCCGTATTCCGCCGTCCTGGCATGGCTGGATGCATCACACCGTTGACGTGCCGCCGACCGAGGAGAACTACCAGCCGCGCGAGTGGGAGAAGCCGCATTTGCCGAATCTCACCGGCACGGCGAAGGCCTATCGGCCCTCGGGCTCGACCTTGGCCAGCGGCAAGCGCCCCAAGGCGACCGGCGACTACCAGCCCTGGACGCCCGGCTAGGCCGCGCGCTCTTCCATCACTGGATTGGATGCACACGCATCCGCCTCACATCGCTGTGGACAATGGGAACAGCGGGGATGTTGGCTGCGTGGCCATTGCGCCTGCGCGTGCGATGCGGCTCAATCAACCCATCTTACGGAGATGGGAAACCATCGCGTTCGGTTCGGGCAACAGTTCGCGACTGTCCCGAAATGCAGCGGCCGCCGACCAGGACTCGATCGGGAGATAGGCCCCCGGTCTGCAAGTTCCGAAATCGCCCGATGAGAATGTGCGCCGTCGTAAGACAGGAAAGGCCGCTTGGGAAACCGGGCGGCCTTTTTCTGTTGTGGGGTGCGCTACATCACCCGCGCTGACGCACGCGCGACCGCTTCGAGGCGGCGGGCCTGCCTTGGCGCGCCGCGCTCCCGGAGCAAGGCGAGCACCTCCGCGGATGCCGTGTCGGGCGAGCCTGAATTGAACGGCGGCGCCGGATTGTATTCGAGCTGAAGCTGGATCGCTTCCGCCGTGGCGCGGTCGACCAGGATCGAGACCAGCGTCAGCGCGAAATCGATGCCTGCGGTGACGCCGCCGCCGGTGATGCGGTTGCGGTCGACGCAGACGCGTGTCCTGGTCGGCGTCGCGCCGAACTGGCCGAGCATCTCCATCGCACTCCAATGGGTCGCGGCCCGATAGCCCTTCAACAGGCCCGCGGCGCCGAGCGCCAGCGATCCCGTGCAGACTGAGGTGACGTACTTTGCGCCCTCGGCCTGCCGGCGCAGGAAATCGAGCACCTCTTCGTCGTTGAGCAGGTCGTCGGTGCCGCCGCCGCCGGGCACGCAGATCACGTCGAGCTGCGGGCAGTCGGCAAACGTCGTGGTCGGCGTCAGCGTGAGAACGGAATCGCTCGGCACCGGCTCGATGCGCTTCCAGACCAGGTGCAGCTTCGCGCCGGGCACAGATGAAAACACCTGCAACGGACCGGTGAAGTCGAGCTGCGTGACGCGCGGAAACACCAGAAGTCCGATCTGGAGCGGTGCCGACATGAGAGCCTCCAATGAAGTGCTTGACGCCCGCAGATTGGCATGATGCCATCCTGTCCAAAATGGCATATTTCCCTCACTTTCGGACATGAGCATGATCGGCATCCTGATCTTCCCGGATTTTCAGCTGCTCGATGCGGCCGGCCCGATCTCGGTGTTCGAGATCGCGGCACGCGCCAGCGGCAAGCCGCTCGCGCTCCGCGTGCTGGCGGTGAACGCCGGCGCGGTGCGCTCGTCCTCCGGCGTCGAGATGATGGCGCGCGATTTCAAATCGGCGAACACGATCACGACGCTGGTCGTTGCGGGTGGTGCGGGCGTTGACGCCGCGGCGCGATGTCCGGCCACGCTCGCCTTCGTGCAGCGGCTGGCCAAACGCGGCGTGCGCGTCGCCAGCGTCTGCTCGGGCGCCTATGTGCTGGCGGAGGCCGGCCTGCTCGACGGCCGCCGCGCCACCACGCATTGGGGCCGCACCCGCGATTTCGTCGCGCGTTATCCGCAGGTGAAGTTCGAGCCGGACCAGATCTTTACCCGGGATGGCAATGTCTGGACGTCGGCGGGCATCAGCGCCGGGATCGACCTCGCGCTCGCGATGGTCACCGAGGACCATGGCGAGGAGATCGCGCAGGCGACCGCGCGCCAGCTCGTGCTCTACCATCGCCGCAGCGGCGGCCAGTCGCAGTTCTCATCGCTGCTGGAATTGAAGACACCGAACGGACGCTTCGGCGCGCTGTTGTCATGGGCGCGGGAAAATCTCGACGCGCCGCTGACGGTGGAGAACCTCGCCGATCGCGCCGGCATGAGCGCGCGGCATTTCGCCCGCGCCTTTGCCGCCGAGACCGGCACGACGCCATCGAAAGCGATCGAGCGGTTGCGGATCGAGGTCGCCCGCGAGCGTGTGCAGTCCTCGCGCGAGGCCATCGAGCTCGTGGCAGAGGCGACCGGCTTCCGCGATCCCGAGCGCATGCGCCGCGCCTTCATCCGCGCCTTCGGCCAGCCGCCGCAGGCGCTGCGCCGCGCCGCACGGGCCGGTTAAAGCGGACTCATCAATCTGGGGAGGGTTCGCTTTGACGACCAGCCGATCATCCTCCGCCCAAAAGGCCTGCCCGCCAGGCCAAGTGGGATCCAAGCAGATGACACGAATGGACCGAAAGCACGGGTCAGACGTTGAAAAACAGTCAATCGAAATGGACGAGGGTCTTCCGTGGAAGACAACTTCTCGGGCATTCGTTGGTGCGGGAGACGAACATGACACTTATTTGGCTCGGTGTGCTCCTCGTTTTCGGCGGCGTGCTCCAGATGGCCTATCAGCCGATCTGGCGAGGCCGCCTAAGTGGCGGAAGGCGGCTTCGCTCCGGGCGACCCAGTGACAGCCTTGAACCTGAAAGACCGGCTACGGGCTTTGGGATCAAATCGAATTGGCCTGGACTTTCACTGGTCGCGCTTGGCGCTGCGTCCTTGCTGGCCGGAGCTGCCATCTGAGTTGAGCTACCCTTGTTGACGTTCTCGGGCCTTGCGGGGGCCTGTCAGCTCGATGCGGCCGTCTCGCCTGCAGCCGCCGTGCTGGATGTATCCGCCCTTGCCGCCAACCGCCGCGCGATCGGCATCAGCATGTAGGGCGCGAGGTGGATCGGAAACTGCGTCATCGCGAAATAGAGCCAGGTCGTTGGCGGCAGCGCGCCGGCGGTGGCGGCCAGCATCAGCCCGAGATTGCGTTGTGAGACCATCAGCCCGAGCGCCAGCGCGCGCTCATAGCCGATGCGGCGGAACAGCAAGGTCGTGACGGCGAGCAGCGTGAAATAGATCGCGAAGGACAGAGCTGCGAGGCTGATCGTGAAGACCGGCTGCGCCACCAGATCGCTCACGACATCGCCCATGACCGCGGACGCGAAGATCACGAGGATGATGATGTTGAAGCCGTCGATCGGCTGCTTGTGGCGCCGGATCGCATCGGCGCCGAAAATCCAGCGGATGGCGGTTGCCGCAAGCAGCGACGCTGCGAGGATGCCGAGCAGCTTCAGGCCGAGCGTGAGCGGCGAAATGCTCAGCATGCCGCCGAGGAAGAGGCTCGCAAACAGCGACGCGGTGAACGGCACGATTGCGGTCGCGGTCACCAGCGTGACCAGCACCAGCGTCGCATCGAGGCCCATCAGGGCTGCGAGCGCCGGAGAGGCCATCATCGGCGAGGCCATGCTCTGGAGCATCAGCGCCAGCGACAGGCCGGGCGCGCGGTCGGTGAGCCCGGTCGCATGCGCGATCAGTCCGACGATCAGCGGCACGCCGATCGTGGTCCAGGCCGTGGCGGTCGCCACCAGCGCCGGCCGGCGCAGATGTCCGTACAGCGCCGCCAGGTCCACCCGCAAGAAGGAGATGCAGAGCAGAACGAGGATCGCTTCGGTGACGTAGGGACGCAGCAGCGCGCCGAGCGGCGGCACTGCGGCGGCGATGAACACCACGGCGGCCACCGCGCGCGTACCCTGGCCGCCAAGCCAGGTCAGGCCGCGGAGGGGAAAGGCGAAGACAGGTTTGAGCGCAGACGACATTCGGATGATGGCGTTCTCAGTCCAGTGCCTTCACGGGCATGGGCAGGTACCCCAGAGGTTCTGGTTATCGTTGGACGTCATTTTCGGGAGGCGATGCCCGCTTCGGCCCCGGTACGGGGCCTACAACTATCCCATCCGGGCGCCGGCCTGTCACGCCGGAGGCGGGGCGGGCAGGGATGCCGCCCTTTCCCCGCCGTATTCGGCGTGTTAACCGGATGGCCTGCGAGCGGCGGTATCCCCTGTAGAATGTCCAGCAAGCCCGATTCGCTGTTGAAGCCGCGCGAGATTATGTTTCGAACCCTTACCCTGACAGGTCTTGCGGCGCTTTTGGCCGCTACCGCTTTGACGGTGGCGACGCCCGCGCAGGCGCAGATCGGCACGATCTTCTCCGATCCGCCGCCGTTGCGGCCGCCGGGGAGCATTCCCCGTGGCGGGCAGCCGCAACCGCAGCCGACCCCCGAGGACGACGAAGAGGTGCCCGAGCTGCCGCCGCAGGGTCGCGTGCTGCCGTCGCGCCCGATGCCGCCGTCGAGCCGACAGGGCAATGCCATGCCCGGCCCGGTCGAGAGCCAGCCGCTGGCGCCGCCGCCGGGCACCACCATCGCGCCGCCGAACCAGCCGCCCCCCGTCGCCGTGGCGCCGCCGGGCGCGCCTGCTCAGCCGGGCGGAACTCCCGGCCAGCGTCAGCCGCCGCAGAAGGGCGGAACCCAGCAGGGCGCCGTGCCGCAGGCGCCTGCGACCCTCCAGCCGGGCGACGAGGTCGTCACCGAGCCGCCGGCCCAGAAGATCGTGAACAAGAAGGCGACCTTCTCCGGCCTCGACAAGATCACCGGGCGCATCATCAATTTCGACGAGGATATCGGCGAGACCGTGCAGTTCGGCGCGCTGCGGGTGAAGACCGACGCCTGCTACACGCGGCCCGCCACGGAAGCGACCAACACCGACGCCTTCGTCGAGGTCGACGAGATCACCTTGCAGGGCGAGGTGAAGCGGATCTTCTCCGGCTGGATGTATGCCGCAAGCCCCGGCTTGCACGGCGTCGAGCACCCGATCTACGACATCTGGCTCACCGACTGCAAAGAGCCGCAGCAGACCATTGCGACCGCCGCGCCCGATCCCGCGACCAAGCCTGCGCCGCCACCGCCGCCTGCCGCGCAGAAGAAGGCCGCACCCAAGCAGGTGCAGCAGCGTCCGCCGCAGCCTCTGCCGCCGATCCAGCCGCAGCAGCCGGCGCCACCACCGCCGCCGCCGGAGCAGCGGCCGGGCCTGTTCGGTATCCCCGGGTTCGGCCGGTAATCTGATTTATTGCCGCGAGGCGATGATCTCGAGCGCGCGGGTGCCCGGGATCGCATCCCCCGAAGACAATCGCAGGAAATCACCGGGCTCGCCGGCGAGCGCCTTGTCGAGCAGCGCGGTGTAGCGCCGCCGCGAGATCTCGGCCGCGCCAAAGCTCTTGAGATGCTCGGTGACATATTGGGTGTCGAGCAGCTCGAAGCCGCCATGGATCAGCCGCGCGACCAGATGCACCAGCGCAACCTTCGATGCGTCGCGCGCGGCGTGAAACATGCTCTCGCCGAAGAAGGCGCGCCCCAGGCTCACGCCGTACAGGCCGCCGACGAGGTCGTCGCCCTGCCAGGCCTCGACGCTGTGGCAATGGCCGAGCTCGTGGAGGCCGCCATAGAGGTCGCGGATGCGCTTGTTGATCCAGGTGTCCTCGCGTCCGGCCTGCGGCGCGGCGCAGCCGGCGATAGTCGCCTTGAACGCGGTGTTGACGGTGACGCGAAATGCATCCGAGCGCACGGTGCGCGCAAGGCGCGAGGCAACGCGAAAGCCGCCGAGCGGGATCACGCCGCGCATTTCCGGCTCGACCCAGAACAGGGTCGGGTCGTCGGCGCTCTCGGCCATCGGAAAGATGCCGCAGGCATAGGCACGCAGCAGCACGGCCGGCGTGATTTCAGACGAGGCGGAGTCGCGCGAAGTCATAGCACCTGATCATAGCAGGATCGCGCTGCGCGTGCGATGGGGGCGATACCGGATGCGAGGATCAACCTGTCGCAGCGCTGTTCGCGTTGCCGGGTGCCGCGGGGGTGCGGCGGAACCTGAGGATGATGCGGGTTCCGGAATGTGCGGGATCGCGCTCGACGGTGGCATCGAGCTTGGTCGCCATCGCCGCGACAATGCGCTGGCCCATGCCGGTGGAGCGCGGATCGGCCTTGACGTTGTCGCCGACGCCGTCGTCGCTGATCGACAGCAGGAGATCGTCGCCCTGTGAAGTCAGCTCGACGTGAATCGGGCCGGCGCCGTCGGGATAGGCGTATTTCACTGCGTTCATCACCAGCTCGTTGACGATGATGCCGACGGCGACCGCGCGGTCCGGGTCGATCTCGATCGGTTCGGCCTTCAGCGTCAGACGCGACATCCGGTCGCCTTCGGCGGAGCGGCGGAGATCCTCGAGCAGGGAATCCAGATACTGATTGAGCACGACGCTCTTCAAATCCTGCGAGGTGTAGAGCCGGCGGTGCACCTGGGCGACGGCGGCGACGCGGCCCATCGCGTTGGTCAGCGCGGCCTTGACCTCCTCCTGTGCTGCTGAGCTCGCCTGCAGATGCAGCAGCGAGGCGATGATCTGGAGCGAATTGCCGACGCGGTGATTGACCTCGCGCAGCAACAGCTCGCGCTCGGCGGCAAGCGCTGCGTAGCGGTCGCGCGAGGCATGGATCTCGGCCTCGGCTTCCTCGCGCGCCCGCTGCAACTCGGCTTGGCGCAGCGCGCCTTCGGCCGCGACATGCAGCAACGGGATGAAGTCGCCTTTGACGTCCTTGACCAGATAATCAGCCGCGCCCGCCTTCAGCGCGGTGACGGCGATGCTGGAATCCTGCGAGGCCGTGACGAACACCACCGGCGGGGCGTCCGGGATCGCCATGATCTGCTCGAGCGTCTCAAGCCCGTCGAGACCCGGCATGTACTGGTCGAGCGCCACGACATCGATGCAGTCCTCGATGCTTTCCTGGGCTCCCGCACGGCGGATGCGTTCGAGGCCTTCCTCGCCGCTCGCGGCGTGGATGACCTTGTAGCCGCGCCGCGTCAGGCCGCGTTCGACCAGGCGCGCCAGCGCGCCGTCGTCATCGATGTAAAGCAGGGTTGGCATGCGCTGGGTCATGAGGCGGCGGGCGGGACCTGGATAACCGAGAAGAACAGGCCGAGCTGCCGGATGGCATTGGCGAAATTCTCGTAATTGACGGGTTTTGTGATGTAGACGTTGCAGCCGAGCTCGTAGCAGCGCTTGATCTCCTGGCTGTCGTCGGTCGTGGTCAGCACCACCACGGGCGAAGCCTTGAGATATTTGTTTTCCTTGATCTGCTTCAGGATATCGATCCCGCTCATGTCGGGCAGGTTGAGGTCGAGCAGGATCAGAAGCGCGTTGCCCTTCTGGTTCAGCCCGGTGCCGTCGGCGCCGAACAGATGCTTCATCGCCGCGGTGCCGTTGGCGAACGACACGATCTCGTTGTTGACCCCGGAGCGGCGGATGTTGCGCTCGATCAGCCGGGCGTGGCCCTCGTCGTCCTCGATCATGATGATGGTGACGGGCAATGTCATTTGTCAGCGTTCCGGTTGCTGGCCTTCCACGAGATGGGCAGCGTGATTGTGAAAGTGCTGCCCGCATTCAGTTCCGACGATACCGACATCGTGCCGCCGAGGCGGCGCACAAGTGCACGCACATGGGCGAGACCGATGCCCTGGCCGGGCTTGTCCTGGGTTCCCGCCCGGCGGAACAGGTCGAAAATCCGCTGGTGATCCTTCGGATCGATACCGCGGCCGTTATCGCTGATTTCGAAAATAGCGTAGCCGAGCTTGGTGCGCCCGCGAATTCTGATCTCGCCGGGCACCCCGCTCTTCAGATACTTGATCGCGTTGTCGATCAGATTGGAGAAGATCTGCTCCAGCGCAAGCCGGTCGCTAACGATATTCGGCAGCGGCTCGATGTGGAACTCGGCCTGCGCCTCGACCGCCTGATGCGCCAGCGACGAGACGATGGTCTCGATAAACGCGCGCGTATCGATCCTCTCAGGCTGGAACTCGCGCCGGCCCTCGCGGGTGAGGTCGAGGATCGCCGTGATCAGCCGGTCCATCCGGGCGATCGAGGATTTGATGAAGCCGAGCGCTTCGGAAAAATCCGCAGAAAGCTGCTTGTCGGGGCCGTCGAGCGCGATCTCCGCAACGTCGACAGACGGCCCGCCTGCCGGCACGCCCGTAAGCGCTCCGATCCGTCGAAAGATGTCCTTGCCCAATTCCTCGAGCTCGCTGGTGAAGCCCATGATGTTGACCAGCGGCGACCGCAGGTCGTGGCTGACGATATAGGCAAAGCGCTGGATCTCATCGTTGGCTTCGCGCAGGTCTGCCGTGCGCTCGTCGACGGTGGCCTCCAGATTGAGGTTGGCATCGCGCAGGCGTGTCTCGGCGTCGTCGCGGGCGCGGGCAGAGCGCCGCACCAGCCAGACCGCGATCAGGGCCAGCAGCACAACGAGGCCCGAGCCGATGCCGGTCATCGAGGCAGCGAGCGTCTGGCTGCGGTCGGCATTCGCCGAGCGGAGCCGGTACAGTCGCTCCTCCTCGGCCATCATTGCGCCCGCGACACTGCCGATCGTGGCGGTGGTGTTGCCGGCGGCCGCCTCGCGAGCCAGCGCTGCGGCCTGGGCTTGCTGGCCCTGCCCGATCAGTTTGATCTCGCGCGCGAATTGGCCGAGGCGGGTCTCGATCGCCGCACTCAGTTTCTCGATGCTGTCGCGCTGCGCGGGATTGTCGCCCGTGAGGCGTGTGACCCGGTCAAGCGCAGGAATGATTGCGGCGACGGCCTTCTCGTGGTCGTCCTGGAATTCCGGTCCCAACGTCAGGACATAGCCGCGCAGGGCGCTCTCCGCGCGCCGGACTTCGAGCAGCAGAGCATTGATCTGGTTCTCTGCCTCGAGGGTATGAACCAACCATTTGCTGTCGTCTCGGGCCTGATTGACGAGATAGACGGAGCCGGCGCTGATCACGGTCAGCACCAGAAGTCCTGCAGCGAACAGCAGGATCTGCCAAAATGCACGCCGCCGCTGTTCCCCAGCCGTCACGACGGTCTCGCCTTGTTAGGTGTAGCGGAGTTCAAAACGCCCCCTTGGAACTGCCCCCAACCGTCCATAATGCGATTGGGGCCAAAGGGTTCCACGGACGGATTACTGCGCGGCCGGTTCCGGCTTGCCGGCGAGGTACTGCTCGAGCCAGTGGATGTGGTAATCGCCGTTGATGATGTCGTCCTGGCGCACGAGGTCACGGAACAGCGGCAGGGTGGTCTCGATGCCTTCCACCACCATCTCATCCAGTGCCCGGCGCAGCCGCATCAGGCATTCGGCGCGGGTCTTGCCGTGAACGATCAGCTTGCCGACGAGGGAATCGTAATAGGGCGGGATCGTGTAGCCCTGATAGACCGCGGAATCGATGCGGACGCCGAGCCCGCCAGGCGGATGATATTGCGTGATGCGGCCCGGCGAGGGGCGGAAAGTCTGCGGGTTCTCGGCGTTGATGCGGCACTCGATCGCATGGCCGATGATCTGAATCTCGCTCTGCTTGGCCGGCAGCTCGCCGCCTGCGGCAATGCGGATCTGCTCCAGCACGAGATCGATGTCGGTGATGCTCTCAGTGACGGGATGCTCGACCTGGATGCGCGTGTTCATCTCGATGAAGTAGAACTCGCCGTCCTCGAACAGGAACTCGATGGTGCCGACGCCGAGATATTTCATCTCGCGCATCGCCTTCGCGCAGGTCTCGCCGATTTTGGCGCGCGCAGCCGCGGCCAGCACGGGCGAGGGGCCTTCTTCCCAGACCTTCTGGTGGCGGCGCTGCAGCGAGCAGTCGCGCTCGCCGAGATGGATCGCGCCGCCACGGCCGTCGCCGAGAATCTGGATCTCGATGTGGCGCGGCTTCTGGAGATATTTCTCCAGATAGACGGAGGCGTCGCCGAAGGCGGACTTGGCCTCGTTGGCCGCCGTCGACAGCGCCACCTGGAGATCCGCCTCGGTCTGCGCGACCTTCATGCCGCGGCCACCGCCGCCGGCAGCCGCCTTCACCAGCACGGGAAAACCGATCTTCCTGGCGATCGCTATCGCATCGTCGTTGGGACCAACCGCACCGTCGGAGCCGGGCACCACGGGGATGCCGAGCTTCCTGGCGGTTTTCTTGGCCTCGATCTTGTCGCCCATCAGGCGGATGTGCTCGGCCTTGGGGCCGATGAATTGCAGATTGTGCTCGCCGAGGATCTCGGCGAAGCGCGCATTCTCCGAGAGGAAGCCGTAGCCGGGATGCACGGCGTCGGCGCCGGTGATCTCGCAGGCCGCGAGCAGCGCTGGCACGTTGAGGTAGCTGTCCTTCGACGGCGGCGGCCCGATGCAGACGCTTTCGTCCGACAGGCGCACATGCATGGCGTCGGCGTCGGCGGTGGAGTGCACGGCGACGGTCGCAATCCCGAGTTCCTTGCAGGCCCGCAGGATGCGAAGGGCGATCTCGCCGCGATTGGCTATGAGGATCTTGTCGAACATGGTGCCTCAACTGGCGAATAGGGAGTAGCGAATAGCGAATGGCGATGCGGCGACCATTCGCTATTCGCCATTCGCCACTCGCTCATTCAATGATCACCAGCGGTTCGCCGAACTCGACCGGCTGGCCGTCCTCGACGAGGATCTGGGTCACCGTACCGGCGCGCGTCGAGGGGATCTGGTTCATGGTCTTCATCGCTTCGATGATCAGCAGGGTCTGGCCGACCGAGACTTTCGAGCCGACCTCGACGAACGGCTTGGCGCCGGGCTCGGGCGCCCAATAGGCGGTGCCGACCATCGGCGAGGACACGGCGCCCGGATGCTTCGACATGTCGGCCGCAGCGGCCGCGGGTGCGGCAGCCGCAACCGGCAGGGGGGCCGTATGCGCCACCGGAACGGGCATGGTCGCGGCGACGCTGATGTTGCGGGCGACGCGCAGGCGCAGGCCCGCGCGCTCGATCTCGATCTCGGTGAGGCTGGTCTCATCGAGCAGCAGAGCGAGCTCGCGGACGAGTGCGGAATCCTCGCTGGAAAACTTTGCGGCTGCTTTGTCGTCTGGCTGGCGCGCCATGTCCTTTGATCCGAATGTTCTGAGTGATGAGGGAGCGTCAGGCTTTGGGCTTGATGCCGACTTTGGCGGCAAGGCCTTGGATGGCGAGGCGGTAGCCCTCGATGCCGAAGCCGCAGAGCGAGGCGAAGGCTGCGCGCGCGGTGTAGGAGTGGTGACGGAAGCTCTCGCGGGCGTGGATGTTGGTCACGTGCACTTCGACTGTCGGAATCTGCACCGCAAGCAGCGCGTCGTGCAGCGCGATCGAGGTGTGCGAATAGCCGCCGGCGTTGATGATGATGCCCTTCATCCCGCGGGCATGCGCCTCGTGGATGAAGTCGATCAGCTCGCCTTCGCGATTGGACTGCCGGCAGTCGGCCTTGAGGCCGAACGTCGCCGCAGTCTCCCGGCACAGCGCCTCGACGTCGGCCAGCGTCGCATGACCATACTTCTCAGGCTCACGCGTCCCCAGCATGTTGAGGTTCGGCCCGTTGAGAACGAGGATCGTGTCGGTTGCTGGTTCGGCCATTCCTGTCCCGGCGCGTGTTTTGGCGTGGCGGGGGTTATAGGTAACAAAATGAGCCAGGGGAAGCCTTGAAGGGCCTCCGGGACCGCTTCAGGCACCTCATCCGGTGTGCAAAAACCTGTGCGGAAACCACGGAAATTGCTTGTTAACCAGTCCGAAGCGTGGCTGCCGGCCCGGACCGGCGGGGAGGCCGCCCAATAGGCCAAAAGCCCCTGCCGATCGCTCGGCAAGGGCTCATTCGGGCATCAGCGAAGCGACTTAGCCTTCGATGATGTAGACAATCTCGCGCGTCTGGGGACGGACGATGATGTACTGGCCGTGCACGAAGATCACGTCATAGCCGCGCCATTCCGGGTAGATTTCGACAATCCGTGCCGGGAGCGGATGGAAACGGACATTTGCCGGGACGGCCGCGCCAACCGAAACGTTGAAGTTGACGTTGGTCGTTTCCTCGATCTTCTCGGACTTGATCGCCGACACGATCTGGGTCCGCTTCTCCGGCGGCGGAGCAGCGGTCGCCGAGGTCGCGGCATTGCCGGTCGTGGTCTGCGACTTGCTGTCGGTCGCAGCCGGACGGTTCTCGGCATTATTGCTCTTGGCGGCGCCGCCGGACTTGTTGTCCTCGGCCTTCATGTCCTTGCCGCCGGACTTGGTCGTCGAATCCGTGCTCATGCTCTTCGACTTGTCCTGGGCGCCCTTGTCCTGCGCACTCTGGGCGTGCTCACCCTTCGCCGCGCCGGCCTTCTCGTCAGCCGCGTTCTTGTTCATCGCGCCGGACTTTTCCATCCCGCCGGACTTCTCCGCTCCGCCGGATTTCTCCATCGCGCCAGAGGACTTCTCTTCGCCCGGCTTCATGGAGCCGCCGGCCTGGCCGACTGTGCCCTTCTGCGGACTCGCGGATTCCTTGCCAGTCGCGCCATGTTCGGCTGCGCCGCCCGAAGACTGCGAGTGCTGCATCGGCTGTGCGCCGGCGCCGCCGCTGTCGTTCTTCATCGTGCCCTGTGCGTTCGCCAGACCGGTGCCTGCGATGAGCGCGAGTGCGGCAACCGAGATCATAAAGCGGTTCAACATCGTATTCTCCTCACGTGTTTCCTTGCGTCATTGCCCGCGCCACCAACGAAAGGAGATTTGAGTTGTTCCGGAACATCTGCTGTTCCGCGGCATTTGTTTCCTAAACACGGGATGAACGTCCGTGCCGGATCCACGCCAGGATTTGTGTAGGGCTTTGGCCAACGAAAAAGGCCGGCTTTTCAGCCGGCCTGGTTACATGCGTGAAGTTGTAAGACGCTTGGCCAGACACGCTTGACCAGCAAGTCGCCTTGTCAGCAGGTCGCCTTGCCGCAGCGGGCGACGCCGATCTTTTCCTTGAGGCCGTCGAGGCCGACGGCGCCGACCACGATCTGCTTGCCGATCACGTAGCTCGGCGTGCCGTTCATGCCCATCGCTTCGGCGAGCTTGAAGTTCTCCTCGATGGTGGCGCGCACCTCGGGGCTCGCGATGTCCTTCTCGATCTTCGCGGTGTCGAGGCCGGCTTCCTTGGCCGCCTGGAGCGCGCGCGCCTTGTCGGCGGCGCCGCGGCCGCCCAGCAGCTTCTGGTGGAAGTCGAGATATTTCTTGCCGGAGGGATCCTGCATGCGCACGGCGACTGCAACCTGCGCGGCTTCGACCGAGCCCTGGCTCAGCACCGGAAACTCCTTCAGCACCACCTTCAGCTTGGGATCGGCCTTCATCAGGTCGAGCATGTCGCTCATCGCGCGCTTGCAGTAGCCGCAATTGTAATCGAAGAACTCGACGAAGGTGACGTCGCCGTCCTTGTTGCCGAGCACGACCTGGCGCGGCGAATTGAAGATCGCATTCGAGTTCTGCGCGATGCTGGCTTCGTGCTTCTTCGTTTCGGCATCAGCCTGGCGCTTGCTGAGCTCGGTCATGGCCTCCTCGAGCACCTCGGGATGGCTGACGAGGTAGCTCTTGATGATCGCCTCGATGTCGGTGCGCTGGGAATCCGAGAAGCTTTCGGCAGAAGCCGGTCCCGTTGCGCCGAAGATGGCGAGCGCAAACAGCGCGGAAGCAAGCAGGCGCAACGAAGGCATTGGCAAATCCTCTTATCCAGAGCAGGTTTCGAATAAACGTCCCGGCGGACTTAATCGGAGTGTCGTGACGTCAAGGTGGCGGATGTCGTGATCAGGCTAGTTGCGCGGCGGTTTCGACGCCACGATGTCGTCGGCCTTGACCCATCCGGGCGTGCCGACGGCGAAACGGGTTTTCGCACGCGTGGCGAGCTCGCGAGCGGTCTTGTTGTCGCCGCGCAGGTAGGCGGCCTGGGCGGAGGCGAGATCAGCCTCGGCATAGTCTCCCTTCCGGCCATAGGCCATCGCGAGCTGCATGTAGCCGAGAGGGGCCTCGGGCTCCCGCGCCACTGCGGCACGGAGAATCCGAACGGCGTCGTCCGTGTAGGCCTTATTATCGGTTCCAACCAGAGCCTGCCCAAGTAACATCTCGATGAGGGGCGCATTGTTCGAGAGTGCGACAGCCTTGCGCAGGGGGGCGATCGCGTCGGCCGGCTTGCCGCTTTCCAGCAGGGCCTGGCCGCGGACCTCGTAGAAGTACGGGTTGTTCGGCTGCACCGCGATCAGCGCGTCGATCTGGGTCAGCGCGCTGCGCAAATCGCCGTGCAGATAGGTGCTGATGGCGCGGGCATAGCGCGCCGGCATGCTGTCATTGGTCAGGGGATAGCGGCGGTACACCAGTTCCGGCCGCTCCATGAAGGCGGAGATTTTGGCGCGCACCATGTCATGGCGGAGCTGCAGCGCCGGATCGTCCTTCTTGTCCCAATAAGGGCTGGTGCTCGCGAATTCCTGGAGCGCCGCGACGCGCTCGGCGGGCATCGGGTGCGACTGCAGATAGGGATCGGCGCCGCGTGCCGCGAACAGGCTTTCGCTGGTGAAGCGCTTGAAGGTCTCGTACATGCCCTTCGGCGACTGCTGGGTCGCGGTCAGGAATTTCACGCCGGCGCGGTCGGCGTTCTCTTCCTGCTGGCGCTGGTAGGACAGCAGCGAGCGGCGGATCATCTCCTGCGGTCCGGCGATCGCAGCCGCGCCGGCATTGGCGAGCCCGTTATTGCCGGAGCTGCCCGAGCCGCGGCTGGCGCCCGCGACCAGCGCGCCCGCGCCGAGCAGCATGGCGATGATCATCTGGGTCTGGGCATTGGCGAGCTGCTCGCGCAGCTTCGATAGATGGCCGCCGGCCAGATGCCCGGTCTCGTGCGCGAGCACGCCGATCAACTGGTTCGGCGTCTCCGACTGCAGGATCGCGCCGAAATTGACGAAGATGCGGCGACCATCGGCGACGAACGCGTTGAACGAGTTGTCGTTGATGATCACCATCTGGATGTTCTGCTTCTCCAGACCGGCAACCCGCAGGATCGGGCGGGTATATTCGCGCAACAGCTGCTCGGTTTCGGTGTCGCGCAGGACCGGCGGTCCGCGGCCTTCCTGCGCCTGCGTCGCCGGGACCGGCAGCAGCGCGATCGCAGCAGCCGTGACGAGGGCGGTGAGGGCGGAGGCCTTCTTGCGCAATGCGATCTGGAGCAACATCAAACGGTCTGGGTCAAACGGGCTTTGCAAGCGGACTTGGCAAGGGACTTGGACTGCAGTTTTTGTGATTGGTTTTGGCGATTGGCGGCGGACCGGATACGCGATATGCCCTTATGAGCCGTATAATGCGGCTAGTCTGGGGCGCAAGCGCCCTGTTTTCCGGACCGAACGGACCGTTCCGCCAGCGAAATAGCAGAAATCGATGCACGATGCGACATTGAGGAACCGGGTGGCGCAGTGGCTCGAGCCCTCCCGCCGCAGTGATGTTCCCCCGTTCATGGTGATGGACGTGATGGCCGCGGCGGCCAGGATCGAGGCGGCCGGCGGCCATGTCATTCACATGGAGGTCGGCCAGCCCGCGGCCGGCGCGCCGAAGACCGCGATCGCGGCCGCACAGGCCGCGCTTGAGGCGGGGCGGATCGACTATACGTCAGCACTCGGCATCCCCTCGTTGCGCGAGCGTATCTCGCGGCATTACCGCGATGCCTATGGCTGCAACATCAGCCCGGAGCGAATCGTGGTGACCACGGGCTCCTCCGGCGGGTTCATCCTGGCCTTCCTGTCGATGTTCGAGCCCGGCGATCGCGTCGCGGTGACAGTGCCCGGCTATCCGCCGTACCGGCACATCCTCACTGCGCTGGGCTGTGAGCCGGTGCTGATCGAGACCACCAATGAGACGCGTCACGCGCTGACCGGCGAGGCGCTGCTCGCCGCCCATCGCAAGGCGCCGCTGAAGGGCGTGCTGGTCGGCAGCCCCGCCAATCCGACGGGAACGATGATGTCCCGCGAGGCGCTCGCTGGCCTGATCGCGGCGTCCGAGGATGCCGGCATCCGCTTCATCTCCGACGAGATCTATCACGGGCTTGACTATGCCTTTCCGGCAGTGACGGCGGCAGAGCTGTCGCCGCACGCACTCGTGATCAACTCGTTCTCGAAGTATTTTTGCATGACGGGCTGGCGCGTCGGCTGGATGGTCGTGCCCGAGATCCTGGTGCGCCCGATCGAACGGCTGCAGCAGAACCTCTCGATCTCGGTGCCGTCGCTGTCGCAGATTGCGGCAGAGGCCGCCTTCGACGGCGCGGCCGAGATGGAGGAGATCAAGCACGGCTATCAGGAAAACCGGCGCATCCTGATCGAGGGATTGCCCAAGGCGGGCCTCAGCAAATTCCTGCCTGCGGACGGCGCGTTCTACCTTTATGCCGACGTCTCGGATTTCACCTCCGACAGTTTCGATTTCGCCAAGCAGATGCTGGAGAAGGCCCAGGTTGCGGCAACGCCCGGCGTCGATTTCGATCCGATCCATGGCCGCTCGTTCATCCGATTCTCCTATGCGCGCTCGGCCGCGGAGATGCGGGAGGCAGTTGACCGGATCGCTCACTGGCTTAAATAGCCGCCAGTTTCAAACAGCCTTCCGGAGTGCATCTTGTCTGACCGAACCGTACAGTCCGCCGCCACGTCGCATTCTCCTCTTGCCGCAGTGATGTGGCCGACCCGACCGGGTGAGACCGTCGGCGCCTTGCGCGCCGTCGTCTTGGTCGCGCTCGGCTCCGCACTGATGGCGTTGTCGGCCAAGGTGAACCTGCCGCTGCCTTATGTGCCGATGACGTTGCAGACCCTGGTCGTGCTGATGATTGGCTCGGCCTATGGCTGGCGCCTTGGCAGCGCAACCATGATCGCTTACCTCGCCGAAGGCGCGATGGGGCTGCCGGTGTTCGCAGGTCCGGTCGGTGGAATTGCACCGCTGCTCGGCCCGACTGCCGGTTATCTCTACGGCTTCGTGCTGGCTGCCTTCGTCATCGGCTGGTTCGCCGAACGGGGCTGGGATCGCAACGTCGTGCTGCTGTTTGCGGCAATGGCGGTCGGCCATGTCGTCATTTTCATCGCCGGTTTCGGCTGGCTGGCCTACGGCATCGGCCTTGGTGCAACCAAGGCCTGGGCGGTCGGCGTCGCGCCGTTCATTGCGGCCTCGGTGGTCAAGAACGCGCTGGGCGCCGCGCTGATGCCGGCGGTACGCCGGATCGTCGACAGCCGCGTCTAGAACTCACCATACGGAATGGTTCCAATTGACAGAGCCGGCCGAGTTGATCTTGGCTGGCTCTAAATTTTGAGGGGGGAGCGAACAATGACAACGACAACGATGGCCGGCGCGCCGGCCGCACCGAGCGCGGCCAAGCCGTGGTATAAAATTCTCTATGTCCAGGTGCTGATCGCGATCGTCCTCGGCGCAATCGTCGGCTGGCTCTGGCCGACGATTGCCACCAACGACTGGATCAAGGCGCTCGGCGACGGCTTCATCAAGCTGATCAAGATGGTGATCGCCCCGATCATCTTCTGCACCGTGGTCTCCGGCATCGCCCACATCCAGGATGCCAAGAAGGTCGGACGCATCGGCGTCAAGGCGCTGGTCTATTTCGAGATCGTCTCCACCTTCGCGCTCGTCATCGGCCTCATCATCGGCAACATCGTGAAGCCGGGCGCAGGCTTCGGCAACGCGGCCGCCAACGCGCAGGCCGTCGCAAATTACGCCAAGCAGGCCGAGGGCCAGAGGTCGGTCGACTTCATCCTGCACATCATTCCCGACACCGTGGTCGGCGCCTTCGCGCAAGGCGAGATCCTCCAGGTCCTGTTGTTCTCGGTGCTGTTCGGCTTCGCCATCATGGGGCTCGGCGAGCGCGGCCACGCCATCCGCGGCTTCATCGACGATGCCGCGCATGCGGTGTTCGGCGTCATCTCCATCGTGATGCGCGCGGCGCCGCTCGGTGCGTTCGGTGCGATGGCCTACACCATCGGCAAGTTCGGCACCGGCGCGATCCTCAATCTGATGGGCCTGATCGCGACGTTCTATTTGACCGCGGCACTGTTCGTGATCGTGGTGCTCGGCACCATCGCGCGCTTTGCGGGCTTCTCGATCTTCAAGTTCCTGGCCTATATCAAGGACGAGCTGCTGATCGTGCTCGGCACCTCGTCGTCGGAAAGCGCGCTGCCGTCCTTGATGGAGAAGCTGGAACGGCTCGGCTGCTCGAAGTCGGTGGTCGGCCTGGTGGTGCCCACCGGTTATTCGTTCAATCTCGACGGCACCAACATCTACATGACGCTGGCGACCCTGTTCATCGCGCAGGCGCTCGGCTTCGATCTCACCTTCGGCCAGCAGCTCACGATCCTGGTGGTGGCGATGCTGACCTCGAAGGGCGCCTCCGGCATCACCGGTGCGGGCTTCATCACGCTGGCCGCGACGCTCGCGGTGGTCGATCCGCGGCTCGTGCCGGGCATGGCGATCGTGCTCGGCATCGACAAGTTCATGAGCGAGTGCCGCGCGCTGACCAATCTCTGCGGCAACGGCGTCGCCTGCGTGATCGTCGCCTGGTGGGAGGGCGAGCTCGATCGCGACAAGCTCAACGCGCGGCTGAACCAGCAGATCGATCCGACGGACATGGAAACCGCCGTCACGACGGACTGATCTGCAAGCTGCATCCGGCGGCGGCGCGCCGTCAGACCTTGAAGTAGTAGGGCTGGTCGAGATCCTCGATCAGCCCTATTTCTTTTGGTGCCCAGCCGAGCAACGCGCGGGTCTTCGCGCTCGATGTCGGCACGTCGACGCCTGCGAATTGCGCGAACCAGCCGAAATGCGCTTCGGCTTCGTCAGGCGATTTCGAGACGACGGGCACGCCGAGCCTTTTGCCGATCACCTCGGCAATCACCTTGAACGGGATGCCTTCCTCGGCGATCGCATGATAGCGCGGTGCGGTCGCGCCTTGCTCGAGTGCAAGCCGATAGACGCGCGCGGCGTCGAAGCGATGGCCGGCCGGCCAGCGATTCATCCCGTCGCCGATATAGGCCGCCAGGCCCCTCTGGCGTGCGAGGTTGATCAGGATCGGCACGAAACCGTGGTCGCCTTCGCCATGGGTGGTCGGCGGCAGCCGGACCACGGCGGTGCGGACGCCGGCCAGCGACAGCGCCGTTGATTCCGACACGCGTGGAAAGCGGTGTGCCGTCTCATCGTCCTCGGTCGCAAGCCGTCCGGGCGCCAGCAGCGCCACGCCGGAGGTGACAATGAGCGGACGGTCAGTGTTCTTGAGCTCCTCGCCGAGCGCGAGGATGGCGCGGCGGTCGAGCTCGCAATTGTCCAAAAATTTCGAGAAGTCGTGGTTGAATCCGAGGTGCAGCACGCCGTCTGACGCGGCCGGGCCGCTGCGCAGGGAGGCATGGTCCTCCAGCGAGCCGCGGTGGACCTTTGCCCCCATCGCGGCGAGCGATACGGCCCCCGCATCGGAACGGGCGAGGCCGGTGACGCTATGGCCGGCGGCGATCAGGTCGGCAACGACGGCGGAGCCGACGAAGCCGGTGGCGCCAGTGACGAATACACGCATGAGCAGTTCTCCAAAGATCGGCAAAAAGGTTGGTAGGAGGCAGCATCTGCGCTAGGATTATCCGGGTAAAGTAGGGACATTATCAGGGTATAATAGCTAACAGGATGAGCGAGACCTCCAGCGAGAACCTGCTCGGGACCTATTTGAAGGACCGTCGCACCCGGCTCGACGCGACCGCCTTCGGGTTTGGCGGCGGCCGCAGGCGCACGCCGGGGCTGCGGCGCGAGGAAGTGGCGCAGCGGGCCAATATCAGCCCGACCTGGTACACCTGGCTGGAGCAGGGCCGCGGCGGCGCGCCGTCGGCCGATGTGCTCGACCGGATCGCCCGGGCGCTGATGCTCACCGACGTCGAGCGCGAGCATCTGTTCCTGATCGGGCTCGGCCGCCCGCCCGAGGTCCGCTACCAGGCATCTGAAGGCGTCTCGCCGCGGCTTCAACGGGTGCTCGATGCGCTCGAGACCAGCCCGGCGATTATCAGGACCTTGATCTGGGATGTCGTTGCCTGGAATCGCGCGGCAACATTGGTGCTAACCGATTACGCCAAGCTTCCGCCGGAGCAACGCAACATCCTGCGGCTGATCTTCTCCGTGCCTCGCGTGCGCGCCGCGCAGTACGACTGGGAGAGCGTGGCCCGTTTCGTGGTCGCAGCGTTCCGGGCGGACGCGGCCCGCGCCGGCGCGGTCTCGCATGTCGCCGACTTCGTCGACGAAATGTGCGGTCTCAGCCCCGACTTCGCGAGGCTGTGGCGCGACAACGACGTCCGCAGCTATGGCGAGGGCATCAAGCATCTGCGCCATCCCGTGCTCGGCCCGATCTCGTTCGAATATTCGGCCTTCGCCGTCGACGGCCGGCCCGATCTCGGCATGGTCGTCTACAATCCGGCAACGCCGGACGATGCCGCGCGCATCAGGGCTGTTCTCGCCAAGCAATCCGACTGACGGATTTCGCGATCTCGCCCGTTTAACTGGCATCTCTGACGCCGAAGGGGTGGGCGGTATCGTGGGCAACGTGGCTGTGAATCGGATTGTGCTGGAGGCGACAGAGCATTTTGTGGCGGGACGGCCGGATCAGACGGACGTGCTCTGCGCGGAGGTGCTCAAGGTTCAGCCGGATCATGTGCCGGCGCTGCACCTGGCCGCCGTTGCCGCCTTCGTCACCGACCGCGCCGCCGACGGCGCCGCGCTGCTCAACCGGGTCTTCAATATCGATCCCGACCATGCGCCGGCGCTGGCCACGCTCGGCGATGCGCTCGCGGTGAAAGGCGAGCACGCCGGCGCCGTGGCTGCGTTCCAGCGTGCGTTGCGCGGACGGCCCGATGACGCCGGCTTGCACGACAAGCTCGGCGTGGCATTGGGCGACCTGTCGCGCTTCGGCGAGGCCGAGACCTCCTATCGCCGCGCAATCGCGCTCGATGCGCATCTGACGCGCGCGTGCTTCAATCTCGCCGTCGCGCTCGCCGAGCAGGGACGGCTGATCGAGGCGGAGGAGGCCTATCGCGCCGTGATCGCGCGCGAGCCTGCTTTTCGCGGCGTCTGGCTCAATGTCGGCAACGTCCTTGCGGACCAGAACAGGTTGGGCGATGCCGTGGCCGCCTATCGCCGCGCGCTCCAGCTCGATCCCGACGATGTCGGCCTGATCTGCAATCTTGGCGCGGCGCTCTATCGGCAAGGATTGCTCGAAGAGGCCATCGTCCAGTATCGCCGTGCCATCGCGCTCGCGCCCGACGATGTCGCGGCGCTGCGCCTGCTTGGCCTTGTCCTGCATGAAGCCCGCCATTTGCAGGAGGCCGCCGAGATCTACCGGCAAACATTCGCGCGCGATCCCGCCGATCACATCATCGCCACCAATCTCGGCGCCTGCCTCTCCGATCTCGGCGCGCTCGACGACGCCATTGCGGCCTGTGAACACGCGCTGCTGCTCAAGTCCGATCACGCGCCGGCCTACACCAATCTCGGCATCATCTTCGAGAAGCAGCAGCGCGTCACCGATGCTGTCGCCGCGCATCGCTGCGCGGTTGCGGTCGATCCCTCCTATGCCAAGGGCCACGCCAACCTCGCGGTCGCGCTGCGCAACGCCGGCGAGATCGACGAGGCGCTCACGGTCTCGGCCCGCGCGGTCGCGCTCGATCCGGAGCAGCCGCTCGCGCAATACAACCACGCGCATTTCCTGCTGATGAACGGCCATTTCGCCGAGGGGTTCGACGCCTATCGGTGGCGCCGCAAATGCAAGACGCTGTCGGACGGCTATCCGACTTTCAATGAGCCGGAATGGCGGGGCGAGCCGCTCGCAGGCCGTACCTTGCTGGTATTCGCCGAATACGGCCTCGGCGATGCCGTGCATTTTGTGCGCTATCTGTCGATGGTGACGGGGAAGGGCGGCAAGATCATCCTGCAGGTGCAGCCCGCACTCGCCTCGCTGCTGCGGCAATTGCCTGATGTCACCGTGATTCCGCGCGGCGAGGCGCTGCCGCCATTCGATCTGCAATTGCCGCTGATGAGCCTGCCGCGCCTGTTCGGCACCACGCTCGACAATCTGCCCGCGGACGTTCCGTATCTGCACCCCGACCCCGGGAAGCTTTCGCGCTGGCGAGCCGTCCTTGGTCGCGAGAGGCGACTGAAGGTCGGCGTGGTCTGGGCCGGCAATCCCGGGCACAAGGGCGACGGGCAGCGCTCGCTGTCGGCCGCGGCGGTGTTGCCGCGGCTCGTGATGCCGGGCTTGCAGCTCTACAGCCTGCAAAAGGAGCCGCGCGCGGAAGACGGTGCGGTGCTGGCGGCGCTCGGCGACGACGTGATCGATCTCGCGCCTGCGCTCGGGGATTTTGCCGACACGGCGGCGGCCGTGGCAGCGCTCGATCTCGTCATCGCCGTCGACACCTCGGTTGCGCATCTGGCCGGCGCGCTCGGCCGCCCGGTCTGGATGCTCACGCCATACGCGCTCGACTGGCGCTGGCTGCGCGATCGCGAGGACAGCCCGTGGTATCCGACCATGCGGCTGTTCCGCCAGCGCAAGCCGCGCGAATGGGATGATCCGCTAATGCGTCTGACGGCCGCGCTCTCAGTCCTCGCCGCGAAAGCCGAGAGCTAGAACCGCTCCGGCCGATACGGCGTCGGATCGATCGAGGGCGTCTCGCCGTTCATCATCTCCGCGAGCAGGCGTCCGGTGGCGGGGCCGAGCGTAAAGCCCTGGTGGCCGTGGCCGAAATTCATCCAGAGGCCGGGGTGGCGCGGGGCGCGACCGAGCACCGGCACCATGTCCGGTGTGCAGGGGCGGGTGCCGAACCACGGCTCCGGTTCGGCGCGCTTGCCGAGATCGATCAGCTCGCGCGCCGAGGCTTCGGCGCTGGCGAGCTGCACCGGCGTTGCCAGTGCATCCGGGCCGGTCAACTCAGCACCGGTGGTGATGCGGATGCCCTTGGCCATCGGCCCCATGGCATAGCCGCTGCCTTTGTCGACCAGCGGCAGATCGAGCGAGGCGCCGCCGCTGTAATGCATGTGGTAGCCGCGCTTGCGCACCAGCGGAATCCGGTAGCCGAACTTGTGCAGGAGATCCGGCGACCACGGCCCCAGCGTCACGACGGCGTTGGCGGCATCGATGCGGCCATTGTCGGTGTCGACCGACCATCCGATCGCGGTCTGCTGCAGCGACTGCGCATTGCCGAGCACGATGGTGCCGCCGAGCCGCTCGAACAGATTGGCATAGGCGGTGACCAGGGCGCCGGGGTCGGACACGGTCCAGGTGTCGAGCCAATGGATCGCGCCGGGGAGATCGTCGCGCAAGATCGGCTCGGCCTTGGTCAATTCGCTGCCCGAGAGCACACGAAAATTGACGCCGAACTCGCGGCGGTCTTCTTCCGCGGCCTTGATTGAATGGTCGAGCGCGGCGGCGTCGCGAAACAGCGCGCGATAACCGGCGCGGCGGATCAGATTGTCGGCATGGGCCTCGCGGATGAGGATGTCGTGCTCGGGCGTCGCATAGGCGATCAGCTGCGCCCAGGCCGCGATCGCTTCGCGATGCCGCTTCGGAGCCGAATGCCACCAATAGCGGAGCAGGGGCTCGACGTGGCGATGCAGCGAGGACAAGCTGTAGCGTACGTCGTTGGTGCGGCCGGTCGCGATCTTCACGAGCGAGGCGAGATCGCGCGGCATCGGATAGGGCCGTACCGCTTCCGCCTGGATCATGCCGGCATTGCCGTAGCTGGTCTCGCGGCCGGGCTCCCTGCGGTCGACCAGCGTGACAGTCCAACCGCGTTGCCTCAGATGCAGGGCGGCACCGACGCCCACCATGCCGCCGCCGAGAATGATTGCGCTTTGCATGGCAGAATTCTCCCGTCAGGCCGGCTTCGGCGCAAGCTTGGGCTGCGCCGTGTTGATGGTCGTCGCGACGACGACCGACAGCGCCGTCATTGCCACCAGGAAGCCGAAGGCAGCATCGAACGATCCGGTTCCGGTCACGATGAAGCCTATCGCCGCCGGTGCGACGAAGCCTGCACTCTGGCCGCCGAGATTGACCATGCCGACGCCCGATCCGATCTGGTCGTCGCGGAGCAATTTGGTCGGGAGCGCAATCACAGCGGCCAGCACGAAGGATTTGAAGAAGTAGACCAGCGACTGATAGGCGATCAGCACCGTGATCGTCTCCGCCTTGTACATGGCGTAGAGGAAGATGCCGGTCAACGCGGAGCTGCCGATCAGCAGATATTTTTCCCGCTCGGCGAAGAACGTGGTCATGACCCAGCCGCCGATCGCCGTCGCGAACGTCGCCATCACAAACGGGATCGGAGCCACCACGCCGACGGTCTTGAGGTCGAGTCCGCGTTGCTGCAGCAGATAGAGCGGCATCCAGGAATCCAGGCCCTTGTTGACGCAGCTAAGACCAAACCACACCACCATCAGCTGCCACAGCAGCGGATTCTTCATGAGCTCGCGCATCGGCGCGCGCTCTACGGCCTTTGCCGATGGGCCCGTAGCCGCTTTGTCCGGGCGTCCGAGATACGGGACGAAGACGAAATAGATCACCGCGAACACGATGCCGGCGATGCCGATCGTGTTGAAGGCGTGGCGCCAGCCGAGCCAGACGATCAGCGGCGCCATGATCAGCGGTGCGACCATGCTGCCGGCATAGTTCGACGACAGCAGCAGCGCCGACATTTTGGGCCGGCTGTCCCTCTTGAACACCTCGGCGATGGCGCGAATGCTGGCCGGCGGAAAGCCACCCTCGGCGATGCCGAAGACGAAGCGGATCGCGATCAGCGAGGTCAGCGACCAGGCGAGGCTGGTGAAGGCCGTGAACAGCGACCACATCACGATGGTGACGATCACCACATATTTCGAGCCGAAGCGGTCGGAGAGCCATCCGCCCGGCACCTGCATCGCGGCGTACCCTAAGAAGAACGCGCTGATGACGATGCCGAGATCGGCAGCCTGGAGATTGAAGTCCTTGCCGATCTGCGCCAGCGCCAGCGAGATCGCGGCGCGGTCGATGTAGGAGATGCAGTAGGCCGCATAGAGCAGGACGAAGGCGACGATGCCGGTCTTTCGGTTCGACAATTCGGCCATGCTGATCTCCGCTTTGCCGGCGACCCGGCGGGCTTGCCTGTTTGCTTGGTCTATTCCCAGGTGAGGAAGCCGGGCGCGGACGCCAGCGGCGGCGCCGTCGCAAGTCGCGCCAGGTCAGGCACCGGCCGGCACAATTGCGCATCGCCCGCAAATGCAGCCTCCAGGCTTGCGGCAATGGCGAGCACGATGGCATCGCCACCGCGCGGGCCGACGATCTGCAGGCCGAAGGGCAAGCCGGCTTCATCGACGCCGAGCGGAATGCTGATCGCGGGATGGCCGGGAAGCGTGACGGCATAGGCGAGCGCGAGCCAGTGGAAGTAGGATTTCGTCGGCGCGCCGTCGATCTCGGCCGGATAAAGCTCCGACCATGGCCGCGGACTGAGCGTGATCGTCGGGCTGATCAGTACGTCGCACGTTTCGAAGAAAGTTTGATAGGCACGATAGATCCGCGTCTGCGCCGTCGCGGCACGCCCGTGATCCTCGAGCGTGTAGCTCAGGCCTTCCTCGACATTGGCGCGGACATTGGGGCCGAGCATCTCGGGCCGCTCTTTGTAGTTCTTGCCGTGCATCGCCAGGAACAGGCCGGCGCGCAGCACGGCGAAGGCGTCGTCTGCGCCGGTGCAGTCGGGCGTCGCCTCGCGGCTTTCGGCGAACAGTGGCGCAAGCCTCTTCACGCGATCGCGGAAGACGCGGCGGATGGCCTGTTCGGTCGGCGCAAAGCCGAAGTCTTCGGTGAAGGCAAGGCGCAGCTTGCCAAGCTCCGCGGGGCGCGGCGCGGACCAGCGCTCGGCGCGCCCGCGCAGGGGCTCGCCGGGAAGCGTGTAGGCGAGTGGATCGCGGGCATCGTCGCTCGCCATCGCCGATAGCATCAGCGCGGTATCGGCGACGCTGCGGGCCATCGGTCCGTCGGTCGACAGATTGGACCAGCCGAAGGCGCGCTTTTCGCTCGCCACGAGGCCGTAGGAGGGACGCATGCCGACGATACCGGCATAGCCCGCGGGATTGCGCAGGGATCCCCCGGTGTCGGAGCCCGAGGCGAGCGGTGCCATGCCGCAGGCGAGCGCGACCGCCGATCCGCCGGAGGAGCCGGCCGCCGAGCGCATGGGATCGAAGGGATTGCCGGTCGCACCGAAGACGGGATTGCGGGTGTTGCCGCCCGCCGCCCATTCCGGCGTATTGGTCTTGCCGAAGATGATGGCGCCCGCCGCACGCAGCCGCGCGATCGAGCCCTGGTCGGCGGCAGGGACATTGTCGCGCAACAGGGGACTGCCGTAGGTCGAGCGCATTCCGGCGGTGTCTTGCGTATCCTTGATCAGGACGGGGAGCCCGTGCAGCGCGCCATGATCCTCGCCGCGCAGGATCGCGGCCTCAGCCTTCTTCGCGGCGGCACGTGCAGCCGGCTCGTCGAGCGTCACGACCGCATTGACGGCGGCATTGATGGCGCCGATGCGGGACAGGCAGGCGTCGAGCAGCTCGACGGGCGAGATCGCCCGTGCGGTCAGCAGACGGCGCAGCTCGACGGCACTCGTGTCGCAAAGTTCGGACAACGCCAGGCCCTTTCAAATTGTGAAAACGATTTAGCATATCGGAAACCGCGTTCAGCGCACCAATATTCGCCAAATCGGGGCAATTCATGCACAAATCTTGGCGTGTGTGCCCGGGAGGCACCCTGGAGAGGTATTGTGCGGCGGATCACACCGAAAAGATTAGGCCGATCGGCCAATATTTTTTCCCCGCAGCGTGATAGACATACCGCATGAGCGAGATCACGACGCCCGAAGGTGCCAACTCCCAGCTCGGCCAATGCCTCAAGGCGGCGCGCCAGGCGCGCGGCCTGACGCTCAAGCAGGTGGCGGAGCGAACGGGCATGGCGCTGTCGACCCTGTCGAAGGTCGAGAATGGCCTGATGTCGCTGACCTACGACAAGCTGCTCCAGCTTACCTCCGGCTTGAAGATGGAGATCGCGGAGCTGTTCAATCCGGCGGTCGCAGCGCCTACGCAAGGCAGGCCGGTCACCGCGCGGCGGAGCATCAGCCGGGCCGGGCAGGGGCAGCTGATCGCCACGAAATTCTACACCTACACCTATCAATGCACCGACCTGATCGGCAAACGCATGGTGCCGATCGTGGCCGAGGTCCGCGCGCGCTCGCTGGACGAATTCGGTCCGCTGCTGCGCCATGCCGGCGAAGAGTATTTTCTGGTGACGAGCGGACGCGTCGCGGTTCACACCGAGTTCTACGCGCCGGAGATCCTTGGCGAGGGCGACGGCATCTATCTCGATAGCACCATGGGCCACGCCTATCTCAACGCCGGCGAGGCACCGTCCGCCAAGGGCGTCTGTCTCTGCACCAGCGAGGCGCCTGATCTCTACGACCAGCTTCGCCAGATCGCTTCGCGCGAGGTGGCGCCGCTCGGTGACGACGAACTGCCGCCGCCGTAACCTTCAGGCGAGGCGTGAAATGAAAAACGCCCGGCCAGGCCGGGCGTTTTTTATTCGGACGCTGGCTCTATTCGCCGCCGCCGAAACGGCGCGACCACCAGCCGGCGCGACGCGGCGCGGCCGGCGTCTCGCTTGCCGCTTCCGGCGCAGGCTCAGGCGCGGGCGGAGCAACCGGCTCCGGCGCTGCTGCAACCGGGGTTGCCGGCTCGCTCGAGTTGCTCGACAGGAAGCTCACCTTCTCCCGGACGGTGGAGCGGCGTCGTGCCGCCTTGTCGTCGGATGCGGGCTCTTCCTCAGAGGGCGCGGGCTGCACCGGCGTTTCAACCGGCGCCTGCAACCGAAACTCGGGCTGGGACGTTTCGACCGGCGCGATATGCTCCGAATGCGCAATCGAGGGAGCTGTCTCGCTGCCGGAGCTATCGAAATCAGCGACCGCTTCGGTTGCTTCCGACGGCGGATTGCCCGTGAGCTCGTCGCCGATGGAGCCGGCGAGACCCTCCTCGCCGGTACCGCGCCGACGACGTCCACCCCTGCGACCACGCCGGCGACGGCGGTCGCCGCTACCCTGCTGCTCGCCACGGGCGGCCTGTTCTTCGCCTTCCTCGCCGTCCTGTTCGGCCTCGGCGTCCTCTTCACCTTCGCCTGCGACCGCTACGGCCCCTTCAGGAGAAGCGGGAGCACCATCCTCGCGCGCCTCGCCGTCGCGCTGACCGCCGCGGCCACGCCGGCGGCGGCGGCGCTTGCGGCGCTGGCCGTCCTGCTCGGGCGAAGCATCGCCTGCGGCCTGCTCTTCGGAGAGACCTTCGGTTTCCTCGGTCTCGACCTCGGATTCCAGCTCCGTATCGAGCTCCTCGTCGTCATAGGCCTCTTCGGCCAGCGGCGGCGGGCTTGCGGCCGCCTGTGCCGCCAGCAGCGCCTTGGCGGCTTCGAGCGTATGCACCTGCTCGCCGCGGTCGATGACATAGGCCTGCGGTCCGCTGACGCTGGGGTCGGCGATGACAGACAGCGAGACCTTGAAGCCGTTTTCGAGATCGCGCAGATGACCACGCTTGTGGTTCAGCACATAGAGCGCGACGTCGGTGCGGGTGCGGACCACGAGGTTGTGGGTCGCGCCCTTCATCAGGATCTCTTCGAGGCCGCGCAGCAGCTGCAGCGCCACCGAGGACACCGAGCGGACATGGCCGGTGCCGCCGCAATGCGGGCAGGGATCGGTCGAGGATTCCAGCACGCTGGCGCGGATGCGCTGGCGCGACATCTCGAGCAGGCCGAAATGCGAGATGCGCCCGACCTGGATGCGTGCACGATCCTGCCGCAGGCAGTCGGACAGCTTGCGCTCGACCGCACGGTTGTTGCGCTTCTCGTCCATATCGATGAAGTCGATGACGATCAGGCCGGCGAGATCGCGCAGGCGGAGCTGGCGGGCGACCTCTTCGGACGCCTCCAGATTGGTCTTGAGCGCGGTGTCCTCGATATGGTGCTCGCGCGTCGATCGTCCGGAGTTGACGTCGATCGAGACCAGCGCCTCGGTCTGGTTGATGACGATGTAACCGCCAGAGCGCAACTGTACGGTCGGCGAGAACATCGCATCGAGCTGGCTCTCGACGCCCATGCGCGAGAACAGCGGCTGGCCGTCGCGATACTGCTTCACCGCGCTGACATTGGCGGGCATCAGCATCTTCATGAAGTCGCGGGCTTCGCGGTAGCCGGATTCACCGGCCACCGAGATCTCGTCGATCTCCTTGTTGTAGAGGTCGCGCAGCGAGCGCTTGATCAGCGAGCCTTCCTCGTAGACCAGCGTCGGGGCCTGCGACTTCAGCGTCAGGTCGCGTACCGTCTCCCACATCCGGATCAGGTACTCGAAGTCGCGCTTGATCTCGGGCTTGGTGCGGGCGGCACCCGCGGTGCGCAGGATGATGCCCATGCCCTCGGGCACGTCGAGATCCTGCACCACTTCCTTCAGGCGCGAACGGTCCTGGGCCGAGGTGATCTTGCGGCTGATGCCGCCACCACGGGCGGTGTTCGGCATCAGAACGGCATAGCGGCCGGCGAGCGAGAGGTAGGTCGTCAGCGCCGCGCCCTTGTTGCCGCGCTCTTCCTTGACCACCTGCACCAGCATCACCTGGCGGCGCTTGATGACTTCCTGGATCTTGTACTGGCGGCGCGGGCGGAACGTGCGCTCCGGCACTTCCTCGAGCACGTCGTCACCGCCGACGGATTCGACGTGCTCCTCCTCGGCTTCCTCACCGTCGTCATCGTCCTCGTCGTCTTCGTCGGCCCTCGCTTCGGCGTCCTGATGCGGCGCTTCAGTGCTCTCGCCGGCGGCGTAGACGGCATCGGCCGGCTCGGTGACGGAGGTCACGGCTTCGGCAAAAGCCTCGCCATGCGCTTCCTCGTCATGCGCTTCCTCGTCATGCGTTTCCTCGTCATGCGTTTCGAAGGCGGGAGCTTCCTGAGGCTCGGCAACGACGGCGGGCTCGGCGCCGATCGCCGCGACAGGCGCGGGCGTCTCGTCGGCATGATCATGGTCGTGATGATCGTGCGCGTCGTCATGGCCATGGTCGTCATGATCGTGAGCGTGATGGTGATCATCGTGCTCATGATCGTCATGCCCGTGATCGTCGTGATCATGTTCATGATGATCGTGGTCGTGACCTTCATGCTCGCCGTGATGCTCTGCATCGGCGTGCAGATGCTCGCCCCCATGCAGAGCGCCCTCGGCGTGCTCCGGCAGGGCCTGGCCCTCGACCGGCTGGCCGGCCGGATCGGCGAGACCCTCGACGATCTCGCTGCGGACACGTTCGCCTTGACCGCGGCGGCGGGCGTTGCGGTGGCGCGAGCGGCGGCGGCCATGGGAGCGGTTCTCGCTCTCTTCCTCGGCTTCGCGATGGGCCTGCTCTTCGGCCTCGATCAGCGCCTGCCGGTCGGCGACCGGGATCTGGTAGTAGTCGGGATGGATTTCGCTGAAGGCGAGGAAGCCGTGGCGGTTGCCGCCATATTCAACGAAAGCGGCCTGGAGCGAGGGTTCGACCCTTGTGACCTTGGCGAGGTAGATATTCCCGCGCAGTTGCTTGCGTTGCGCGGTCTCGAAGTCAAACTCTTCGACGCGATTGCCGCGGACCACGACGACCCGGGTCTCTTCCGGGTGGGTGGCATCGATCAACATCTTGTTGGGCATGTCTTAACTCTTGGCGGCGGCGGGCGCGATCGACCGTGGGCGCGAAGAGCGCTGCCGGGTGACGCGACGGTCCACCTGATTCGGGGGTGAGGGGAAGGCCGAAACGCCGTCTCTCGCGCCTTGCCGAACCGGAAGCTTCAGGACCGAAACGGCGCGCGGGAGCGTCACTCCGCAGCGTCGCGAAAGGTCCTTCAGAATTCGTCGGCACAGTCTGGCGCATCAAGCGTCGGCCCGTATGAAACATCGGGCGGCGGGGCCGCCCCTAATCAGTTGCTGCTGGCCGGGCATGGCGCGTGCGCGCTCGCCTTGGATCAAGAACCGCCCCCTTGGGATTAAGGGATCGGGTAACTGGCCGCGTCGCTGTCAAAACTGCTCCGGAAACAGTTGGTAACCGGAAACCGTCCGCCGCCGGGGCTTGCCCCGTTCCACCTCGCTGCCGCGCACCGCGCTGGTCTTAGAGGGGAACAGAAAAACGCTGGAATTCCCAAACGTTGGGAGTTCCGGCGCTGCACCGGGAGGCTGAATGCGACACAACCGGAAATTATTGGCCGTCAGCAATCCGTACATACGAGGAATGGGCCATCCGTGCAAGGGAGCGTCGCACGCCGGTCACAGTCGGACAGTTTCGCGTTTCCGTCATTAAGGATCGTTTAACCCTGTGGTTCTATTGCGTTAAAGAGGGCTGCTCGGAGGCACGGATTCGGTGGCGAGCCGCACAAATCAAAGGGTTTTGCTGGGGGTTGCGCTGCTGTGTGCCGCGGCGTCGCCGTGCGCCGATTCCTCGCGTCTGAACGCGGCCGAAACCCCATCGCAACCCTCTGTTGTGACGACGAATTTTCCGATTGCCACCGCTGCGCGCCTGGCCGGTGACGGCAAGCAGACCCGCTTCATTCTCGACCTCGACCAGACCGTCAGCTTCCGCGCCACGACGCTCGCCGATCCCTACCGGGTCGTGGTCGACGTTCCCCAGGTCAATTTTCGGCTGGGCCCGGGCACCGGGACCGGGCGAGGGCTGGTCCGGGCCTTCCGCTACGGGCTCGTGATGCCCGGCGGCTCCCGAATCGTGTTCGACCTGACTGGGCCCGCCAAGATCGCCAATTCCTATGTGCTCGAGGCGGCCAACGGCCAGCCGGCCCGGCTGGTGGTCGAGCTGGAGGAGGTCGACCGCGCGGCTTTCGTGCAGACGCCTGCACCGGAGAATCGGCCCGAGCTGCGGCCAGCGATTGCCGCCGCGCCTCCGGCAACGATTGCTGCCGCGCCCGAATCGGCGCCGCAAAAGCCAGGGGCACCGTCCGACGGCCGTCCGGTCGTTGTGATTGACCCCGGCCATGGCGGCATCGACAACGGCACCCAGTCGAACGGCGAGAGCGAGAAGAACCTGGTGCTCGCCTTTGGCCTGGCGCTGCGCGACCGGCTGGAAAAGGCCGGCAAATACCGGGTGGTGATGACGCGGGACGACGACACCTTCATTCCGCTCAATGACCGGTCCAAAGTCGCCCGCAATCTGAACGCCGCGCTGTTCGTCTCGATCCACGCCGATGCGCTGCCGAAAGCCGAGGGCGACGCGCAGGGCGCCACCATCTACACGCTCTCGGACAAGGCCTCCGACGCCGAGGCCCAGCGCCTGGCCGATGCCGAAAATCGCGCGGACGCGATTGCCGGCTTCAATCTCGCGGAAGAGCCGACCGACGTCGCCGACATCCTGATCGATCTAACGCAGCGGGAAACCCGCACCTTTTCAAACCGTTTTGCGCATTTGCTGATGGGCGAAATGAAGTCGACCGTGCGGATGCACAAGCATCCACTGAAGTCGGCCGGTTTCCGGGTGCTGAAAGCCCCCGACGTGCCCTCGGTGCTGGTCGAGATCGGCTACGTCTCCAACAAGGGCGACCTCGAGCACCTCGTGTCCGAGGGCTGGCGGTCGCGCGCGGTGGGTTCGATGGCCCAGGCGATCGACACGTTCCTGGCCAAGCGGATGGCGACGGCGGGGGCCAGCAATTAAACAGGAAACGCCGGTTCCGATGTTAAGCCCTAGTTTGGCCACAGCGGACGCTTTATAAAACCGGCGCAGGGGGTTCCGGAATCGACGAGAATCCCGTTTCGGCAAGCGTCTTTCGGTCCGGCATCGATGGTATTGAGTAGGCCGGGGAGTTCGCGACGTGAGGATGGCGTCCGTTTGGGGCGCCTTGAGGCTGATCTTGGTCTGCTCTTGGGCCGATCCAGGGATTAAACGGATAAACACATAATGCGCTTGCTTGTGCGGTTCATGGGCTTCCTGTTCGCCGCGGGAACGGTGGTGTTCCTTGTCGGTGTCGGTGCCGTGGCAGGCCTGATCTGGCATTTCTCCAAGGATTTGCCCGACTACTCTCAGCTTCAGGATTACGAGCCGCCGGTGATGACCCGCGTGCACGCGGTCGACGGCTCGCTGCTCGGCGAATACGCCAAGGAGCGGCGGCTGTACCTCCCGATCCAGGCGGTGCCGAAACTCGTGATCAACGCGTTCCTCGCCGCCGAAGACAAGAATTTCTACGAGCATGGCGGCATCGACTACACCGGCATGGCCCGCGCCGGCCTGGTCTATCTGCAGAACTACGGCTCAAACCGCCGTCCGCAGGGCGCTTCCACGATCACCCAGCAGGTCGCCAAGAACTTCCTTCTGACCAACGAGGTCTCGTTCGCGCGCAAGATCAAGGAAGCCTTGCTCGCGATGCGGATCGAGAAGACCTATTCGAAGGACAAGATTCTCGAGCTGTATCTCAACGAAATTTATCTCGGCCTCGGCGCCTACGGCATCGCAGCCGCCTCGCTGGTCTATTTCGACAAGTCGGTGAACGAGCTCACCGTGGCGGAAGCCTCATACCTCGCGGCGCTGCCGAAGATGCCGGCGACGCTGCATCCGGTGCGTAACCGCGACCGCGCCATCGAGCGCCGCAATTACGTGATCGACCGCCTCCAGGAGAACGGCTGGATCAAGCAGGCCGACGCCGACAAGGCGCGCAAGGAGCCGCTGGCCGTCACCAACCGCTCCAACGGTGCCCACACATTCGCCGGCGAATATTTCGCCGAAGAGGTCCGCCGCGACATCTTCGAGCGCTATGGCGAGAAGAAGCTGTATGAGGGTGGCCTCTCGGTGCGCACCACGCTCGATCCGAAGATCCAGGTCATGGCGCGCAAGACCATGGTTGCCGGCCTCGTCAACTATGATGAGCAGCAGGGTTATCGCGGCGCCATGAGCAAGCTCGATATTTCGGGCGACTGGGGCGTGAAGCTCGCCGAGATCAAGTCGCTCTCCGACATCTCGCCGTGGCGCATGGCGGTGGTGCTGGAAACCAGCGACCAGTCGGCGCGGATCGGCTTCCAGCCGAACCGCGAGCTAGGCGGCGCCGTCAGCAAGCAGCGCGAGACCGGCCTGATCACGCTTGACGGCGTCAAATGGGCGAAGGCGGCTTCGGGAGCCGGGAAGGGCAGGGCTGCCACGGGTGTGTCGCAGGTGCTCCAACCCGGCGACGTGATCTATGCCGATCCGCTCTACACCAAGGAAGGACAACCGGTCGAAGGCCAATACCGCCTGCGCCAGATACCCGAAGTATCGGGCGCGATGGTAGTGATGGACCCCTGGACCGGTCGCGTGCTCGCAATGGTCGGCGGCTTCTCGTTCGACCAGAGCCAATTCAATCGCGCCACCCAGGCCTACCGGCAGCCGGGATCGTCGTTCAAGCCGATCGTCTATTCGGCCGCACTCGACAACGGCTACACGCCCTCGACCGTCGTGCTCGACGCGCCGATCGAAATCGATCAGGGCCAGGGCGCCGGTGTGTGGCGGCCGGAAAACTTTGATGCCGGCAAGTATATGGGTCCGATGACCTTGCGCAATGCGCTGCGGCTGTCGCGCAACACGGTGACGGTGCGGCTTGCGCAAGACATCGGCATGCCCCTGATCGGCGAATATGCGCGCCGCTTCGGTGTCTACGATGAGCTGCCGAACTATCTCTCCTATGCACTCGGCGCCGGCGAAACCACGGCAATGCGCATGGTCACGGCCTATTCGATGCTCGCCAATGGCGGCCGCCGCGTGAAGCCGACCTTGATCGACCGTATCCAGGATCGCTACGGCCGCACCATCTTCAAGCATGACCAGCGCGAATGCCGCGGCTGCGACGCGCCCGGCGGCTGGAAGAACCAGGCCGAGCCGCAGCTGATCGATCGTCGCGAGCAGGTGCTGGACTCGATGACCGCCTATCAGATCACCGAGCTGCTGGAGGGCGTGGTCCAGGCCGGTACCGCGACCGTCGTGAAGGAAGTCGGCAAGCCGATCGCCGGCAAGACCGGCACCACCAACGAGGCCAAGGACGCGTGGTTCGTCGGCTTCTCGCCGGACATCGCAGTTGCCATCTACATGGGCTACGACAAGCCGCGCTCGCTCGGCAGAGGCAATGCCGCAACCGGCGGCCATCTCTCTGCCCCGATCGCGCGCGATTTCCTCAAGCTTGCGCTTGCCGACAAGCCCGCGGTCCCGTTCAAGGTGCCGGCCGGCATTAAGCTGGTTCGCGTCGTCTCCAAGACCGGCATGCGCGCCGGCCCCGGCGAGACCGGCGGAACCATTCTGGAAGCCTTCAAGCCGGGTACGGCGCCGCCGGATAACTACTCCGTCATTGGCGTCGCTGATGCTGACGGCCGCGGCGCGCCGGGGGCGCCGCAGCAGCAGCCGGATTCCGGCTTCTTCATGCGGCCGGGCACCGGCGGGCTGTACTAGGACCGGTGGGCTGCACTGAGCGTGAGCGGACCGTCTTCATCTCACCACGCATACCGTACGACGCCCTTGCCGGCGTAGCTCCTGGTGAGCTGAGAGAACTCGCCTTCGAAGGTGCCGGCGGCGGACCAGCCGTTCAGCCATTTCTTCTCGACGGAGGCGGTGACGAGCGCGGAGTCGCTGGCCTGCGCGGCGCCGCCAACGACAAAGGATGCGCCCGGCAGCGTCTGGAACGTGGCACCGATGTTGCGGTCAGGGTTGAAATCATGCGCCCATGCCAGGCGACCGCGCAAGGTGAGGATGCCGTCCGCCATCGCATATGATTTGTCGGCGCGAAGGCCGAGTTCGCTGCGCGTATCGGTGACACTCTTCGAAGCGTAGGCGAGCGCAAAGATGTTGGTGCCGACGACGGCCTGCTCGGCATAGGCTGGCAGATCGAACGTGGTGAACTGGCCCGCGGCGTAGGGCGTGATGCCCACCCCGCCCATCCATGGGCTGACAAAACGATAGCCGCCTTCGACGCGACCGGACCACGCATTGGCGTTGAACTGCGCGCGCAACTGGTCGATGCCGGCGACCGTCACGGTGCGGTTGGTGGTGATGTCCTGCCAGCCATAGGCCAGCGCGCCGGAGAAATAAGCCGCACCCGCATTGTGCCGGATGAAGGCGCCGGCCTGGAACAGGTCGGAGCGGCCCGAGCCTCCATTGACGACGCTGAAGTTGGTTCCGCCGCCCGCGAGCGCAAAGCCTGCCAGCGTGTACGGCGAGAGTCGATAATCGGCGCCGACCGCGGTGCCGGCGATGCGGCTGGTGGTGTTGTTGGAGCCGAGTGCCGCATTGCCGTCGGTGGTCTGCGAGCCGCCATAGCCCGCCGCCCACACGCTCCAGCGCTGCGCGAACGGATCGGCCATGGCGGGCGCCTTGGTGAACATCGCATTGGCGTCGCGCGCCGCACCGGAGCGCGGCTTGTCCGGCGAGGCGTAGGCCGATGCTCCCGCCGATGACCCCGCCGAGACCGGATCGCCGCGACCGTCGATGAAGGGATCGGTCAGCAATCCCATGAACTGGTTCATCGCATTGAAGGTGGTCTGCTGCGAGCCGGTCGCGGTCTCGCCGGAGGTTTGCGACAGCGCGGCTGAAAGATTGCTGCCGCTGAGACCAAACAGCGCGACAAAGCCCGGCGGCAGCGCGCCGCCATTGTTGAAGAAGGTGTTGAGCGTGGCCGCGACGGCCTGCGGATTGCCCGGCAGCGAGGTGCCGGCGCCGAGCGAGGCCGTGAGGTTCAGCAGCACATCGGACGGCGTGTAGCTCAGGCCGACGTTGAAACCGGGCAGGCCGCCGCTCACGCCGCTGAAGGTGGTGCCGCCGAGGCCGGCCGCCGACAGGATGGTGTAACTCTTGCCGACATAGGCTCCGGGCAGGAAGCTCGCCTGCACGGTGCCGCCGCTCAGGCTCGCGATGCCCGTGACATTGGCGCGGTCGGCGGCCGATGGCGAGACCTCGACGCGGTAGATGCTGCCGGCGCCGAACGCCAGATTGCCGCCGACCGTCAGCGTGCCGATCGAATTGCCCGGCGCGAGCACGCCGCCGGAGTTGATGGTGGTATTGCCGACGGTGCCGTTGCCGCCGAGCACGCCGCTATTGTTCACCGTCACCGCCGAACTGGCGATGGAGCCGTTGACCGCCAGCGCGCCGCCATTGACCGTGGTCGGCCCGCTATAGGTGCTGGTCGCGGTCAGGATGGTGGTGCCGTTCTCCGCCGTCACCGACCCCGCGCCGGAAATGATCGGGGCGAATGTGTAGTTCGAGGCGGTGTGGTTGAAGACGATGCGGCCGGTGCCTGCCCCGAACGCGACCGAGGGTGTGGTCAGCGTGCCGGGTGCGGCCGCGGCCTGGCCGGAGGCGGCACCGATGTTGAGCGTGCCGGTCGAGGCGGGCTGATTGGCGATGGTCATGCCCGCAGCCACCGAGACGGAGCCGCCGTTCCGGATCGTCAGCGTGCCGACGCCGCCAAAGCCGACATAGAGCGTGTCGGAATTGGTCCAGGACGAGCCGGCGCCGTCAACCGTCACGGTGCCGGTCGCATTGACGCCGAGATAGCCGACGACGTTGCTCACCTTGCCGCCGTTCCGGATCGTCAGCGTGCCGGTGCCGGAATCGCCGACAACGAGCGAGCTGGAATTGGTCCAGGCCGAGCCGGCGTCCTCAACCGTTACGGTCCCGCTCGAGCCGAGATCGAAGCCGAGATAGCCGGTGACGTTGCTCACGTTGCCGCCGTTCTGGATCGTCAGCTGACCGATACCGGAAGCGCCGACCCAAAGGACGCCGGAATTGGTCCAGGTCGAGCCGGCGCCGTCAACCGTCGCGGTGCCGGTCGCATTGACGCCGAGAACACCGTCCGAGGCGCTCACGTTGCCACCGTTCCGGATCGTCAGCATGCCGGCGCCGGAATCGCCGACATAGAGCAAGCCGGAATTGGTCCAGGACGAACCCGCGCCATCAACCGTCACGGTCCCGGTCGAACCGACATTGACGCCGATATCGGCGAAGGCGTTGCTCACGTTGCCGCCGTTCTGGATCGTCAGCTGACCGATACCGGAAGCGCCGACCCAAAGGACGCCGGAATTGGTCCAGGTCGAGCCGGCGCCGTCAACCGTCGCGGTGCCGGTCGCATTGGCGCCGAGAACACCGTCCGAGGCGCTCACGTTGCCACCGTTCCGGATCGTCAGCGTGCCGGCGCCGGCATAGCCGATATCAAGTTCGCTGGAATTGGTCCAGGACGATCCGGCGCCGTCAACCGTCACGGTACCGGTCGAGCCGAGATTGAGGCCGAGATAGCCACGGACATTGCTCACCGCGCCGCCGTTCTGGATCGTTAGCGTGCCGGTGCCGGAATTGCCGACAGTGAGGTTGCCGGAATTGGTCCAGGTCGAGCCGGCGCCGTCAACCGTCGCGGTGCCGGTCGAGAGGGCGTTGAAGCCGAGATAGCCGACGACGTTGCTCACCGCGCCGCCGTTCTGGATCGTCAGCGTGCCAGCGCCGGAAGCGCCGACAAAGAGAAAATGCGCCTGCGCGCCGGCCGCTCCGACCACTGTGGCATTAGGCGCTACCGTGTCGATATTCACGGTGTCCGCAGCGGTTGGAAGAACGCCGGCCGACCAGTTGGTGGTGGTGAACCAGTCGGTTGAGGTCGTGCCGGTCCAGTTGTCGTCGGCGCGCGATGGCGTCGATGTCGCCAGCAGGACCAGTGCGAGCGCGGCCATTGTGGTGCCGAGCAGGCGGCGACGCAACACGGCTTGGTTCCGGTCGCATCCGCGGGCCGGAGTCGCCGTGACGTGTGACATTCCCAACAAGCCCCTGTTGCAGTCCGGCACACACGCCGCCGTGAGAGCGTGCCGGATATGCCGCCCCGCAAAGGTCATTTCATCCAAGAGATCAGAAGGTTCCATATGGGGTCCATGCCCGTCAATCCAGCCGGGCGCGATAGTCCACAAATTCACGCTGTGTCACTTTTTAGATACAACTTCATCGCGAAGCACGCCGCCGAAGAGCCGGCCGTCCCGCACATGAAAGCCCGCGAGCCGATTGCGCTTTGCGGCGTCCGCCGCTACATCCCTCGCACGCCAGCCAGCAGCGGTTCGCACCGCAGATCAGAGAGACCATGCGCGCCGAAGTCGAACGCCTTGTAGAAGAGATCAAGCAGTCTGTCGGGCTGCTGAGGAGGCATCTTTGACGTCGAGAAATCGACGGCGCGCCTCGCTGAGCTGAACAAGCTCGCAGAAGATCCCAATCTCTGGAACGATCCCCAGAAAGCCCAGAGGCTGATGCAGGAGCGAACCTCGCTGGAGGATTCGCTCTCGGGCATCGGCAAGGTCGAGCAGGAGCTCGAAGACGATATCGGCATGATCGAGCTCGGCGAGGCCGAAGGCGACGCCGGCGTCGTGGCCGAAGCTGAAGCTGCACTCAAGAATCTCAAGAAGGAAGTCGCCCGGCGCGAGCTTGAGGCGCTGCTGTCGGGCGAGGCCGATCGCTTCGACTCCTATCTCGAGGTCCATGCCGGCGCCGGCGGCACCGAGAGCCAGGACTGGGCGCAGATGCTGTTGCGCATGTACACGCGCTGGGCCGAGACGCACGGCTTCAAGGTCGAATTCCTCGAAGAGTCCGAGGGCGAAGAGGCCGGCATCAAGTCCGCGACCATCCAGGTCTCCGGCCACAATGCCTATGGCTGGCTGAAGACGGAGGCCGGCGTGCACCGGCTGGTGCGCATCTCGCCGTTCGATTCCAATGCGCGGCGGCATACGTCTTTCTCCAGCGTGCAGGTATTCCCTGTCATCGACGACAGCATCAAGATCGACATCAAGGAAGCCGACGTCCGCGTCGACACCATGCGGTCGGGCGGCGCCGGCGGCCAGCACGTCAACAAGACCGAATCCGCGGTGCGCCTGACGCATATTCCGACCGGCGTCGCGGTGGTCTGCCAGGCCGGCCGCTCCCAGCACAAGAACCGTGCGCAGGCCTGGGACATGCTGCGCGCGCGGCTTTACGAGATCGAGCTGAAGAAGCGCGAGGAGAAGGCCGCCGCCGACCAGGCCGCCAGGACCGAAATCGGCTGGGGCCACCAGATCCGCTCCTACGTGCTGCAGCCCTATCAGATGGTGAAGGATCTGCGCACCGGCGTGCAGACCTCCGACACCTCCGGCGTGCTCAACGGCGAGCTCGACGACTTCATGGCCGCGACCCTGGCGCAGCGCGCCTTCGGCACCACCGGCGCCGACATCGAGGACGTGGACTGATCATGCCCCGCGTTGCCTTCATCGGATTGGGGCGGATGGGCCATGGCATGGCCGGCCGCTATCTCGATGCCGGTTTTACGGTGACGCTGTGGAATCGCAGCAGGGCAAAAGCAGAAGACCTGATCGCGCGCGGCGCGCATTGGGCGACTTCGCCCGAGGATGCCGCGATCGATGCCGACGCGGTCGTGACCATGGTCGCCGATGACGAGGCCTCGCGCGCCGTCTGGCTCGGGCTCAACGGCGCGGCCAAGACGGCCAAGGCCGGCACCATTGCGATCGAGTGCTCCACCGTTTCCTATGATCATGCGCGCGAGATGGGCCGCGAGCTCAATGCGCGCGGGCTGATCTACATCGACTGCCCCGTGACGGGATTGCCGGATGCGGCCGCGGCCGGAAAGCTGACGTTGCTTGCCGGCGCTGACGCGGCCGACCTCGAGCGGGCGCGCCCGTTCCTCGAACCGATCGGCTCGACCATCCGCCATTTCGGCGCGGTCGGATCCGGCACGGTCTACAAGCTCATCAACAATCTCCTGGGCGCGATCCAGATCGCGGGCCTCGCCGAGGGCCTCGCGATCGCCGAGCAGGCCGGGCTCGACATGAAGCTGGTGCTGGAGTCGATCCAGGCGGGCGTCGCCGCCAGCCCGCAGGTGCAGCGCCATTCCAAGCGCATGGTCGCCCGCGACTTCAGCGGTGCCACGTTCACGGCCGCGCTCCGGCACAAGGATGCCGCCTACGCCGTTAAGCTCGCGGAGAGCCTGCTGGCCGACAAGCTGCTGGTCTCGCGCGCCGCCGTCGAGTCCTACGCGCAGGCCAGGGCCGCGATGCCCGACGATGACGAAGGCAAGATGATCGAGCTGGTCTCGCGGCCGAAGAAGCCGTTTTAGCCCGTCTTCGGCTTGATTACAGATCCGATGAATGATGTCTCACTCGCCACTGTCTGAGGCGGCATGTTGATGCGGTTGTCATTTCGAAAACTGAACGAAGGGTGGAATGCGGAGCCAAACGCCCCGTATCCTCACGTGGCCGTATCAGGTCATGATGTGCTTCTACGCTTCGTGCTGAATCCGTTTCAGTTCACCTCCTTTGCGGAGGGAGATGAAGGCGTCCTTCGTTTCGTGAATTGCGCCCGTTATCGCTTGGGAGCAACGAACGATGAGGGGTGGTCTCGCGGGCGGTGCCGCTACAGTAAGTTGGCGCCAAGCTGGGGCGAATTCTACGAGATCGTAGGTCCTGATCCGCATTCGATGGACCCGACGGATTGGAGGATGACGGGTGGAGCTTCAACTTCGTCCCGTCACTTCCTCTTCTATTTTCGCGATGAGACATTTGAGTGCATCGCCGCCGAATGGGCCTTCGAACCTGCACCGGACAATGCTCTGATCCGCAAACTGTGCACCGATTGAGCCGAGCCTTGGTTCCGAGTCCACATCTAGTCGGAAATCGGGTGGCGCCATCCGTCAGCCCGAACTAGTCCGTCCGCCGAGGTGAAATGGATGCCGCCGAACGACAATCGGATCGACGCGCGAGACTGGTCGCTGCTTGCTGTGCTCTCGATCCTCTGGGGCGGGTCGTTCTTCTTCAATGGCGCGGCGTTGCGGGAGTTGCCGCCGCTGACGCTGGTGTTTTTGCGCGTTGCCCTTGGCGCGGCCATTCTGCTGCCGTTGCTGCGTGTGCAGGGGATCAGCTTTCCCAAGGGCGCGAGGGGCTGGCGAGCCTTTGTCGTGATCGGGCTGTTCAACAATGTCATTCCGTTCTCGCTGATCGTGGCCGGCCAGACTTTCATTCCAAGCGGACTGGCGTCGATCCTGAACGCGACCACGCCGCTGTTCACTGTGCTGGTGATGGCGGCGGCGGGTGAAGAGGCGTTGCAAGCGCGGCGGGTGGCCGGCGTGGCGCTGGGCCTCGCCGGCGTGGTCATCCTGCGTGGGTGGGGTGTCGAGTCGCGCGCCGGGCAGGGGCTCGGCATCCTGCTCTGCCTTGGCGGCGCGCTCAGTTATGGTTTTGCGGCGCTCGCCGCGCGTCGGCTGCTGAAGGACTCACCGCCACTGGGAACGGCCACGTTTCAGCTGATGGCGTCGACGGTGATGATGGCGATCGTCGCCGGTGCAGTGGAGCAGCCGTGGCGTCTTCCTGTTCCGGGTCTTGCGACCTGGCTTGCCGTGCTGGGCCTCGCTGCGCTCTCGACGGCGCTCGCCTACATCGTCTTCTTTCAGATCATACGACGCTCAGGCGCGAGCAATGTGATGCTAGTGACGCTGCTCATTCCCGTGACTGCCATTCTTCTGGGATGGCTGGTGCTGCGCGAGCCGATCTCCATGCGAGAGATCGCCGGCGCGGTCGTCATCGGCAGCGCATTGATCGTGATCGACGGACGGGCTGTGAGAATGCTGCAGCGCGTGGGTTAAGTTCCTGAGCCAGCGTTTCACTCCGCGGAAAATCCTGCCGCTTGCCAGTCGCCGGCCGCCTTGCGACACTCCCCTCAAAACAAGACTACATAGGGGAGAGAACGATGCCGGGTCGTCGCAAAAGCCTTGCTGCCCTCGCCATGCTTGCTGCCGGAGTGCTCGTCACGACACCGGCCGTGGCACAGACCTTGGCGCAGAAGACATACGATCCCGGCGCCACCGACACCGAAATCAAGATCGGCAACATCATGCCCTATAGCGGACCGGCGTCGTCCTATGGCGTGATCGGCAAGACCGAGGCCGCGTTCTTCAAAATGATCAACGATCAGGGTGGCATCAACGGCCGCAAGATCAACTTCGTCAGCTATGACGATGCCTACTCGCCGCCGAAGGCGATCGAGCAGGCGCGCAAGCTGGTCGAGAGCGACGAGGTGCTGCTGATCTTCCAAGCACTCGGCACGCCCTCGAATTCCGCGATTATGAAATACATGAACGCCAAGAAGGTGCCGCAGCTCTTCGTCGCCTCCGGCGGCACCAAGTTCGGGGACCCGAAGAACTTTCCGTGGACCATGGGCTTTCAGCCCAACTACCAGAGCGAGGGGCGGATTTACGCAAAGTACATTCGCGACAATTTCCCGAACGGCAAGATCGCGGTGTTCTGGCAGAACGACGACGCCGGCAAGGACCAGTTCAAGGGCCTGAAGGACGGGCTCGGCGACAAGGCCAGCATGATCATCGCCGACAAATCCTATGAGGTCAGCGATCCCTCGATCGACTCGCAGATCGTCGCCTTGCATGATTCCGGCGCAGATATCTTCTTCTCATGGGCAGCGCCAAAGGGCTCGGCGCAGGCGATCCGGAAGGTCGGCGAGCTCGGCTGGAAGCCAAAGTTCTTCCTGGCCAACACCGCGACCTCGGTCGCCTCGGTCCTGAAGCCTGCCGGCCTCGACTATGCCAAGGACATCATCTCGACCGTCTATCTGAAGGACCCGACCGATCCGACCTGGGACAAGGATCCGGCCGTGATCAAATGGCGCGAATTCATGGACAAATATTACCCTGACGGCGACAAGGCCAATTCCAACAACATCTACGGATACGTGCAGGCCGAGGCGATGGCGCAGGTCCTGAAACAGTGCGGCGACACGCTCACGCGCGACAACGTCATGAAGCAGGCGGCCAACCTGAAGAACTTCCACACCGACCTGATGCTGCCCGGCATCATGGTGAATACCTCGCCGGACGATTATTTCCCGATCGAGCAGATGCAGCTGATGCGCTTCAACGGGCAAGCCTGGGAGCTGTTCGGCGACGTCATCACCGGCGAGGTCGGTCACGAACGCAGCCAGTAGTCAGGGTCGGGCGTTGCGCGGTCGAAGCGTGGCGACGGTCATGCCGATTGCGCCGCGACGAGGCGTTCCGGGGCCAAATGTTGCCCGAGGAAATCGCGGGCCTGGGTCTGGTAGCCGAAACGCTCGGCAAGCTCGGAGCGGCGCGCGCGGATTCGGCCACGACATTCCTCCTGCCGCGCCAGCACGCGGGTGACGGAGGCCACGATCGACTCGGTCGCGAACGGATCGAAATAATCGGCGAGCTCGCCCGCGACCTCGCGGAACACGGCGATGTCGGAGCAGAGCACCGGCGTGTTTGCAGCCAGCGCCTCGATGATCGGCACGCCAAAACCTTCGGCGAAACTCGGCATGATCAGGCCATGCGCGTCCGCGATCAAAGCGGCCTTCTCGTGCTCGTCGACATAGCCGGCGAAACGAATGTTTGGCGGAAGGTTGCGCATCCGGCTGATCTGGCCGGCCAGGCCGATCACCACCAGATCGGCCTGGGGGATGTTGCGGAACGCGCGAATGACGGTGGCGACGTTCTTGCGCGGCTCGTTCGAGACGATGACGACAAAGCTCGGCCGCCCCGGACGCCCCGACGGGGCTGGGAGGTGCAGGACATCCGGGGCGTCGAACCGGGTGCGGGGATACACGACCCGCGCCGGCAGGTGCGCAAATTGCGGTAACAGATCCCTGAACCGCATCATGCTATAGTTTGAAACGAAGGCGAGCTCGTCGGCCTGACGCAGGCTGGTGAGCAGCCGTGACAGGAACAGCCGCGTTGCGACGTCGCTGAGCTTGAGATCGGTGAGCGGCAGCAGATCGTGCACGACGCAGATCACCTTGGCATCCGGCCTGCGTTTCACCGACACCCGTGTCGGCGTGTCGATAACGATGACGTCATAGTCGCGCGCGTCGATCCGTGGCGGCGGCAGCAGGAAGAAGGCCGAGGAGTCCTGATAGCTGTAGAATCCGGGCTCGAGCTGGAAGTCGCGGAACAGCTCGAGGTGGCGCAGATCCGGCGGGATGTATTCGAGCGCCGCGGTGCTGTTCTCGATCAGCCGCGCGTGCAGGCCGCGCAGGCCGATCGCACGCTGGAAGCAGGCGATATAGTCCAACGACACCGACATGGTGGCCTTGTGGCGGACCCAGTCGAGCGTGCGCCGCAGGCCGCCGCGCGTCGCCGGCTCGCTCATGTTGATCTCGTCGAGGAATCGATAGAGCGCCAGGAGCTCGATATTGCGCGACTGCGTCGGGAACAGCTTTGTGCGCCGCTCGCGCCGGCGCAGCTTGCGGTAACGCCGCGTGGTCTCGACCAGCAGGGTGAGATCATGGCCTTCGGCTGCGAGCGAGCGCATCAATTCGCGGGTGAAATGGAAGATGCCGCGCTTGTGGTTGGGCTCGCCGAGCGCCTCGGACACGACAAGGATGTTCTGTTTCATGCGCGTTGCTCGCGGAGCTCGAAGGAAAAGGGCGACGGTGGCTCGACCGCGACGGTCGAGGCGATGCGGCCGTGGTCGAGATTAATGATGCTGGTGCAGGTGCGGCGCAGCAGCGGCTGGTCGTGCGAGGCGATGATCACGATCGCGGCCTGCGAGACCAGGTTCTGCAGCCGCCGCTCGGCCTTCTCGGCAAAATGCTCGTCGACCACGCTCAGCCATTCGTCGAGCAGGAGGATGTCGGCCGGAAAGGCGGTCGCGGTCGCGAACAGCACGCGCATCAGCATGCCCGAGGAGAACATCCGCAACGGCAGCCGCTGCATGCGCTCTTCGAGCTCGGTGAAGGCCCAGATCTCATCGAGCACGGCGCGTGTCGGCTTGCGGCCGCTGATCCGCAGCAACAGGGCGATGTTGTCCTCGGCGATGAAGTCGAGGTTCACGCCGGCATTGAGGCCGAGCAGGGGCACGACATTGCCGCTGACCGCGACGCGGCCGCTGCTCGGCGGATAAACCCCGGCGATCAGCCGCAGCAGCGTCGACTTGCCGGAGCCGTTGGGGCCGGCAAGCCCGATGCGCGCGCCGGCCTCGGCTTCGATCGTGACATTGTCGACCGCGCGGATGATCCGCGTCTCGCCCTTCTCGCGGATGAGGTGGCCGAGCAGGCGCCGCTTCAGCGAGAAGTCGTAGGCACCGTAGAGGGGATAATCGAGACAGACATTGTGCAGGTTGATCGAGGCCATCGGTCAGATCCAGAACGCGGCTTTGCGCAGATGGACCAGCGTCAGCACGCTCGCACCGAGCAGCAGCGCCAGCGCCACCAGGACATAGATGATGCTGGTCGCATCGACATGGCCGCCGGCCAGCGGCTCGCGCCACACCGCGAACAGATGGGTCAGCGGATTGAGCCGCATCACGGTGGAGCGGTGATTGATCATGTCGGCGGACCAGATCACGGGCGAGGCGAGGAAGGCGAGCATCAGCGTCGATTCGATGATCGGCTTGAGGTCGCGATACCGCGTCGCCAGCGCGCCGAGGACGAGGCTCAGGCCGAAGGTGCAGATCACGAACAGCGACAGGCCCGGGAGCGCTGCGAGCGCGCCGGAGAGATCGTGCGGCGTTAGCAGCAGCCACAGCAGGAGCGGGACGCAGGCATTGTGCAGGGCGAACAGCCCCTGGCGGAATGTGCATTGCAGAAGGAAGATCACCGGCGGCAGCGCCCGGTCGCGGATCAGGCTCGCGGAGTTCTGCAGCGCCGTGGTCGCATCGAGCACCACGCTGTTGAGAAAGGTCCAGGCCGTCATCGACAGGGCCAGCATCGGCAGCCGCGCCAGCATGTCGGCGTTCGACATCTGTCCGATCACCGAGCCGAGCACGGCGACCACGATCGCCATCTGCAGCGACATCCAGAACGGACCGAGCAGCGAGCGCACATAGCGGTGGCGCATGTCGGACCAGGCCAGCGCTGCAGCGATCCGCAAGCTGTCGAGCCAGCCCGTTGGCTGCGGCGCCTCGGCGACGGGCGCGGCATCGCCGCAGGGGGCGGTGACGGCCGCGCGGTAGACGGATTCCATGCCTTCCCTGAAGGCGGTGGCGGAATAGCGGCTCACGGCGCGGGTCCGGGCCGAAAGCCCCATGCGGCGGCGGCGCTCGGGATCGCTGATCAGTGCGTCGATGGCTTCACCGAGCTTCTCGACGTCGCCCGGCGGCACGGTGATCGCCTCCATGCCGTGACGGGCAACACGCGGCACCGCCGTGTCGAGCGCGGTGTTCACAACGGGGCGGCCGGCGGCCATAGCTTCGAGCTGGGAGAGTCCGAAGGTCTCGGCATTGGTGACAGACGGCATCACGAAGACGTCGGCCAGGCACATCAGCTTGATGCGCTCGCAGTCACTGACGGAGCCGAGCAGGCGAACGCGGTCGCCGAGGCCAAGCTCGGCGATCAGCTGCTCGAGCCGGGGCCGCTCGGCACCTTCGCCGATGATCCAGGCCTCGAACTTACGGTTGACGGCTGCGCGGATCAGCACGTCATAGCCCTTGTAGGGCACGAGCCGGCCACAGGCGAGCACGAGGCGGCCGCGATCGTTGACGTGGTGTGGCTCGATCTTCGGCCAGTCATAAACACTGGTGTCGATGCCGAACGGCACGACATGGCATTTGTCTTCGAATTCCCGCAGCAGCGGCGTCTCGTCGACCAGGACGCGGTCGGAGACGATGATCGCCTTGGCGCGGCGCAGCGTCCGCCGCATCAGGGGCTCGATGAGCCAGCGCAGACCCGAATGGGTGACAATGTCGGCATGCCAATGCACGACCAGCGGCCGATTGCGCCCGAAGCCGAGGGCGAAAACGAGGTCGGCGAGCGGAAAGGGCGCATGCAGCGCCAGCAGATCGTGCTCGGCGATCTTCTGCCACAGCCGCCAGGGATAGGCGGGCGCGGCCGGCAGCGACATCACATTGCCGAACGAGCGGACACGCTCGACCGGCACGTCGTTGACGATGATCGCGCGCCGGTCGGCCGATTGCGAGCAGGTCAGCACGGCGGAGGCGAAGGTGTCCTTCAGGCTGGCGCAGATGTCACGGATCACCGTGAGCGTGCCGCCAAACAGGTCGGGATAGTAGATCTTGAAGATGTGCAGCACCGACGGACGGCGCGGGGTGTCGCTTGTGTGATGCATGATGGCGTCAGCCCGCGAGCAGTGCTGCGACGAACGGTGCGGCCAGCACCGAGATGAAGATCACGCCGCGCAGCAGCGCCGGCAGCATCGGCTCGATCGCGCCGGCCCGGCTCCGGTCGGGAAACGGCACAGCACGCAGTGAACTGGAATTGCGGACCAAGCGGTCAGCCATGGTGTTGTCCCTTTACCTCGCGCCCTCAGTGAGGTTCCGTATATGTGGGAAAATTTACCACGTCAATTGCAAAACCGGAAGATGTGGGATTGTGTCCCACGTATGGCGCGGGTACAATTCAGACATGAATGCCAGGTCCGGGCCCAAAGCGGCGGCTCCAGAGCCGAATGCCGCAGCAAAGCTGCACGCGCCGCTGGCGCGGCTGCTGCGCCCGCTCGTGCGGCTCTGTATCCGCACTGGCATGACCTTTCCGGCACTGGCGCAGCTGCTCCGCGAGCTCTTCGTCAACGTCGCCGAGCATGATTTCGCGCTCGAGGGCAAGGAGCAGACCGACAGCCGCGTCAGCCTGCTCACCGGCATCCACCGCAAGGAGGTGGCGCGGCTGCGCGGCGCCGGCGCGCCGGTGCATGAGACGCCGGCGGCGCTGTCGCTGACGAGCGCGGTGATCGCGCGCTGGCTCGCCGCGCCTGAGTTCACCGATGCGAAAGGCGAGCCGCTGGCATTGCCGCGCACGGCCGAGGGCGATGCGCCGTCATTCGAGCAGCTCGTCGCCTCCGTCACCAAGGACGTGCGCCCGCGCGCAGTGCTCGACGAATGGGTCGACCGCCAGCTCGTCACCATCAATGCGGCCGACGAGATCGAGCTGGTGGAGGCGGCTTTCGTCCCGAGTGGCGCGGACGACAGCAAATGGCACTATCTCGGCCGCAATCTGCACGACCATATTGCGGCCGCCGCCGAGAACGTGTCGGGGCCGGCGCCGCGCTTCCTCGAGCGCGCGGTGCATTACAACAACATCTCGCCGAAGCTTGCGAAGCGCCTCGAGGCACGCTCGCGCGAGCTCGCGATGGATGCGCTCAAGACCGCCAACCGCGAGGCCAATCGTGCGCTCGCCAAGGACAAGGGCGGCGACGCGCGCTGGAATTTCGGCATCTACATCTACAGCGAAGACGCCGACGAGGATGGCGAGGCCAAGGACGTCAGCAAGGAAAACGGCAAGGATAATGGCAAAGAGGGCAGCTCCTGATGAGCCGGCCGCCGCTGATCTCGCGCCGATTGCTGCTGACCGGATTCTGGCTCGCCGGAACGGCGATCGCGCGTGCGCAGGTCAAGCGCGGCACCGATCAAGGCATCGGCGGCACCGGAATCACGCGCGGTGACGATCATGGCATCGGCGGCACCGGCATCGTCGGCGTGATCCAGCGTTTCGGCAGCATCTACGTCAATGGCGAGCGGGTCACCTATGCGAGCGACGTGCCGGTGCGCATCGACGGCGAGGCGGCGAGCCCGAAGGCGCTGCGCATCGGCCAGCTCGCCCGCGTGGTGGCGACGCGGCAGGCCGACGGCACCCTCGTCACGCGCAACATCGCGATCGCAAGCGAGGTCTCCGGGCCGATCGAGCAGGTCAAGGGCAATGAGCTGACGGTGTTGGGCCAGAAGGTCGTCGCGGGCAGCAAGGAGAGCAAGCTCCGCGCCGGCACGCAGGTCGCCGTCTACGGCCTGCGCCGGACCGACGGCGTGATCGTTGCAAGCCTGGTCGAGCCTCGGAAGGACGCAGCCGAACGCGTCACGGGCCTGGTCGAGCGCGGGCCCGACGGGCTGCAAATTGGCGGGTTGAAGCTGAGCGGCGTCGATCCCTTGCTGGTCGGCCAGCGCGTCCAGATCGAGGGCAGCGCGAGCCAGGGCGCGATGCAGGCTGCGCGCATGCGCATCGACGATTTCTCGGATCTCGTCGGCGCAAGCCGGCTCTCGATCGAGGCCTATGTGCAGCGTTCGGGCTCCAGCCTGCAGCTCGGCTCCGGCTTGGTGGCCCGCGACAGCTCACGCTTCGGGCCGGCCGCCGGTGAAGCGCGCATGGTCGTCAATGGAGTGTTCGATCGCTCGCGCGGCTTGCAGGTCGAATCGACGCAAGCGATCGGCCCGGGACCGGGTACGCCTCAGCCAGGCGGCGGCAGTCCCGGCCGGTCACCCGGCGGCTCGATCATGCATCCGGACCGCGGCACGCCGAACCCGGGTAACAGCCGGCCGGGCGGACCAGCTGCGCCCGGATCTAATCCTGGTGCAAACCCAGGCCCCGCGCCAACAGGACCGAGCGGCCCGTCAGGCCCCGGCGGTATGGGCTCGCCCGGTGGGTCGATGGGCCCCGGTGGCGGAATGGGTGGTGGCGGCTTAGGCGGTCCCGGCGGTGGGATGGGCGGCGGCCGGCGCTAGGGATGAAAATAGGAGGGCCCTAACGCGCCCTCGAGAGAAAGGAGCGCAGACGGTCGTGACGCGGATCATCAAGGACCTCGGCCGGTGCACCGCTTTCGACGATCCGGCCCTTGTCCAGAAACCAGACTGTGTCCGCGACTTCGCGCGCAAAACCGATCTCGTGCGTGACGACAACCATCGTCATGCCATCCTGCGCCAGCGTCCTCATCACCCGCAGCACCTCGTTGACCATTTCCGGGTCGAGCGCGCTGGTCGGCTCGTCGAAAAGCATGACGTCCGGATCCATCGCGAGCGCGCGCGCGATCGCGACGCGTTGCCGCTGTCCGCCGGACAGGCGCGACGGCAAGGCGTCGGCCTTGTCTGCCAGGCCGACGCGGTCGAGCTCGCTCATGGCGCGGTCTCTGGCCGCAGCCTTGCCCATCTTTCGGAGACGTTCCAGCCCCAGCGTGATGTTGCCGAGGACAGTGAGATGCGGAAACAGGTTGAACGCCTGGAATACGAAGCCGACGCGCTGACGCAAACGGTTGATATCGACACCACGCCCGGCGACGTCCGCTCCCTCGAACAGCACTTGTCCGCCTTGAATGGCTTCCAGGCGCGTCACCGCACGAATGAGCGTCGATTTGCCGGAGCCCGATGAACCGAGCAGTGTGACGACCTCGCCGCGTTTCACCTCGCCCGTCACGCCGGCCAGGACCTGGTGCTGGCCAAACCATTTTTCGACGGACTCGAAGCGGATCATGGCTGCCCTCATGCCGGCTGGGCGCCGAGCCCACCGCGTTCGGCGGTCAGCCGCCGTTCCAGCCAGCGGGCCGCCGATGTCAGGGTGAAGCAAAGCGTGAAATAGGTCAGCGCAAGCAAGCCATACACCTCGAACGGTTGCGTCATGAGCTGGTTGTTGACCTGGCTTGCCGCAAAGGTCACCTCGTTGGCGCTGATGACGTAGCCGAGCGAGGTCTCCTTGATCGTGGAGACGAACTGGCTGACCAGGCTTGGCATCATGTTGTGCAGGACTTGCGGCAGGATGATCTTGAAGGTGGTCGGAAAGTAGCCGAGGCCCAGGGCCTTTGCCGCCTCAACCTGGCCTTTCGGCAGGCCTTCGATCCCGGCCCGGATAATTTCCGACAGATAGCTCGCCTCGTAGACGATAAGTGCGAAGAGCAGCGTCTCGACGCCTCCGACCGTGTGTCCAATCAACAGCGGCAGCGCGAAATAGGTCCAGAAGATGAACATGATCAGCGGCAGGCCGCGCACGATGTAAACCACGGCGGTGGCCGGTCCGCGAAGCCAGCGACGCGCACTGAGACGCGCCAGCGCGAGCGCAATCGCGACGGGAAAGCTGAGAGATAAACCAGCCGCGGCGAGGAGCAGCGTCATGGCGAGGCCACCGACGGGGCCGTGCGGATATTGCCCGATCAGAAACAGAAGCCAGTTGTCCTCGAGGATCTCCAGCATCAGCGGATCTCGAGTTTCAGCCGCCGATCAGCGAAGCTGCCGAGCGCCATGATCGCGAAGGAGATCGCTAGATAAAGGATGGTTGCGACAGCAAACGCCTCGAACGTCTTGAACGTGTAGCTGTCGACCTCACGCGTGCGATAGGTCAGCTCGCCGACGCCGATCGCCATGGCGAGGCTGGTGTTCTTGAACAGAAGCAGGGTCTGGTTGATCAGCGGCGGGATCACGATGCGCAGCGCCTGCGGCAGGATCACGTAGCTCATCGCCTGGAGGTAGTTGAACCCGATCGAGCGCGCGGCCTCGTATTGCGTCTTCGGGATCGAGCGAATTCCACTGCGCAAATCCTCGGTGATATAGGCCGCGCTGGCGAGGCCCAGCGCCACCATCGCGAGAAGAAACTCGCTGTGGTGGCTGTTGACCCACATGCGGATGGCGCGAGGCAACAGTTGAGGGACGCCGAAATACCAGACCAGGATCTGAACCAGCAGCGGAACGTTGCGATGATATTCGACGTAACCCGCGACCAGCCATTCGAGCGGCCTGAACGGAAGCATGCGGACCAGCGTCAGGATGATCCCGATCGTCATTCCGAGCAGCCAGGCCGCCACGGTCAGCGCGATCGTCGTCGCCAGTCCCCAGATGAACCAGTCCAGATATTGGCCGGTCAGGACTGCGGCCGGGTCGAAGACATAGCCCATCGTAAGATCATGCACTCCGGATGTTCAGTTTCGCGCTCGATGTGAGGGGATCAGCCCTTGATCTCCTCGATTTTGAAATCCCGCTTCATGTCATAGACGGTTCCCGGCCCGAACCACTTAGCAAAAATCTTGCCGGCTTCTCCCGATGCATCCAGATCGGCCAGCACCTTGTTGACCTGATCCTTGAAAGCCGCTTCGCCCTTGCGGACGCCGAGCCCCCAAGGTTCGAGGAAGACCGATTTCTCGACGATCGACATCGGCGAGGACGCCTGCGCCTGTTTGCGGAGCTTCACCAGGATCAGCTCCGAGGCGCAAAAGCCATCGACCTTTCCCTGAACGACCGCAAGAAAGGCCGAGGATGAATCCTGAAAAGTCACAGTTTCCGCCGTTGGTATGACACGCCTGACGCCCTGTTCCGAGGACGATCCCTTGAGGGCGCTAACCCGCTTGCCGGAGAGCTGATCGAGCGTCGCGATGCCGGAATCGGCAGACACCAGCACCTTCTGCTCGCTGACAAAGTACGAATAGCTGTAGTCGATCTGTTGCGCGCGTTCCTTCGACCAGCCGAGATTGGCCGCGAGGATGTCGACCCGGCCCTGTATCAGCTCGGGGATACGTGCCTCAACGGCCATCGGCTTGATCTCGAGCGCGACACCGAGCGACTCCGCGACCTTGCGGCAGATGTCGATGTCGTAACCGACGATTTCACGCGTCTTCGGATCCTGGAAGCTGAACGGCTCGGCCGTGCCGAGCGTTCCACAGACCAGCTTGCTGCGGGCCTTCACATCGGCAAGCTCGTCGGCCTTTGCGGCGCCGACGACCCCGGTGATCAACAGGAGTCCGGCGGTGGCGATCTGGAACAATCTCATGGCTGTTTCCTTCATCCTTCTGCAACTAGCGCAAGGCCGCACAGATTCGCGCCAGCCGTGTGCAGGCTTCCTCGATCTTCGGCAATGAGGTTGCGATGGACATGCGCAGATAGGATGACATGCCATAGGCCGTGCCATCGATCACTGCGACGCCGGCGGCATCGAGGAAGTGCATGACGACGTCCAGATCGGTCTTCAGGGTCTTGCCTTCGGACGTGGTCTTCCCGATCAGGCCGGCGCAAGACGGAAACACATAAAAGGCGCCGTCGGGCGGAAGGCAAGAAAGGCCGGGAATGCCGTTCAGCAAGGCGACCGCACGATCGCGGCGAAGGCGATACATCTCGCGGGCCTCAGTGACAAAACCCTGATCGCCTTCGAGCGCTGCGGTCGCCGCCGCCTGGCTGATCGCGGACGTGCAGGACGTCGACTGCGACTGGATCGTGTTCATGGCGGCGATGAGCTCTGCGGGCCCCGCGCCGTAGCCAAGCCGGAAGCCAGTCATGGCATAGGTCTTGGAGACGCCGTTGACCAGCAGAGTCCGTACCCTCAGCCGAGGCTCGGCGGCAACGATGCATGGAGTTGCCCCGCCGTCGAAGCGGATGTGCTCGTAAATGTCGTCGGTCATGACCGCGACATGGGGATGCCGCAGCAGCACATCGGCGAGCGCGCCGATCTCGGCGGCGGAATAGAACGCGCCCGTGGGATTGCACGGAGAGTTCAGAATGAGCCAGCGCGTTTTGGGCGTGATCGCTGTTTCCAGAGCCTCGGCCGACAGCTTGAAGCCCGCGTTCTCGCCGCAGCTCACGGTCACCGGCGTGCCGTCGCAGGCCTCGACCATGTCGGGGTACGAGACCCAATAGGGTGCGGGGATGATCACCTCATCTCCAGCTCCGAGGGTGGCGGCGAGTGCGTTGTAGATGACTTGCTTGGCGCCGCCGCCGACGGAGATCTCGTTCATGGCATAGCGAACGCCGTTCTCGCGGGCGAGCTTTTCGATGATCGCCTTGCGCAGTGTCGGCGTTCCGTTGACTGGCGTGTAGCGCGTCTCTCCCGCTTCGAGCGCGGCCGCAGCCGCTTCGCGGATATGCTTCGGCGTATCGAGATCAGGCTCGCCGGCCGTGAGATCGATGACGTCGCGTCCCTCGGCCTGGAGCTGGCGGACCCGATCCCGCGCGACCATGCTTGGCGATGGTTTGATCCGTTGAACCCTCGGGGCGAGGGCGATGGCACCAGCGCGGCTCATGACGTTGCGCCTTGGGCAGGAGCGTTGCCGGTGCCGATATAGGAATTGTCGACGCGGCCTTCTCTGATGGCCGCCAGTGCGCCGGCCTCGCGCACTTCCTGCTGTCTGACTCGGTCGAGCAGCTCCGGGGCAACGGATCGGTCGAAGGCCACGACACCATCCTCGTCGCCGAGAATGACATCGCCCGGCATCACCACCATGCCGTCGATCGAGACCGGCACGTTGATCTCTCCGGGGCCTGATTTGTAGGGACCGCGATGTGTGACACCGCGCGCGAAGCAGGGAAAGCCAGCTTCGGCGAACGCGGCGACATCGCGAACGGCGCCGTCGATGACGAAGCCGGCGACTCCCATCGCCTTCGCGCGTGTCATCATGATCTCACCGACCAGGGCCTGGTTGAGATCGCCGCCGCCATCGACCACGAGCACGTCGCCTGGCCGGAGCAGCTCATAAGCCTTGTGCAGCATGAAATTGTCGCCGGCACGAGTCTTGACGGTGATCGCGGTGCCGATCAGGTGCCCGTTGCCATGGAACGGGCGGAGCGTTCGGGTGCCGTGCAGCCGGTTCATGTTGTCAGATACGATCGCGACCTGCGCCGCCGCAAAGTCGGCGATGATTGCAGGCGGGACCGAGGGCGGTGAGGGAAGCTGTCGATGACCGGGCAGGAGCATATGGGCAAAACCGATGGGCTGTGCGCTGGAGCGCAGATTTCGCTTGAAGCCTGCCCTGTGGTGGGCTTGAAGAAAAGTGAATATTTTTCTACGTCTGAGATCGCTTTTTTCGATTGATGGGCATTGATGCCATGGTGAGTCTGACACTGAAGCAGGTCGAAGCGTTTTACTGGATCGCCGAATTGGGCGGGGTGGTTGGCGCCGCGGAGCGGCTGAACCTGGCGCAATCGACTATCTCCAAGCGCATCGCCGAATTGGAAGCAACGGTCGGGAGCGCGCTGTTCGATCGCAACAGTCGAAAGATCAGCCTGACGCGCAGCGGCGAAAATCTGATCGAGCTCGCCGCCGAGCTGTTGGAGCTCGAGGCGCGAATGCGCCAGGTCGCGGCAGGCCCGCTGGCTTTCAGTGGTGCTTTCCGATTCGGCGTCACCGAACTCGTGGCGCTGACCTGGCTCCCCAAGCTGATTGTGGCCATGAAGGAAGCCTATCCGGCGGTCATTCCAGAGCCCGAAGTGGAGTCCAGCGTTGTGCTGCTCGACAAGCTCGCCGATCGTCGCCTGGATCTCGTGATTGGTCTTGATCCGCCGGCCAGTGCCGACTTCAACGCACTGCCGCTCGACAGCGTTACGCTGCAATGGATGTCGGCGCCCGGCGTCGGCCCCAAGGCCGATGAGGCGGCGCTGGAGGAGATCGCCCGCTACCCGATCCTCACCCAGGGGGAAGGATCAGGCTTGCAGAAGCTCGTTCTGGATTGGCTGGGCGTGAGCGGCATCAAGCTCAATCGCGTCGTCAAGTGCAACAGCCTGAGTGTCCTCTCGGCGCTTGCCGTGGCGGGGCTCGGCATCACCTTTCTCACCGAGCAGTATTTCCGGCATGAGATCGAGATCGGTCTCTTGCGCACGATCAGGACATCGCCGGCCATCCCGCAGATCAGATATTTTGCCGTGACGCGTGCGGACGCCGTCGATCCGCTGGCCGGGCAGATCGCGCGGATTGCGCGTGAATGCTGCGACTTCTCGCTTCGAGGCTTGTCGGCGCGGCGTGTCCGAGGGGCCTAGCCCGCGCTGAGACGCACGCCGGCGCGCAAAAACTTCTGCGGATCGACAGCTTCGCCATCGATGCGGGTTTCGTAGTGTAGATGCGGGCCGGTGGAACGTCCCGTCGAGCCGACGAGGCCGATGACCTGGCCGATCTTCACGATCTCACCGACCTTGACGTTGATCTCGGAGAGATGGCCGTAGCGGGTCGACAGCCCGTTGCCGTGATCGACCTCGACCATGCGGCCATAACCGCCGGACCAGCCGGCCGAGACCACCTTGCCGTTGGCCGTGACGCGCGCCGGATCGCCGGTCGCGGCACGGAAATCGAGGCCGGTATGCATTGCGGGCCGGCCGAGGAAGGGATCGCTGCGCACGCCGAAGCCGGAGGTGAATTCGACCTCGCCGACGACCGGCTTGCGATAGGGCACCTGCGCCAGGGTGCGATTGAGCCGGTCCATGTCGGCGCGGGTGACGTTGATGCGATAGAGCTGCTTCTCGAAGGGACCTGCGTTCGCGGTGAGCTTCACCGGCACGAACGGACCGCCCATCGCGGCGCGCGGCACGGCGGCCTCGAGATTGGCGAGGTTCAGGCCGAGGTCGCTGACCACGCCGCGCATCCGCCGCATCCGCGAATCCATGCCTTCCTCGACGGCGCTGAGCGCCGCAACCTGGCGGCGCTCGACCTGATCGAGCGAGTTCGTCAGCCGGACCAGGACATTGTCGAAGCCCTGATTCTTGGCGAATTGATTGATCGGCGGGGCGATCACGGCCGGCGCACGCGATTCGAGCCGGGCTTCGCGGTCAGGCGGCGCCACGAAGATCACGGTGTCGCTGATTGGCGACGGTTTGGGTGTGCCTTGCGTCGTCGTCTGGTTCGCGTCGCCACGCTGCGACGCCGCGCGCGGGATTGACCCGGTGACATCAGGCATGGCGCCCAGCGCCGTGGCCCTGGACTCCAGCGCCGTCTGGCGCTTCATGATCTGGTCGAGCTTCTGGTCGAACTGCTCCTGGTCGAGCAATTGCCGACTGGTGGTACGGTCGACCTTGGCGCGCAGCTCGGCGATGCGGTCCTCATAGGCGTATTGCATCTCGGCCTGACGGGCGATCAGCCGGGTCAGGACGTCGTCGCGGAAGGCGAAATAGGTGGCGGTCGCCGCTGACCACAGCCCCAGCAGCACGACGGTGCCGACCACGATCCAGAACACGACAGGTCCGAGGCGAACCTGCTTGCCGTGATGCAGGATCGTGTAGGCGTCGTCGGCATCGGGCAGGGGAATCGCAGCGGCCGCCGGGGCAGCACGGCGATGGAAGGCGCGTCCGTGGTCGTGGGGGTGATGATGAGGGTACTGCGAATATTGGGCAGAACTTTTCGACATCGGCACTCCCGCGCCGATAGGAACGGTTCCTTGCGGCTCAATTGCCGCAGCAATCTGGGCCAGTCATGGTTAATTTTTCGGAAACGGGAACGCTCGATTTTAACGGGCTGGTTAAAGACTTCTTGCAGCTAGCAGCACCTCGTCCGCATGGCCGTCGACCCGGACATTGCGCCAGATCCTGGCCACCTTGCCGTCGGATCCGATCAGCAACGTGGTGCGAAGGATCCCGAGGAAGCTCTTGCCGTACATGGATTTTTCGCCCCACGCGCCATACGCCTCCAGCATCTCATGCTGCTCGTCCGAGATCAGGGGGATGCCGAGGCTGTGCTTGTCGCGGAACTTCTCCTGGGCCTTTAACGGATCGGCCGAAATGCCGAGAACGGCGGTGCCGGCAGCGGTAAAGGCGTCCTTGAGCCGGGTGAAGTCGATCGCCTCGCGGGTGCAGCCCGGTGTGTCGGCGCGAGGGTAGAAGAACAGGACGAGCTTCTGGCCGGCATAGTCCGACAGGGTGACGACGTTGCCGCCATCGCGGGGCAGGCGGAAGGCCGGCGCCTTCTGGCCCTCGGCCAAGGACTTTGCTGACAGGGACTTTGCTGACAGGGACCTTGCTGGCAACGACGTTGCTGAAACGGCCGACGCCGACGCGGCGGGCTTAGAGGTCTTTTCAGAAGATTTTAACCGTTTCGATGCGGCCTTATGCGATGCTGCCTTGTCGCCTGCTTTGCTTGATTTGCTTGCCGATGCCGGCTGTGTTTTCGCGCCACGTGTTTGCGTCGACGCCCGTGTTTTCTGGGGCTTCTTTTTAGCGGTCGGACTGCCGGAGGGCGTTTTGGACGATTTCTTTCGGGATTTCTTGGACATACGCCTTCCTTTCGTCGCTTTCGGCGGGTCAACCAAAGCGGTATTGCAGCTCTCGTCCGGTATGCCGGATTCGCGCCCTCGGCTGGGCAATTTTGGCGGCGACGGAGTATGGTTACAAGGAATTCCACGCACCACCCCACTGCTCGTTGAACGCGCTCCCGGGGCGAAATGACGAACAGCAGGAACATTCGAGGTATGGCGCCAATGCCGGGGCGGGAAGCGTCGATTCCCGTCGACGGCTGCGGTCCCGGCGGCGCTCGATCCTATGACGGGCGCCTGTATCGAGAGGCAATGGCTAGGAATACGTCGCCCCAGGATCACAATCGGGACGTCGATCGGCGCGGCGGTCATCTCACGCTGCCGGAATGGGACGAGGCCGACTGGGATCAAGACCAGGAAGAGGAGGCGGGTCATCGCGCACGCCGCCTGTTGTCGCGTTCCAGTTCGCGCATCCCCGTCGGTGACGGTTTCTCAGCGTTTCGGCGGGTGCTGCCGAGCGGACGCTGGCTGCGCTGGATGGCTCTCGTCCTCGGCGCCCTGATCGTCATCTTCGTCGGCTGCTTTGGAGCGCTGTGGTGGCGCCTTGGTGCCGGTCCGATCAATCTCGACCTGGCGACGCCCTGGCTCGCCGCTGCCATCGAGGACAATATCGGCCACGGTAACACCGTGGAGGTCGGCGGCACCCAGATCGAGCGCGCCGGGCGGGTCCGAATTGCCGTGCGTATCCGCGACATCATCGTCCGCGATCACGACCATGCCATCGTCGCCAGCGCACCGAAGGCCGAGGTGCGGCTGTCGGGGGCAGCACTTCTCACCGGGCATCTGCGCGCCGAAAGCCTCAACCTCGTCGATGCCGAGCTTGCGATCCGGATCGCACCTGACGGGACCGTCACGGTGTCAGCCGGCGACACGGCGAAGCCGCTCGCAACCGGCGTCGCGTCCAAGAAGGAAGCGGGCCTGCCGCCGACATTCCCGCGCAATGGCGTTCCGCCGCCGCCGTTCGGGATGGCGCCTGCGACCCCCGACGCGTCCCTGGCCGCACCTCAGCCGGTCGCGCAGAGTGGAATCCTTCAGGGCCTCGACTGGCTCGACAGCCTGAGCTTGACCGGCCTCGACGGCCAGAACCTCAACGAGATCGGTCTCAAGAACGGCAATCTGATTGTCGACGATCAGCAGCGCGGCAGCAAATGGACGTTCGAGAACATCACGCTCAGCCTGCGCCGGCCGACCCATGGCGGCGTCGCGCTCAGCTTCGGCGAAGAGGGCGCGCGCCCGTGGTCATTGCGCGCCACGATCGGACCGAGCGAGAATGGCGTACGCTCGATCGATATCCGCGCCGACAAGGTCTCGACCGCCAACATCCTGCTCGCGCTGCGCGTCAAGGACCTCACCTATACGGCCGACCTGCCTCTGACCGGCGAGCTCAAGGGTGAGCTCGGCCGCGACGGCGTGCCGACGTTCTTCCGCGGCAAGGTCACGATCGGCGCGGGCAATATCATCGACACCGACACGCCCGATTATCCGATGGCGATCGACTCGGCCGAGATCAACGTCGAGTGGGATGCGGGACGGCGGGTGCTGGTCGCACCGTTCAAGATCATCTCCGGCGCCAATCGCCTGACTCTGCTCGCCCACCTCGAGCCGCCCAACGGCACCACCAACGACTGGCAGCTCGGCTTCAGCGGCGGTTCGATCCTGCTCGGTGGCATCGACAACGAGCCGCCGCTCGTCTTCAACCGTATCGCGATCGGCTTCCGCTTCGACACCGATCACAAGCGCATGCTGCTGACGCAGGCTGACATCTCCAACGGCGAGATCGGCGTCGCCGGCACCGGTGCGATCGATTATTCCGGCGAGCCGCGCCTGACGCTCGGCTTTGCGGGAACGCCGATGTCGGCCTCCGCGCTGAAGCGGATGTGGCCGACACTGGTGGTGCCCGAGTTGCGCCAATGGGTGATCGAGCGGATCGAGCGCGGCACGCTTCAACGCATCGAGGTCGGCATCAACTCGCCGACGCGGAACCTTCCGCGCAAGGGACCGCCCATTCCCGATGACGGCCTGTCGGTCAACATCGTGGCAAGCGGCGTCGCGGTTCGTCCCGTTGACGGCATGCCGATTGTGCACGACGCCGATCTGAAGGCCCACGTGACCGGACGCACCGCCACCGTGAATATCGCTCAGGGCATTGCCGACACGCCCGCGGGCCGCAAGATCACCATCTCCGACTTCACCTTCGAGGTGCCGGACATGGCGCCGAAACCCTCGCCGTCGCGGACCCGATTCCGTGTCGATGGTCCAGTGCCGGCGGCGGCCGAAATGTTGTCCAACGATCGCCTGAGCGATCTGTCGTCGACCGTCGTCGATCCCAACACGGCCAAGGGCACCTTCACGGCCAATATCCAGCTCGGCCTGCCGGTCAAGGGCGAGCTGACCAGGGCGGACACCGTCTACGCCGTCACTGCCGATCTCAACGGCTTTGCTGCCGACAAGCTGGTGATGAACCAGAAGCTCGAGGCCAACAATCTCAAGATCGTCGCCAACAACCAGGGCTACCAGGTCAAGGGCGACGTCAAGATCAACGGGCAGGCGGCCTCGCTCGACTACCGCAAGGCGACCGATGGCGATGCGGACGTCAAGCTGCAGACGACGCTGGACGACGCCGGCCGTGCGCGCCTTGGCTTCGACCTCAGTCCTGCCGTCAGCGGGTCGGTGCCGGTCAAGGTGTCGGGCAGGATTGCCGGTGGCCCTGACCAGACCACGAAGCTCGGCATCGAGGCTGACCTCACCTCGGTCAAGCTCGACAACATCCTGCCCGGCTGGGTCAAGTTGCCGGGCAAGTCGAGCAAGGCGACGTTCAAGGTGGTGCCGACAGCACAGTCGACCCGGCTCGATGACATCGTCATCGAAGGCGGCGGCGCCTCGATCAAGGGCTCGCTGGAAGTCGACCCGAACGGCGACCTCGTGAATGCGAACTTCCCGATCTACGCGCCGTCCGATGGCGACAAGACGTCGCTGAAGGTGGAGCGCGGTCAGGACGGCGTGGTCCGTGGCACGATGCGCGGCGACGTCTTCGACGGCCGCGGCTTCCTGAAGTCGGCGATCTCAGGCAATTCCAAGGACGACGGCAAGAGCAAGCTGAAGAACGTCGATTTCGACATCGACGTGAAACTCGGTACGGTCGCGGGCTTCAACGGCGAGGCGATGCGCAGCGTCGATGCCAAGGTGTCGAAACGCAGCGGGGCGATCAAGGCGTTCTCGCTGAGCGGCCGGATCGGCCAGAACACGCCGGTAGCGGCGGACTTGCGCGGCGGGCGTGCGCAGGGCAGCCGCGAGGTAATCTATCTCCAGACCAATGATGCCGGATCGCTGCTGAAGTTCACCGACACCTATACCAAGGCGATCGGCGGCCAGATGGTGGTGGCGATGGAGCCGCCGACATCCGAGCCGACCACGGCGCGCGAAGGTCTCATCAACGTGCGCGACTTCACGGTGAAGGGCGAGGCGCAGCTGGAGCGCGTCGCCGCGGGCGCGCCGAACGGCACTCCGGGGGGCAGCGGCGTTTCCTTCAGCGCCTTGCGTGCCGAGTTCACCCGGCAGAACGGCGCGCTCACGGTCCGCGATGGCCTGGTCAAGGGGCCGATGATCGGCGCCACCATCGAGGGGTCGATCGATTATCCCGGCAACCAGGTGTGCATGAGCGGCACCTTCGTGCCGATGTATGGCGTGAACAACATCTTCGGCCAGATCCCGTTATTTGGCCTCTTCCTCGGCGGCGGCGACAAGGAGGGGCTGATCGGCGTCACCTACGAGGTCGTCGGCACGCCTGCGGCTCCCGTGATGCGCGTCAATCCGATCTCCGCGATGGTGCCCGGCGTGTTCCGCAAGATCTTCGAGTTCAACACCGGCAAACAGAGCACGCCGATCGACGAACTGCCGTCGGCGCAGTCCGGCGACAGCCCGGCGGCAACGGCAAGGCCGCTGTCGAGCGGTTGCAGCCTGGCGCGGCGTTAGGGCGAGCGCCTGAGCCGATCTCCTGGGAGCGTTTCGCTCGTCCTACGCCGCGCGCACGCCCGCCAGGAACGTGCCAACTTCGCCCGAGAGCTGCTCGGCCTGCTTGGAGAGGTTTGACGCGGCAGTGAGGACCATGCCCGCGGCATTGCCCGTCTCGTTGGCTGCCGTGCTGACGCCACCGATATTCGTGGTGACTTCCCTGGTGGCTTCGGCCGTTTGCGAGACGCTGCGGGCGATCTCGGCGGTGGCCGCGCCTTGCTCCTCGATCGCGGCGCCGATCGAGGTGGCGATGCGGCTGACCTCCTCGATGGTCGCGGTGATGCCGCCGATGGCGTCCACGGCCTCCTTGGTCGCTCCCTGGATCTGGGCGATCTTGTCGCCGATCTCGCGGGTGGCTTCCGCGGTCTGGCTCGCCAGCGATTTCACTTCGGAGGCGACGACGGCGAAGCCGCGGCCGGCCTCACCGGCGCGCGCGGCCTCGATGGTGGCATTGAGCGCGAGCAGATTGGTCTGCGCGGCGATGCTAGAGATCAGCTCGGCGACGTGCTCGATCTGTTGGGCGCCGTCGGACAGCGCGCGCACGATGGTGTCGGTGTGGCGTGCGCTCTCGACCGCGCGGCCGGTGACTTCGGCCGATTGCGCGACCTGACGGCTGATTTCAGTGATGGAGGAGGAGAGCTCTTCGGCGGCGGCCGCCACCGTCTGGACGCGCTGGCTGGCTTCGGTCGCGGCCGAGCCGACCACGGCGGCGCGGCGGTTGGTGCCCTCGGCGGTCGACGACATCGACTTGGCCGTGGTCTCCAGCTCGCCGGAGCCCGAGGCCATCAGGCCGACGAGCTGACCGACCGACGCATCGAAGCGGTCGGCGAGGGAAATCAAAGCGTCGCGCTTTTCCTGCTCGCCGCGGGCCTTGGCCGCGACCTGTTCGGCTTCCAGCGTGCGCGCCGTCAAGGCGGTCTGCCTGAGCACTTCGAGCGTCTCGGCCATGCGGCCGATCTCGTCGCCGCGATCGGTCTCCTCGACCGGCTTGTCGATGGCGCCGTCGGCGATGTCCTGCATGCGGGTCTTCTGGCGGTCGAGTGCGCTGAGCACGTCGCGGGCGATCAGCCAGGACAGCGCTGCCATCAGCAGCATCAAGCCGCCGCCGATCGCGGCGAGCTCGAGCGTGAGCGCGCGCACGTCAGCATCGATATCGTCGACATAGAGGCCGTAACTGATCGTGGCGTTCCAGGGCGTGAACTGGCGGACGAACACGGTCTTGCGGACGGGCTCGGTCTGGCCGGGGCGCGGGTAGAGATAGGATGTGACGCCGCCCTGCGGCGCCTGCCTGGCGGCGTTGAGCTGAGCATCGGCAATCAGGACGCCATTGGAATCCTTGGCGCCTGTGATCTTGCCTTCGAGCTGCGGATTGGCGCCATTGACCAGGATCGACGTGTCGGGATTGTAGACGACAGGATAGCCCTGGCCGCCGCCGAACTTCATGTTGCGGGCACGCTGGCGAAACTGCAGCTTGGCCTCGTCCGCCGTCATCTTGCCGGCGGCGGCGTCATCCTGGAAAGTCTGCGCGAGGCCGTGGAGCAGGTCGACCGCGGCCTTCATCTGCTGGACCCGGTCGTCCATCATGCGGCTCTTGCTGAGCACGGTCGATCCCGCGATGATGGCCGTGACTGTGAGGGCTGCGAGGCACACCATGCTGGCAAGCTTGGTGCGGATCTTCAAATGGCTCAGCAGCTTCATCACAGCCCCTACGACATGTTTGTTATTGCTCTCATGGCTAACATGAAGTTCTTACCAATCATGAAGACAGGCGTGCGCGCGGCCGCCGCGCGGGTGATCCTTCGCAGCCCTATGCGCAATCGTGCAGGCAAATCGCGACGCGATGCCGTGCGCCGGTATTTTTGCGGGAACAGAAAGATTTCAGACTTTGGTTGTGATCGAGCCTGGCTGGACGGGCAATGAACCGATTCGTTCACCGCATCGTCATGTCCGTGCTTCTTGTGGCGGCCCTCGTTCTCATCTGGAACGTGCTGGGCTCGCGCTGAACCGGCACCGGTGAAATGCCAGTGCCGGGTCTGCGGATCGGTTGCGCGCGCCTCAGCGCCGCGCGAAGGCGCCGCCCGGTGCGTCACTCTCCTTGCCGATCAGCGCATCGACGCTGACCGGACCACCGCCCGCTGCCGAGACGTAGAGGCAGGCGAAGCAGAACAGGATCGCGGCGGTGCCGCCGTTGAGCAGCGGCAGGAGCACCGGCGTGCCTGTCTTGAGCATGTGGCCCATGAAGTAAGCGAACGCCATTTCGCCCGACAGGATGAAAGCTGATAGCCGGGTGAACAGGCCTAGCATCAGGGCCGCACCGAGCACCAGCTCGAGCGTGCCGGCCGCGTAGATCAGCGGCGGGATGTCGGCGAAGTAGGGCAGCGCAGGAAACTTGAACAGCTTGGCGACACCGTACTGGAACAGCAGCAGTCCCGTGATGAAGCGAAACAGGCTCAAGAGAACCGGCTGAAAGCGAGTGAGATAAGGAAAGTTCATTGGTTTGTGCCCTCCATCCAATGCTGCGACTAGGACCGCATTCGGTTCCGCCCTGCAAGCTGCGCCAGGTCAATTTGCGCTGACATTTTTGTCATATCGGTCAAAACACCGCAGGCTGTGATTTTAGCCGCGCGCCATCCGCATTTTCTGAGCATCTACGCGTCGTGCCCGCCCGTAGTTCCCCGGTGACACGAATGAGTTCAGGTTACCTCCGGGAAACCTAGCGCCGCAAGGCGGGCACGATCAGGAATGGGATCATTCCGAGCACCACGCTCGCAAGTGCGAACACGAGCAGCGCGTTATAGCCGTGGGTGGCGTCATGGATCAGGCCGCCGCTCCAGGAGCCGAAGGCCGAGCCCGAACCGCTGCCGATCGAGATCGTGCCGTAGATGGTGCCGACCCGCTTGCCCCGAAAAATCTTCATCGCAGTTGCGGTGATCAGCGGTCCGCGCGAGCCCATCATGCTGCCGAAGCAGACGACGAAGCCGGTCAGCAGGATGAGGTTCGGCAAATATTGCAACAGCCAGAGCAGGGCGATGCCGAGGATCGAGATCGCGTAGCTCAGCAGCACGGACGGCCGGCGCCCGATCAGCCCGTCGAGCGCGGACACCCCGATCATGCCGAACACCAGCACCACGCCGGAAAAACCCCAGGCGGTTGCGGCCTGGAGCGGGGGAAAGCCCGCATCGATCAGATAGGCCACGATCTGGGCCGCGATCGCATACATGCCGACGGCGGTGAAGAAGAAGGTCGAGAACAGCGCCCAGAAGGCATGGTGGCGCATCGCGCTCAGAAGCGTCCAGCCGTTGTCGATGAAATCCGGATCGGTCTTCTTGACGACATGAGGCGAGCCCGACGCGAACAGGCGCCACGGCAGCAGCATGAGCGGCACCAGCAGACCAAGCGCGGCGAAGCCGTAGACCTGATAGGTCTCGCGCCAACCGAGATGATCGATCAGCAGCTGCGAGGCCGGCAGCAGCGCCAGCACGCCGCCGCCCATCGCCGAGTACACCACCGCCATCGCGGTCGGCAGCTTTGGCCCGAACCAGCGGCCGAGCAGGATCGAGTTCGGCACGTTGCCGATAAAGGCGACGCCAATGCCGACGCACAATCCGATCGAGAGCTGAAATTGCCAGAGCGCCTGCGCATGGCCTGCGATCAGGAAGGCCGAGCCGAGCAGCAGCAGGCCGAGCGCGTAGACGATGCGCGGTCCGGAATGATCGAACAGGCGGCCAACCAGCGGCGCAGTCAGTCCGCTGATGAGCCAGGTCAGCGAGTAGATCGAAACCACCTGCGCGCGATCCCAGCCGAAATTTTCGGAGATCGGCTTGAGGAAGACGGTGAAGCTTTCGCTTAAGCCCCGCCCGAGCACGGCCAGCGTGAAGCACAGCGCGAGCACGACAAGCGCGGTGCGCACCGCGTCCTGCTGCGTGCTTCCTTGTTCCGTCGACGTTTCCCGGGGCGTGTTCTGATCCATTGCCGTCAGGGAGCGCGCATCGACGCGCCCTGACAAGCATCAAAAGCTCATACGCCTATGCAGGCTTGAGCAGGATGTGCTTCTTCTTGCCGAAGGACAACTTGATCACGCCTTCCGGCGTCAGATTGGCAGCCGACAGCGCCATCTTCTCGTCGGTGACGGGGCCGTCGTTGACGCGCAGGCCGCCGCCTTTGATCTGGCGCCGTGCCTCGCCATTGGAGGCGACGAGGCCCGCCTTGACGAAGGCGTTGAGCACGCCGAGTCCGGCCTCCAGCTCGCCGCGCGGAATTTCCACCGTCGGCAGGCTCTCGGCGAGTGCGCCTTCCTCAAAGGTGCGGCGTGCGGTCTCGGCCGCTTCGTTCGCTGCGTCGCGGCCATGCAGCAGCGCGGTCGCTTCCGTGGCGAGCACCTTCTTGGCCTCGTTGATCTCCGAGCCGCCGAGCGCTTCGAGCTTCTTGATCTCGCTCATCGGCAGCGTCGTGAACAGCTTCAGGAACTTGGCGACGTCGGCGTCCTCGGTGTTGCGCCAGTACTGCCAGAAATCATACGGCGAAAACTGGTCGGCGTTGAGCCACACCGCGCCTTGCGCGGTCTTGCCCATCTTGGCGCCCGATGCGGTCGTCAGCAGCGGCGTGGTCAGCGCGTACAGCTGATGTGTACCCATGCGGCGGCCGAGATCGACGCCCATAATGATGTTGCCCCATTGGTCGGAGCCGCCCATCTGCAAATGGCAGCCGGTCCGCTTGGCCAGTTCGACGAAGTCGTAGGCCTGGCAGATCATGTAGTTGAACTCGATGAAGCTCATCTCCTGCTCGCGCTCGAGGCGCAGGCGGACCGAATCCATCGTCAGCATGCGGTTGACCGAGAAATGCCGGCCGACGTCGCGCAGCATGTCGATGTAGTTGAGCTTGGTCAGCCACTCGGCATTGTCGAGCATGATGGCGTCGCTCTTGCCGTCGCCGTAGCGCAGCACTTTTGCGAACACGCCCCGGATCGAAGCCTTGTTGGCCTCGATCTCGGCGACGGTGCGGATCGCGCGCGTCTCGTCCTTTCCGGAGGGGTCGCCGACCATGGTGGTGCCGCCGCCCATCAGCGTGATCGGCTTGTTGCCGGACTGCTGAAACCAGTGCAGCAGCATCATGGTCAGGTAGTTGCCGATGTGCAGCGAAGGAGCGGTGCAATCGTAGCCGACATAGGCGATCGCCTCGCCCTTGGCGGCGAGCGCGTCCAGCCCCTCGAAATCGGAGCACTGGTGGATGAAACCACGTTCCTGCAGGGTGTTGAGGAAATCCGATTTAAATGCAGTCATCTGTCGGCATGCCTGACAATTCTTGGTTTACTGTTTTGGGAGCAATTTAGGAGACTTCCGCTGGAACTGGATTGCTGCCCGCCACTTGGCGCTGTGGCATTATAAGATGTGTCCCTCTGGCACAAGATCGGCATGCCGGAGGGGTGTTTTGAGGACGCTGATCCCATGATGTTGACGGCACTCGGTTTGATGAGCGGCACCTCGCTGGACGGGGTGGACATCGCGCTGATCGAAACCGATGGAAAGCAGGTGAAAGCGTTCGGGCCGTCCGGCTACCGGCCTTATAGCCCAGCCGAGCGCAACCTGCTGCGCCAGGCCCTCTCAGAAGCTGTGCACCTGCTGCAACGCGATGCCCGGCCGGGAATCCTGGCCGAGGCCGAGCGCGCGGTGACGCTGGCGCATGCCGAGGCGGTGGCCGCCTTTGTCGCCCAGAACCGGATGAAGCCCGAAGACATCGACATCGTCGGCTTCCACGGCCAGACCGTGCTGCACCGGCCCGAGCGGCGGCTGACGGTGCAGATCGGCGATGCGCTGGCGCTGGCCAAAGCCATCCATATCCCCGTGATGCACGACTTCCGCGCCGCCGACGTCGAGGCTGGCGGGCAGGGGGCGCCGTTCGTGCCAGTTTACCACCGGGCGCTTGCCAATTCGTTGGCGCGCGAAGGGCCGATCGTCGTGGTCAATATCGGCGGCGTCTCCAACATCACCTATATCGATGGCAACGACACGCTGATCGCCTGCGACACCGGGCCCGGCAACGCGCTGCTCGACGATTTCATGTACCGCACCATGAACCAGGCGTTCGATACGGAAGGAAAGTTTGCGGCGCTCGGCAAGGCCGACGAGGCCTGGATCGCCCGCGCGCTGGAATTGCCGTTCTTCGCAAGCCCGCCGCCGAAATCGCTCGACCGCAACGACTTCGCCGCGCTGAAGCTCGGCGATGTCCAGCCGGCCGATGGCGCCGCGACGCTCACCGCTTTCACTGCGGCTGCGATCGCGCGCGTCATTCCGTTGCTGCCGCGGCGGCCGCGAAGCTGGATCGTCTGCGGTGGCGGCGCACGTAATCTGACCATGCTGCGCAGGCTGCGGGAGCGGGTCGGCACGGCGACCGTCGAGGCAGCTGAGACGCTCGGCTGGGCCTCCGACGCGATCGAGGCGCAGGCCTTCGGCTTCCTCGCAGCGCGCGGCCTGAAGGGCCTGCCTCTGTCCTATCCGAGCACGACAGGCGTGCCGATGCCGATGACGGGCGGGGTGATCGCGCGGCCCTGAGTGAGGTGGTCGACCTTGACGGATGAATGCAGATGCATCTATATTGATGCAACTGCATCCAACTGTCGGGATTAGTCATGACCGCTTCGCTCAAACTGATCAGCCACAAGCTTTGCCCTTACGTTCAACGCGCCGTGATCGCGCTGAAGGAGAAGGGCGTTCCGTTCGAGCGGATCGATATCGATCTCGCCAACAAGCCTGACTGGTTTCTGAAATTGTCGCCGCTCGGCAAGGTGCCGGTGCTGGTGGTGACGACCGACAAGGGCGAGGTCGCGCTGTTCGAGAGCAACGTGATCTGCGAGTACATCGAGGAGACGCAAGCCGGCGCAAAGCTGCATCCGGCCGATGCCCTCAAGCGTGCCGAGCACCGCGCCTGGATGGAGTTCGGCTCGGCGATCCTCGGCGATCTCTGGGGCCTGGAGACCACGACCGATCCGGCGACGTTCGAAAGCAAGCGTCAGGCGCTGGTGACGAAGTTCGCGCGCGTTGAGACGGCGCTGGGCGCAGGCCCGTTCTTCGCCGGCGAAGCGTTCAGCATGGTCGATGCGGTGTTCGCGCCGGTCTTCCGCTATTTCGACCTGTTCGATGAACTGACCGAGCATGGCATCTTCAGCGATGTCCCCAAGGTGCGCGCGTGGCGGAGCGAGCTCGCAAAACGTCCGAGCGTGCGCACTACGGTCGACGCCGACTATCCGCAATTGCTGCGCGCCTTCCTGGTGCGCCACGACGCGCATCTCTTGAAGCTTGCGGCCTGAGCTATGTCGCAGTCTCTGGCCTGGCTGATGCTGGTGATCGCCGGCGCACTCGATGTCGGCTGGGCAATCTCGATGAAATATGCCGAAGGCTACACGCGCATCGGTTGGAGCATCGTTTCGCTGGTGCTGCTCGCCGCCTTTGTCTTCCTGCTCGGGCGTGCGTTGAAGGTGCTCGAGGTCGGCGTCGCCTATTCGGTATGGACCGGAATAGGCGCCGCCGGAACCTTCGCCATGGGCGTCGTGCTGTTCGGCGAGGCCTTGAGCGCGATGAAGCTTGCGGGCATCGCGCTGGTGCTGATGGGGATCGTCGCGCTGAAGCTGGCCTAGGCGGCGCCACAGCGATCAGGTGCAGCCGTCGGCAAGCAGCAGCTTGCTCGTCGTCGTGGCGTGGCGCAGCTTGAAGAGGTCCTGGATGTCGGGATCGTCCAGGAAAGCTTGCGCCTTCTTGCGCTCCGGAAATTCAATGATGACGAGGCGCTCGGGCGCCCAATCACCCTCGATCGTGGTCGGCTCCACGCCGCGGACGATGTAGCGCCCGGAGTGCTTGGCGATCAAGGCGGGAATTTCAGCGATATATGTCTTGAAGCCGGCGACGTCGTTCACCGACAGGTCGAGCACCAGATACGCCTTCAATGTTTCTCTCCCGAACCGGGCGATGTCATCCTCGGTCAGCTAGCTAGAGCTCCAGGGCCATCTTCGCTAGGGTCGCGATGGTGTTCATGTTGCGCGCGGTGCCGGTCTTGGCGGCGGGGATCACGAGTTTTGAAGTCCCCATGCCGTCGCGGTAATGCACGTAGATCTCGCGGCGGCCGAGCTTGACCTCTTCGCCCTTCTGACCGCGAATTTCGGCGAGCGTGTCCGCGGGCGGCGCCTTGTCGAGGAAGATCGCGACCGTGCGGTTGGGCGCCATTTTGGCAAACGGATTGTCGGCCAAAACCTTTGCCATCTCGCTATCGCTGCGCACGAGCACACCGAGCGGCACGCCGGCGTAGGTGTGCAAACGCTTTTCCAGCGCGGCTTTGATCGCGGATTCCGATTTGCGGCTGGTAAAGACCACATTGCCGCTGGCGATGTAGGTGCGCACGGCACCGAAACCGAGCTCTTCGCACATCGTCTTGAGTTCGGTCATCGGCAGCTTGCCGGTACCTCCGACATTGACCGCGCGCAGCAATGCCACGAACGCGCCCACGGAAAGCCTCAGCGCACGTTGGCGAGGCGCATATCCAGATACGCCGTGATGGTTTCCATCAGCGGCTCGAGCTTGGCGTCGAAGAAGTGGTTGGCGCCGGGGATGACCTGCTGGTCGATCACGATGCCCTTCTGGGTCTTCAGCTTCTCGACCAGCGTGTTGACGTCCTTCGGCGGCACCACCGCATCCTTCTCGCCGTGCACGATCAGGCCCGACGACGGGCAGGGCGCGAGGAACGAGAAGTCGTAGAGGTTGGCCGGCGGCGCGATGGAGATGAAGCCTTCGACCTCGGGACGGCGCATCAAAAGCTGCATGCCGATCCAGGCGCCGAACGAGAATCCGGCGACCCAGCAGGCGCGCGCCTCGGGATTGATCGTCTGCGCCCAGTCGAGGGCTGCTGCGGCATCCGACAATTCGCCGGTGCCGTGGTCGAACGAGCCCTGGCTGCGGCCGACGCCGCGGAAATTGAAGCGCAGCACCGAGAAGCCGCGATGCGCGAAGGCGTAGTAGCACTGGTAGATGATCTGATGATTCATCGTGCCGTGAAACTGCGGATGCGGATGCAGGACCATCGCAATCGGCGCGTTCTTCTGCTTGGCCGGGTGATAGCGGCCTTCGAGGCGGCCGGCGGGGCCAGTGAAAATAACTTCAGGCATGGGTGATCTCTTGATTGATGTCCTGGAGAGGCGGTTCTCCGCAATCAACCGATTGTGGCCTCATCGGCAGCGACGCCGGCGAGAGCGCGAATGGAAGGACGAGAAGGCGTGCGCCTCGCGGTGATGCGCAAATGGCGCGCGGTGACTTGACGGCCGCGTTCTAACATAGGCTGCGGGGCTAAAAGCAAGCATCTTCGACATCTGCCAATGTGCTCAAGAACTTAGGCTCATCATCGCGGTGTCATGCCAATGGCAGCCGGGGTGGAGCGGGGTCATGGCCCGGTTCGCATCTGTGGCGGCAACTGATTGGAATCACGATCGTTTATCGACCGTCGGGCGACCGACGGTGGCGATTCACACAGGTGCGGTACGCCCTCCAAGCGAGGCGACCGCGGGCCGGTAGCGGCGGCTGCCCCCGAGCGTCTGCCCGTTGTCGAACGTGAGCTCGAAGTCCCCTGAGGGCTTGAAGTCGACGCCGCTCACGCGGTCGAGATTGGCGAGCCTGGTCCGGTGCACGCGCACGATGGCGAAGCGGGCGAGCTCGCTTTCGGTTGCGGCCAACGTGCCGCGGATCAGGTGCTGGGTGCCGTTGGCGAGGATGTATTCGATGTAGTTGCCGGCGGAGGCGACCCAGAGGATGTCACGCGGCGCGACGCGGACGCGGTTGGTGCCATCCCGGAGCCAGATCAGATCGGATGATGGTTGCTCATGCGCAGCGGCCGGCAGGGACGCGGCCGCGTGGGCGGCCTTCCTCAGCTCACGCCGGCTTTCGATCAGCCAGAGCGTTGCCCCCAGCAGCAGAGCGGTGACGGCATCTTTGCGGAACTCGTACAGGGCCACCGCTAGCGAGAAGTGGAAGTCGTAGCCGCCTCCCGCGAGCCCAAGCAGGAATTTCCGCAAGCCCACCATGCCGGTGATGTGGAGGGCCGAGAAGCCGAGCACGGCGACCGCAGCGATTCCGATCCGTATCGCCAGCCCCTGTGCCTGGCGCATGCGCCGCACGGCCAGCGTCAGGATCGGCACCAGCAGCAGGATGACGATGATGCTCGACAGCTCCCAGAACAGCCGCCGGCCAATGTCATAGCTGTCGCCGCGCCAGGCGGCGTCCTGCGCGCCCGAGAGCGCATTGACGACACCGATGGCGAGCGCGACGGCTGCGATCGCAGCGAACATCGTCCATTCGCCACTGATCCCGCCGCGCCAACCGCTCGTCCCGGACGCCGACGCCTCATCCCCTAGCGCCCGGTCCTGATCCCAAACCGTTTCGACGCGCTCCGTTTCGGGGGCATCTTGGCTGTCAGTCATGGCCGGAAAACCGCGTTTGCCGTCCCGTCAAGGAGCAGAGAACCATGTCAACACCGCAGCAAGTTTCGATTTCGGAACGACGCATCGATCTGGATTGGGTGCGGATTTTAGCCTTCGGGCTCTTGATCTTCTACCACGTCAGCATGCTCTACGTGTCCTGGGGGTTTCACATCAAGAGCGACGAGATCGCGCGTCGGATCGCCTGGCTGCGGTCCCCGTTCGGGCTGCGGATGGAGTCCCGTTCCGTTGGCGGAATTGCGCAGCAACAGCCGGCCTGATGTGCGGCGGCGGCTGATTGGCGCAAGGAGAAAAGGTGCTAAGAGGACGCATGCCAAGCCGCGTCTATCTCGACTGGAATGCGACCACGCCGCTTCGCGCCGAGGCGCGTGCAGCGGTGCTGGCCGCTTACGAGCTGATCGGCAATCCGTCCTCGGTCCACGCCGAGGGACGGGAGGCGCGGCGGCTGGTCGAGGACGCACGTAGCTCGCTTGCGGCAGCCATCGGCGCGCTGCCGCGGAACGTGGTGTTCACCTCCGCCGGAACCGAGGCCAATGCCTTGGCGCTGTCGCCCGGCTTGCGCAGCCGATCGGGTGAGCCGGTGCGGCGGCTCCTGGTTTCCGCGGTCGAGCACGCCTCGGTGCTGGCGGGCGGCCGATTCCCGGCCAACGACATCGGCCGGATCCGGGTCACAAGCTCCGGCGTGGTCGATCTCGATGACCTCCGCGCGCTCGTCGCCGCCGGCCCTCCGGCGCTGGTCTCGATCATGGCGGCCAACAACGAGACCGGCGCGCTCCAGCCGGTGGCTGAAGCAGCGCGGATCGTCCACGAGGCGGGCGGCCTCCTGCATGTCGACGCGATCCAGGCGCTCGGCAAAATTGGTTTCAATATTAACGCGGTAGGCGCGGATATTGCGAGCTTTTCTGGGCACAAGATCGGCGGCCCCAAAGGCGTCGGCGCGCTGGTCGTTGCCGAGGGGCTTGCCGGGTTGGAGCCGGTGCTGCGTGGCGGCGGACAGGAGCTCGGCCGACGGGCGGGAACCGAGAATGTCGCCGGTATCGCTGGCTTTGGGGCAGCGGTGAGAGCCGCCCTTGAGGCTCTGCCGGAAGAGGCGGAGCGCATGACAAGTCTAAGAGATAGCTTGGAAAATGGTATTCGGGGCATTGCCGGGGCGAGCATCTTCGCGGAAAACGTGAAGAGGTTGCCAAATACCGTCCTGTTCACCGCGTCGGGGCTCAAGGCCGAGACTGCCGTGATCGGCTTCGACCTCGAAGGCATCGCCGTCTCCTCCGGTTCGGCCTGTTCCTCCGGCAAGGTCCAGCCGTCCCACGTGCTCTCGGCGATGGGGTACAATGCCAGCGTGGCCCAGGGAGCGGTGCGCCTCAGTCTGGGCTGGTCCACGCAGCCGGGGGACATCAATCGGTGCGTGGAGGCTTGGCGAAAGCTCGGTAATACCCTACTTAGAGGCTAAGCGACGAAACACGGCTTGAACGGTTCTAAGCCCGTGCTTTCCGCCAAAAAACATCGTAAGAAACATCGTAATACTCGTCCGAGTTTGATCCACCGCGGTCCTTGAAACCGCGAGCGGAGGATAGAATGCCAGCCGTCCAAGAGACGGTCGAGCGCGTCAAGCGCATCGACGTCGACCAGTATCGTTATGGGTTTGAGACCCTGATCGAGTCCGACAAGGCCCCCAAGGGGCTGTCGGAAGAGACCGTCAAGTTCATCTCCGAGAAGAAGAACGAACCCGCCTGGATGCTCCAGTGGCGGCTTGAGGCCTATCGGCGCTGGCTGACCATGACCGAGCCGACCTGGGCACGCGTCGACTATCCCAAGATCGACTTCCAGGACCTCTATTACTATTCGGCGCCGAAGCCGAAGAAGACGATCACCTCGCTCGACGAGATCGATCCGGAGATCCTGAAGACCTACGAGAAGCTCGGCATCCCCTTGCGGGAAGTGGCCATGCTCGAGGGCGTCGAGCCCAAGGTGGGCGAGGAAGATCCGGCCCGCCGCAAGATCGCGGTCGATGCCGTGTTCGATTCGGTTTCGGTGGCGACCACGTTCAAGGCCGAGCTGAAGAAGGCCGGCGTGATCTTCATGCCGATCTCGGAGGCGATCCGCGAGCACCCCGAGCTGGTGCAGAAATATCTGGGCTCGGTGGTTCCGACCTCGGACAATTTCTACGCGACGCTGAACTCGGCGGTGTTCTCCGACGGCTCGTTCGTCTACGTGCCGCCAGGCGTGCGCTGCCCGATGGAGCTGTCGACCTATTTCCGCATCAACGAGCGCAACACCGGCCAGTTCGAGCGCACGCTGATCATCGCGGACAAGGGCTCGTACGTCTCCTATCTCGAAGGCTGCACCGCGCCGCAGCGCGACGAGAACCAGCTGCATGCCGCCGTGGTCGAGCTCGTCGCGCATGACGACGCCGAGATCAAATATTCGACGGTGCAGAATTGGTACCCGGGCAATTCGGAAGGTAAGGGCGGCATCTACAATTTCGTCACCAAGCGTGGCGACTGCCGCGGCAACCATTCCAAGATCTCCTGGACCCAGGTCGAGACCGGTTCGGCGATCACCTGGAAGTATCCGAGCTGCATTCTCCGCGGTGATAATTCCCGTGGCGAGTTCTACTCGATCGCAATCTCGAACGGTTACCAGCAGGTCGACTCTGGCACCAAGATGATCCACCTCGGCAAGAATACGTCGAGCCGCATCATCTCCAAGGGCATCGCCGCCGGCAAGTCGCAGAACACCTATCGCGGCCTCGTCACCGCGCACCGGAAAGCCACCGGCGCGCGCAACTTCACGGCCTGCGATTCGCTGTTGATCGGCGACAAATGCGGCGCGCACACCGTGCCCTACATCGAGGCCAAGAACTCCTCGGCGACGTTCGAGCACGAGGCGACGACCTCGAAGATCTCCGAAGACGTGCTGTTCTACTGCGTCCAGCGCGGCCTCTCTCAGGAAGAAGCAGTTGGCTTGGTCGTCAACGGCTTCGTCAAGGACGTGCTCCAGCAGCTCCCGATGGAGTTCGCGGTGGAAGCGCAGAAGCTGATCTCGATCTCGCTTGAAGGGTCGGTTGGCTAATTGCCGACCCTCGCGGTGCGCTCAGGCGCTCCAACATCAATTGAATGAACTGGATGCCAAGATGGCTTTGCTTGAAGTGAAAGACCTGCAGGTTCGTGTCGAGGAGCGTGAGATCCTCCATGGGCTCACTCTGACTGTGAACGAGGGTCAGATCCATGCGATCATGGGGCCGAACGGCTCCGGCAAGTCGACGTTGTCCCATGTCATTGCCGGCAAGCCCGGCTATGAGGTCACTGGCGGCCAGATCCTGTTCAAGGGCGAGGACCTCCTGGAGATGGCTCCCGAGGAGCGGGCTGCCAGGGGCGTGTTCCTCGCATTCCAGTATCCGGTCGAGATTCCCGGTGTTACCACCATGAATTTCCTGCGAACCGCACTGAATGCCCAGCGCAAGGCCCGCGGCGAGAGCGAATTGATGGTGCCGGACTTTCTGAAGAAGGTCCGCGAGGTCTCGAAGTCGCTGAACATCCCCCAGGACATGCTCAAGCGCGGCGTCAATGTTGGCTTCTCCGGCGGCGAGAAGAAGCGCAACGAGGTGCTCCAGATGGCGCTGTTCGAGCCGAGCCTGTGCATCCTCGACGAGATGGATTCCGGCCTGGACATCGATGCGCTGCGTATCGCAGCCGACGGCGTCAACGCGCTGCACTCGCCCAAGCGTGCGATGGTCGTGATCACCCACTATCAGCGGCTGCTGAACTACATCGTGCCCGACGTGGTGCACGTGATGTCGAAGGGCCGCGTTGTGAAGAGCGGCGGCAAGGAACTGGCGCTGGAGCTGGAAGCGTCCGGCTACACCCAGTTCGAGGATGCCGCGTAAGGAATCTTGCAATGAACGTTGCTGTGGCAAAGACCGGAAAGGGCCGCGCGGTGAGCGATCTCTTCACCAGCGCCGAAGGCCGGCTGCCGGGTTCGCCGTCCGTGATCGCGGCGCGCCGCGAGGCGTTCGAGACCTATGAGCGTCTCGGCTTGCCGCACCGCCGGATCGAGGAATGGAAATACACCGACCTGCGCGCGCTGGTCGGCGAGGTGCTGCCGCTTTCGGCCGCGCCCGATGCGGCCGCTCTGAAACGCGCCGCGGATGCCATCAAGGCGCATGCGATCGAGGGTGCCCGCAAGCTGGTGCTGGTCGACGGCGTGTTCGCCGCCGATCTGTCAGACGTCAAGGCGCTCGCCACCGAGGCGAGTTTCAAGACGTTGCGGGAGACGCTGGAGAAGGATGCGGGTCTTCTGAAGACCGCGTCCACCGATGCCGTGATCGCGCTCAACGCGGCGATGGCGACCGATGGCGTGGTGCTGTCGATTGCCGACGGCGCCCAGCTGTCCGCACCGATCCAGATCATCCACATCGCGACCGCAGCTTCCGCGTCGGCCTTCACCCGTTCGCAGGTCGCGATCGGGAAGGGCGCTCGCGCCACCATCGTCGAGAGTTTCGTGGCGGCTGGCGCCAAGGCCTACCAGATCAACGACGCCGTGCTCGTCACGATCGGCGACGATGCCGATGTCGCGCATATCCGCCTGATGGACGACGCGCCCGACGCGGTGAACGTGACCTCGCATTTCGTGACGGTCGGCGCCAACGTCAAATTGAATTTCTTCAACATGACCACCGGTGCTGCCGTCAGCCGCCTGCAAGGCTTCATCACGCTGGCGGGCGAGGGCAGCGAGCTCTCGATCAACGGCGTGAACCTGTTGCAGAAGACCGAGCACGGCGACACCACGCTGGTCGTCGATCATGCCGTACCCAACTGCGTCAGCCGCGAGGTTTTTCGCGCGGTGATTGACGATCGCGCCCATTCGGTGTTCCAGGGCCGCATCATCGTTCGCCCCGATGCGCAGAAGACCGACGGCAAGATGATGACCCGTGCGCTGCTGCTCTCTGACGAAGCCGAGGCTGACAACAAGCCGGAGCTGGAAATCTTTGCCGACGACGTCTCCTGCGGCCACGGCGCCACCGCCGGCGCGCTGGACGAAAACCTGCTGTTCTATCTGAAGGCGCGCGGCTTGCCGGAGAAGCAGGCCCAGGCGCTGCTGATCCAGGCTTTTGTGGGCGAAGCGATCGAGCAGATCGCTGATGACGGCTTGCGCGAGCATGTGATCGGCATTGCCGAGCGCTGGCTGGAGCGTCGGTCATGAGCACGCATCCCGCAGTCAAGAACGGCGCTTATGACGTTGCGCGCGTGCGCGAGGACTTTCCGGCGCTCGCCATGCAGGTCTACGGCAAGCCGCTGGTCTATCTCGACAATGCGGCATCCGCCCAGAAGCCCAGCGCCGTGCTCGAGCGCATGACGCAGGCCTATACATCCGAATACGCCAACGTCCATCGCGGCCTGCATTATCTCGCCAACGCCGCGACCGAAGCCTATGAGGGCGGCCGCACCAAGGCCGCGCAGTTCATCAATGCTGCGCGGACCGAGGAAGTGATTTTCACGCGCAACGCGACCGAAGCGATCAATCTGGTCGCTTCGTCCTGGGGCGGGCCGAACATCAAAGAGGGTGACGAAATCGTCATCTCGATCATGGAGCACCACTCCAACATCGTGCCCTGGCATTTCCTGAGGGAGCGCCAGGGTGCCGTGATCAAGTGGGCGCCGGTCGACGACGAGGGCAATTTCCTCATCGACGAGTTCGAGAAGCTGTTGACGTCGAAGACCAAGCTGGTCGCGATCACGCAGATGTCGAACGCGCTCGGCACCATCGTGCCGGTCAAGGACGTCGTGAAGATCGCCCATGCCCGCGGCATTCCCGTGCTGGTCGACGGCAGCCAGGGCGCCGTGCATCTGCCCGTCGACGTCCAGGACATCGGCTGCGACTTCTACGTCTTCACCGGCCACAAGGTGTACGGTCCCACCGGCATCGGCGTGCTGTGGGCCAGGTATGACCACCTCGTCGCGATGCGCCCGTATAATGGCGGCGGCGAGATGATCCGCGAGGTCTCGCGCGATGTCGTCACCTATGGCGACCCCCCGCACAAGTTCGAGGCGGGCACGCCCGCGATCGTCGAGGCCGTCGGCCTTGGCGCGGCCATCGACTACGTCAATTCGATCGGCAAGGAGCGCATCGCTGCCCACGAGCACGATCTCGTCACCTACGCCCAGGATCGCTTGCGCGAGATCAACTCGCTGCGGCTGATCGGCACCGCACGAGGCAAGGGCCCGGTGATCTCCTTTGAGCTTAGGGGTGCGCATGCCCATGACGTCGCCACCGTGATCGACCGCCAGGGCATCGCGGTGCGCGCGGGCACCCATTGCGTGATGCCGCTTTTAGAGCGGTTCAACGTGACGGCCACATGCCGGGCCTCGTTCGGCATGTATAATACGCGGGAAGAAGTCGATCATCTGGCACAGGCGCTGCTGAAGGCGCGGGATTTGTTCGCATGAGTGACACGGCCGAAATCAAAGCCAATCCGATGGAGACTCATTCGGCGCTGCCGCCGGAGGAGACCGAGCGTCTCACGACCGAGATCATCGCCGGCCTCAAGACCGTGTTCGATCCGGAGATCCCGGCCGACATCTACGAGCTGGGCCTGATCTACAAGGTCGAGATCAAGGACGATCGCTCCGTCGACGTGCAGATGACGCTGACGACGCCGAACTGTCCGGCCGCCGGCGAGCTGCCGACAATGGTCGAGAACGCGGTCGCCAGCGTTCCCGGCGTCGGCGTGGTCGACGTCAAGGTCGTCTGGGAGCCGGCCTGGTCGCCGGAACGCATGAGCGACGAGGCGCGCCTCGTCCTCAACATGTGGTGACGCGTAACCTCGATATTGAATTCGCTCCGCAACGGACCACATAAATAACATGACCCAGATCTCGTCCGGCTCGACACCAGCATCCACCCCGAAGCCGCGGCGTCCGCGCCCGCAGGTGATGCGGCTGACCGATGCCGCTGCCCAGCGGATCAGCGAGCTGACCCAGCGCGCCGATTCCGAGATCGTCGGCCTGCGTGTCGGCGTCAAGAATGGCGGCTGCGCCGGCCAGTCCTACACGGTCGAATACGCCCATGATATCCGCCCGACCGACGAGGTCGTCGAGGACAAGGGCGTCAAGATCCTGGTCGACCCCAAGGCCGTGCTGTTCCTGCTCGGCACCGAGATGGACTACAAGGCCGACAAGATGCAGGCCCAGTTCGTCTTCAACAATCCCAACCAGATCTCCGCCTGCGGCTGCGGCGAATCGGTCGAGCTGCGCCCGGCGCAGATCGACGGGTAGATTTCTCCGTCGTTGCTCTCGTGTCCCGGACGCGCTGCAGCGCGCTTGTGCTGCTGCGCAGAGCCGGGACCCACGCTATAGTCACCAGTACAAAGACGGCTGGGCCCCGGCTCAGCAGCGCACCGTTTCACGCTGCGCTGCATCCGGGGCACGAGAGAGCATGCCTATGGACCGCGAATTCCTGATCGACCTGTTCGCCGATTTCGGCCCCGTCGCCATCCGAAAGATGTTCTCCGGCTACGGCATCTCCGCCGACGGCATCAACTTCGCACTCGCCCTTCGCGCCGGCCTGTTCTTCCGCGCCGACGAGGTGACCATTCCCGAGTTTGAAGCCGAAGGCTCAAAGCCCTTCCAGTATTCGACTCGCGCCAAGACCGTGCTGGTGAACTCCTATTGGGAGCTGCCGGCGCGCCTGTTCGACGATTCCGAGGAGCTGGCGCAATGGGCGAGGGCGGCGCTCGCCGCCGCCCAGCGCGCCAAGGTGAAGAAGCGCCCGAAGGGGAAGAAGGTCGCGAAGAAGGCGGAGCCGAAGAAGCCCGTTGCGAAAAAACGGCCAGCCAAGAAGTCGGTTCGTAGGGTTGGCAAAGTGAAGCGTGCCCACCGTTGAAGTCCCGGTGTGGAGAGATGGTGGGCACGGCGCAAGCGCGCCTTTGCCGACCCTACGGCACGTCACTCCGCGGCCTTGGTCAAACCAACCCGCATATCCTTCGCCACGAACACACAGGTGCCGTCAGCAAGCACGCGGCCGTCGGCTATCCCGAGCACCAGCTTGCCGCGGCGGACCAAGCGCATGGTGACCTCGTAGCGCACGGATCGCGTCGTCGGCGTGATGGCGCCCGTGACCTCGACCTCGCCGACGCCGATGGCGCGGCCCTTGCCCGGTGAGCCCGACCAGCCGAGCCAGTAGCCGACCATCTGCCACATCGCATCCAGGCCGAGACTTCCGGGCATCATCGCGTCACCGCGATAGTGACAATCGAAGAACCAGTGGTCCGGCACAATGTCGAGCTCGCCGACGATATGGCCCTTGCCGAACTCGCCGCCGTTCAGGCTGAGTTCGGTGATGCGGTCCATCATGAGCATCGGCGGCGCCGGCAATTGCGCATTGCCCGGACCGAAATAGCCGCCTTCGCTCGATCTCAGCAGCTCGTCCCTGGTGTAAGACGGTTGTGGCCTGTGAAAATCATGAGGATTGGGCACGACAACAAGTCCTCGATACGCGCGATCAGACGTTGCAGGTGGCGAGGAAGATGTCGTCCGTCAGGTTGGAATGTCAAGCGCGGCCCGCGTCTCTCGGCCCGCAGTGTCCCACCTCACGCCACCCGGTTGTGTGTCTCGACCGCGTATTCCGGGTCGACTTCGCAGATCACGCGGTTGCGGCCGTTGCGCTTGGCGGCGTAGAGACAGGCATCCGCACGCTCGATCAGGGCATCGGTGTCGTCACCCTGCTTCAGCATGGAGACGCCGACCGAGATGGTGACGCGGCCGAGGATCTCGCCGGTCGATTTCTTCTTCAGCTCCTTCGCCATCACGGCGCGGCGAATATGGTCGGCGACGGTGAGAGCCTGGCGCAGCGCGGTGTTGGGCAGCAGCACGGCGAACTCCTCGCCGCCATAGCGCGCAGTGATGTCCTGGCCCTTGATGGTCTGTTTCATGGACAGGCCGACCAGGCGCAGCACCTGGTCGCCGGTGAGATGGCCGTAGGAATCGTTGAACGACTTGAAATGGTCGATGTCGAACAGCAGCAGTGACAGCGGCTCGCCCGAGGCGAGTGCGTTCTGCACCGCCATGCCGATCATGCGGTCAAAATATTTGCGGTTGCCGAGCCCGGTCAACGGATCGGTCAGGCTCTCGGCGCGGATCGCTTCCAGGCTGTGCTGGAGATTGCTGATCTCGTTCTTCGACAGTGTCAGCCGGCCTTCCAGCGCCTTGTTGGTCTCGCGCATCTCGTCGGTCGAACGCAGCAGCGTCTCGACGATCGCCTTGATCTGCTCGCGGCTCTTGGCCGAGGACAGTTGCTCGGTCGCGCGCGACAGGCTGGTGTCGTAGGCGCCGGTCATCCCGAGCGCGTCGCTCAAGACCGTCATCACGTCGTCGATCTCGCCGATGACGCGCGCACCGACCTTGTCGATGCGGTCGGTCGTTTTGATGTGGGAGAGATAGGTGTCGTAGATCTGCTCGAGATCGGCTTCGGTCAGCTTGCCGCTACGTGCCAGCGTCTCGTTGATGATCTTGTTGAGCGGGGCATTGTAGCCGGTCGCGTAGACGTACCAGATCTCGTAATTGCGGGGAATTGCGGTTTGCTTCAGCGACCGGATCTGACCGAGCGCCACCTCGGCAAACGCCATCGTGCGTTCATGTTCATCGAGAACCTTGACCACAGAACATACCCCACAACGGTCGATGCGCTCGCGACCGCAGCAATGCTTAAATTATGTTCGTAGGCTAACGGACGATGATGAACGGTCGGTAAACGGTCGACCGCTCAACTCACGCGTGTATCGTGGTTTCAGGCCCCGGCGGGGGAGCGGACCGGTCGGAGCAGGAAGGCCGGGAGGTGCGAGTGATCGCCGGGCTCGGTATCGGCTTCGCGCTGGCGGCGCGGCTCGGGACGGCCGATCGACGGGACATGCGACGGATTGGCCGGCTGGCGCGATCCTCCGCGCGGCTCGGACGGCTGCCTTGCCTCGCGCGGAGGCCTTGCTTCGCGAACAGGCCTCGCTTCGCGAGGAGACCGTGCTTCAGCGGCAGGCGTTGCATCCGTCGAAGGCGCTGCCTCCGAGGAGTGTCGCGCCTCGCGCGGCTCGTGGCTGCGCTCACGGTCACGACCGCGCTGCGGCTTGCCGCGTCCGCCGCGGGAACGTTCGCGATCGCGTCCGCGCGATTCGCGCGGACGGTCGCCCTGCTCACCCGAACCCGCATGTACTTCGTAATCGCCTTCCGCGCGGGGAATGCTCTGGCCGATCAGCTTCTCGATCGCGACCATCGACTTCTGGTCGAGCGGCGTCACGAGCGAGATCGCCATGCCGGACCGGCCTGCGCGGCCGGTGCGGCCGACACGATGGACGTAATCGTCGGGATGGTGGGGGACGTCGAAATTGAAGACGTGGCTGACCTCGGGAATGTCGAGGCCGCGGGCGGCGACGTCGGAGGCGACCAGCAGCGGCAACTCACCCTTGCGGAACTGTTCGAGTGCCGCCGTGCGGGCCGACTGGTCCATGTCGCCGTGCAGGGCGCCGACGCTGAAGCCGTGCTTCTGAAGCGATTTGTGAACGACCGCGACCTCGCGCTTGCGATTGCAGAAGATGATCGCGTTCTGGAGATCCTTGGCCTCGCGCAGCAGGCGGCGAAGCAATTCGCGCTTTTCATGCGCCTCGCGCCCGGCCGGGACCTGACACTGCGTGACGGTGACTGCGGTAGTGGCGGGCTTGGAAACCTCGACCTTCTGCGGATTGTGCAGGAAAGTTTCGGTGATGCGCCGGATCTCCGGCGGCATGGTCGCGGTGAAGAACAGGGTCTGCCGCGTGAAGGGGACGAGCTTGCAGACGCGCTCGATGTCGGGAATGAAGCCCATGTCCAGCATGCGGTCGGCTTCGTCGATGACGAGCAGCTCGACGCCGGTGAGCAGCAGACCGCCGCGCTCGGTATGGTCGAGCAGCCGGCCCGGGGTGGCGATCAGCACGTCGACGCCGCGGGTCAGCTTGGCATCCTGGTCGCCGAAGGAGACGCCGCCTATCAGCAGGGCGACGTTGAGTTTCTGGCCGGCGCCGTAGCGGTCGAAGTTTTCCTTCACTTGCGCTGCGAGCTCGCGGGTCGGCTCCAGGATCAGTGTGCGCGGCATGCGTGCGCGGGCGCGACCCTTTTCGAGGATGGTGAGCATCGGCAGCACGAAGGCTGCGGTCTTGCCGGTGCCGGTCTGGGCGATGCCGAGCACATCCTTGCGTGCGAGGACGTGGGGGATCGCCTGTTCCTGAATGGGGGTGGGGGTGGTGTAACCGGTGGCCGCCACTGCGGCGAGGACTTTTTCGGATAGTCCGAGATTGGAAAAGGACATTGAGCCTCTGGTCGAAACCGCCGTTCGGAATCGAGGGTAATAAGGCTGTCGCGTTCCACCCCGAAACGGCGCGCTCTCAAAGAAGCTGGGGGTGCTGACTCACGCGAACAAAGCGCCAGCTCAGGAATCGCTCTTCGATACCGAGCCGCGTCGACCCGGAACATAGGGCGGAATCGGCCAAAGTCAATGGAGCAGGCGCGGGAAGACCCTAAAAACCCTCAGGTTTTTGCCCAAATACCGGGCGCGGCTGGGCTTTTCGCCGCAGCAGCCAGCTCGGTGGTTAACGCGCGCCTGCGGCCCGGGCCCGGAAATCGCCGGGCGCCATGCCATAGGCGGCGTTGAAGACCCGGTAATAGGTCGCCAGGCTCTCGAAGCCGCAGGCGCTGGCGATGTCGGCGATCAGCCGCTCCGGCGCTTCGCACATCAAGCGGCGGCTCTGCTTCAACCGCTCTTCCGTCACGGTCTGCGAGAAGCTGCGGTCGGCGACCTCGAACAGCATGTGCAAATGGCGCACGGAGACGCCGAGCAGGTCGGCGACACGCGTCGGCGCCAGATCGGGGTCTTGCAGATGGCGCGCGATCAGACGCCGCGCCAGCGAGAGGCGGCCGGTCCGGAGCGCGGCCTGTCCGCGCCGGCTGCCCGGCCTGACGATGCCGCGCTCTATCAGCGCCAGCTGCCCCAAGGCCTGCACAAGCAAGGCCTGTACAAGCGGGACCGCGCCGGACGAACCATCATTCGCGGCGGCGTCGCCGAGGTCGGCAAAGCAGGCGTCGAGCAGAGGTGCGAGAGCGGGATCGTTGAAAACCTTGGGCGCAAGCTCGCGCGTGCGCTTGTCCTGTGTCGCGAGGCCGCTGACGGGGATCTTCAGGATCCGCAGATGGAAACCGGAATCGCCCAACGGCCTCGTGTGGTAGGGCAGGTCGGTATGGCTGGTGGCAAAGCCGCCATTGGCGATCGCGAAATCGCTCGAGCGCATGCCGCCGAACCAACCGCCGCCGCCGAGCTGCTGGTAGACGCAGATGCTGTCACCCGGCGCGTAGCCGATGTCGGCCTGGCTGCGCTCGACCGCGTAGGAAGACGCCTTCAGCTCCACGAGGGCGCCATTGCCGACCTGGCTCAGCGAGAATTCGCCGTAGAAGTCGCCGCGCCGTTCGCGCTCGAGCTCGGCGGTGACCCCGAACAGCCCCTTGGCGCGGACCTCGCGCCAGAAATCGAAGCGATCGTGCGGCTCGACCTCGTCGGTGCACCAGCGATACACGGCAGCCCTCGTCTCGAACGGAATTCCGCCCAAGAAGAAGCAGATTCCACGAGAATCTTCTATAGGCCAAATCATGGCGCCGCGGGGACGGACCGGTTGAACCGCCGTTACGGCTGGACCGACTATCACATCAACGGCGTAAGGTTCCGCATGGAGCCAACGGGGAGCCGTTCTGCAGCGGGAATATCACGATGACGCGTCGGTTTTTCAGAATTCTGGCGGCGGTTGGCCTGGCGGCGAGCCTCAGCAGTTTCGCGAGTGCCGCGCATGCCGAAAAGCGTGTCGCGCTCGTCGTCGGCAACAATGACTACAAGAACGTTCCGAAGCTCCTGAAGGCCGTCAACGACGCCCGCACCATGGGCGATACGCTGAAGCAACTCGGCTTCACCGTGATGGTCGCCGAAAACCAGAACCGTCAGCAATTCTCCGAGACGCTGCTCGCCTTCGACCGGGCGATCGAGCCCGGCGACACCGCGTTCTTCTTCTATGCCGGCCACGGGTTCGAGATTGCGGGCCAGAACTATCTGCTGCCGACCGACGTGCCGGCGGCGGCCGAAGGCCAGGAAGAGCTGGTGCGCGACGCTTCGATTCTCGCAGATCGTGTCGTCGAGCGCCTCCAGAACAAGAAGGCGCGCACCTCGATCCTGGTGTTTGACGCCTGCCGCAACAATCCGTTCGAGCGCAGCGGCACGCGCGCAGTCGCCGGCGGTGGTGGGCTTGCGCCGATGACGCAGCTGCCCGAAGGCGTGTTCTCGGTGTTCTCGGCAGGTCCGCGCCAGACCGCGCTCGATCGCCTCTCCAACGATGATGCCAATCCCAATTCGGTGTTCACGCGCACCTTCGCCAAGGAGCTGCTGCAGCCCGGCGAGAACCTCGTGCAGGTCGCGCAGCACACGCGCCGCCTGGTCAGCGAGATGGCCGATACCGTCAAGCACAAGCAGGTGCCGGTCTATTTCGACCAGATGGTCGACGACGTCTTCCTCAGCGGAGCCGCGAAGGATGCCGCGGCCGCGCGTCCGGCCGACCCGCCGCCGCAGAAGCTCGCGGCGCTGCCGCCGGTCTCGGTGCCGCGCGTGCCGAAGGAAGAGACGACCAACGCGCCGATCGCGAGCTTCTCGCGCCACAATGGCGGCTGGAGCGTGACGTTCTCCTTCGCTGATCCCACCCTCGGGGTGTCCTGGCGCATGGCAGGCAATGGTGATTTCCGCGAGACCGGCTTCATCGACGCGCTCGATCCGCGCACGCGCAAGCGGATGCCGAACCCGTCGATCGAGCTGCCCCCGGACGCGCAGGCCGGCACCATCGAGGTCCGCTACGTCGACGCGTCCGGTGACATGCAGGGCCCGTTCCCGATCAAGTTCGATCCCGAAGCGGCGCTGATCCGGGACCAGCGCAAGATCCTCGACATGACCGCCACGAGCTGGCTGTCGTTCCGTCAGTTTAACGGGCTGCTGGTGTATTATTCCCATCTGGTGTCATATCGTTGCGCGATCCGCGAGGCGCGGATCGGCATCGACACGGCGGTGCCGGACAGGGTGCTGAAGCTGCCGCCTTGCGACCTCCGCGATCCCTCGGCGATCACGGCCGGCATGCTGCTCTACGAGAAGCTGCCTCCGGCCACGCAGTTCATGTCGGTCGAATTGACCTATCGCGACGGCAGCGTGTCGGAGGTCAAGAGTTTTCGTACGGCCAACCGCAGCAACAATTGAGCTGTCTCGGGGGCTCCGAAGCGGGCGGGGACTGGTCCGCTAAGGCCGGCGCTTCCTGAAGAGGCGCTTGGCAGAGTCGATGGCCTCGATCAGGGGTGGCGCCAGCGAGAAGAAAGTTCCCATGGCGATCGAGATGATGACATGGCTGAGCAGGAGCTTCTCCTGCTCCTCAAACGGATAGCCATGCTGATCGATCCGCACAGGTGCAAGCGCACCCGTCGCCCGCGGATCCAGTCTTCGCGGTTTGCGCGCCGGAAGCATGATCACGACAAAAAGCACGTTGATCAACAACCAGATGCTAAGCACTATGAGGAGGGTGCGCACAGCAAGATCATCCTGAAATCAATCGAACTCGTCAGCAACGCTACGGACCATTTGCTCTCACGGCAAACCAATTCGGACTTGTTGCACCGCACAGCGGACTAAAGTCGCAAGCGAGGATCTGATGGATGAAACAGATACGCCTCAGCACACCGTAGGTCACTCCGTGAGAGTCCGGTGTTGCATTGTCGGCGGTGGGCCCGCGGGAATGATGCTCGGCTATCTCCTCGGGCGCGCCGGCATCGATGTCGTGGTGCTGGAGAAGCACGCCGATTTCTTCCGCGATTTTCGCGGTGATACCGTGCATCCCTCGACGCTCCAGCTGATGGACGAGCTCGGCCTGATCGACGGCTTCCTCAAGCTGCCGCATCAGCGCTTGCAGACGATGGATGGCCTGTTCGGCGGCACCAAGGTGCGGATCGCCGATCTCAGCCGGCTGAATACGAAGTACCCGTTCATCGCCTTCATGCCCCAATGGGATTTCCTGAATTTCCTGCGCAAGGCAAGCGGGCGCTTCGCCTCGTTCAAGGTGATGATGAGCACGGAGGCGGTCGACCTGATCCGCCGCGGCGATACCATCGCCGGCGTGCGCGCAGAAACGCCGGACGGCACTGTGGACATCGAGGCCGATCTCACCATCGCCTGCGACGGCCGGCATTCGACCGTGCGCGAGCGTGCCGGCCTTGAGGTCCAGGAGATCGGCGCGCCGATGGATGTGCTGTGGTTCCGTGCCGGCCGAACGCCAGACGAGACCGAGAATTTGTTCGCGCGTGTCGAGCCCGGCAGGATGATGGTCACCTTCGACCGCGGCGACTACTGGCAGTGCGCCTATGTCATCGCCAAAGGGCAATACGATGCGGTGAAGGCGAGGGGGTTGCAGGCACTGCTCGACGACGTCGTCCGCATGGCGCCGGTCCTGCGATCCGGAATTGCCGACGTGAAGAGTTTTGACGACATCAAGCTTCTGACGGTCGCGATCAACCGCCTGCCACGCTGGACACGGCCGGGCCTGCTCTGCATCGGCGACGCCGCACACGCGATGTCGCCGGTCGGCGGCGTCGGCGTCAATCTCGCCGTACAGGACGCGGTCGCGACTGCAAACCTGCTCGCGGAGAAGCTTCAGCGCGGCTGTCCATCCGAGGACGAGCTCGATACCGTGCGGCGCCGCCGCGAGTTCCCGGTGAAGATGACCCAGGCGATGCAGGTGATCGTGCAGAACAACATCATTAGGGGCGCGCTGCAGGGCGGCGATCACCCGCTCAAGGTGCCGCTGCTCCTGCGATTGATCTCCGCATCGCCATGGCTTCAGGGGATTGCGGCGCGCTTCGTTGCGCTCGGTGTGCGGCCCGAGCACGTGCGTTCAAAGGCCGCGCCGGCGTCAGGGATTCAGTAGGGATAATGTCGCGTTAAATCGCGCGCTTTGCGTTGCGTTCGCGCAACAGCGCACGCGGATTCAAAGACCGCGATGCGCCAATCCGGCGCCTTAACTCTCTTGATTCAAATTTGAGTAAGAACTGTCTGTGAGCGTGCACCCATCAAAGGACACGGGGTGTACCAGTATCATGCGTAACAAATTGATTGCCGCCTTCGCCTGCACGACCGCTCTGGTTTCGACCGGCGCTGCTTCCGCTGCCGATCTCGGCGCGCGGCCCTACACCAAGGCGCCGGCCTATATCGAGCCTCTGTTCAACTGGACCGGCTTCTATGTCGGCGGCCACATCGGTGGCGCATGGACCAACGAGCAGTTCATCAACAATGGAATCGGGGCGCCGTTCGGTGATCTGACGCCGGGCCAGGGCTATCGTCAGCGTGGTAGCGGCATCATGGGCGGCGCCCAGATCGGCTACAACTGGCAGGCCAACAACTACGTGTTCGGCATGGAAGGCACGATCTCCGGCCTCAACAACAAAGGTACCGTCGTGAACACCGCGTTCGGCGCGGGCGACGACGTATTCTCCTGGCGTGCGAACGTTCTTGCCACCGTCGTCGGTCGCGCTGGCTTTGCCGTGCAGAACAACCTGTTCTACATCAAGGGCGGCTATGCCGGCGTCAACAACCGCCTGTCGGTAACCGACACGGTCGGCCCGGCGACGGGCAACGGCGGTCAGACCCACTGGGCCAACGGCTGGACCGTGGGCGCCGGCTGGGAATACGGCATCACCCGCAACTGGATCGTCGGCCTCGAGTACAATTACGCGGCCTTCGGCAGCCAGACCTATCAGCTCGGCGGCACCTCGGGCAATTACACCTTCGATGCCAAGCCGCGCGACATCCAGTGGGCGGTTGTGCGCGCGAGCTACAAGTTCGATGCGCCGGTCACCGGCCGCTACTGAGCAACAAACGACCAATCAGCAAAAAAGATCACTGCCAAAAACTTAGAGCCCCGGCATCGCCGGGGCTTCTTTTTTACGCGAAAGGCGCCTCAGGCCATCACCGAGAAGCCGCCATCGACGGGGATCGCTGTGCCCGTGACGAAGTTCGAGGCGGGCGAGGCCAAGAAGACCGCGATGCCGGCGAAGTCGTCGATGTCGCCCCAGCGCCCCGCAGGCGTGCGCGCCAGCACGCGCTCGTGCAGACCCGACACCTGCTGCCGCGCGCCGCGGGTGAGATCGGTGTCGATCCAGCCCGGCAGGATCGCATTGACCTGAATGTTGTCGGGCGCCCAGGCATTCGCGCAGGCGCGCGTGTACTGCACGATGCCGCCCTTGCTGGCCGCATAGGCGGTCGCGAAGCTCGCGCCGAAGATCGACATCATTGAGCCGATGTTGATCACCTTGCCGTTGCCCGATGCCTTCAGCGCCGGATAGGCGAGCTTCGAGCACAGGAAGGCGCTGGTGAGGTTGGTGTCGATCACCTTGTTCCACTCGTCGAGCTCGAGCTCGTGCGGCGGCTTGCGGATGCTCATGCCGGCGTTGTTGATCAGGATGTCGATGCGGCCGAGATCCCCAACGACGCGGTCGATCATCGCCGCGACCGCGTCCTTGTCGGTGACGTCGGTGGTGACGGAAATCGCCTTCACGCCGCGCGCCTTGAGATCGGCAACGGCAGCCGCCGACTTGGTTTCGTTGCGTCCGACCACGGCAATATCGGCGCCGGCGTCCGCAAGCCCATGGGCGAGGCCGAGTCCGATGCCGCCATTGCCTCCTGTGACGATCGCGACCTTGCCGCGGAGATCGAACCGGTTGGATGTCATGCTTTCACTTCCTGGTTTCTTCTATTGGTTGCTTTGCCAGATCAGCACCAGCCCGAAGCCTGCCATGGCGGCGCCATAGCCGGCCCATTGCAGCTGGTTGACCATGAAGCTCGATCGCGGCCAGGCGACGGTGCCCGTGCCTTGTCCGATCCAGAGCAGCCCGACAGCGAGGGCAAACAGGCCTGCGATCAGCAGAAATCTGCGCATGCATTCCTCCCTGTCGGTCTGATTCTGTCGTGGCCTGCGGCACAAAAGGACGGCCGCACTTCGCGAGAGCTTGAGGCCAGACTAGCCGTAGCTTCTGTTCGGATACAATGGGCAGGGATGCAAGGCCGCGCGAGAACGCATGTTCGCCGAGACCACCCCGGGCATCGCCGGCGCGAGCAGCTCGTTGAACGCGAGCATCAATCGCTCAGGTCTCCGAACACGAAAAAGCCCCGGCAATGCCGGGGCTTTTAGCGTCTGAAGTTGAATTCGGATCAGATCAGTACTTTTCAGCTCAGTACTTGGCGACGACCGGGCCGGTCCAGTTGAAGCGGTAGACCAGCGAGGTCGAGATCGTCTGGTTCCAGCTGTTGGCGCGGATGCTGTCGATGCCGGTCGGCAGGTTGGTGACGTTGGAGATCTCATCCCGCGTCTTGGCGCTGTAGAAGGCCGAACGGTACTCGGTCTTCATGAACCAGCCGGGCGAGGAGATGCCGAAGATGTTCAGGCTGTTCTCGACGCCGCCGCCGACGAAGAAGCCGTTGCGGTTGTAGCCGTTGAGGTGGGTGCCAGCCGGAGCGCCTGCCAGGGTCACGAAGTTGGTGCTGCCGAAATGGGCGCCAGAGTAACCGCCGTTGACATAGGAGAGGACGTTCGGAGCGACCAGCCAGCCGAGGCGTACACCAGCGGCCCAGGAGTCTTCCAGCTTCTGGTTGCCGGTGATACCGATGAGCGGATCCTGCACGGTGGAGCGGATGCTGCCGAACTGACCGTCAGCGAACACGCCGGCGACCCAGGTGCCGCTGAACTGCCAGTCGTAGCCGAGACCGACGGTGCCGAACCAACCCGAGCCACCCTGACGCTGGGTGATGGTCAGCGGAACCGCGCCGACGGTCGACTGGACGGACTGGTCGGAGTTCGAGAGACCGCCGCCGCCACCGCCGAAGATGTAGAAGCCGGTCCAGTTGGCAACCGGAGCCGCCATCGGGGCCTTCACGTAGGGACGCGCCGCAAGGTCAGCCGCCGAAGCCGAACCGGTCATCGCCGCAACCGCGGTCAGCGCGAGTACAATCTTCTTCATGATGAAATCCCCAACCTTAGGTCCGTAGCAGGCGCGAGCGCTCTGAAGTCCGTGTGATCTGATGCCCGGACTATAGACGGTTCTCGCCGAAATGCTGTTGCAGGGCAGGCACAGTCGCCGGAAAACGCCCGCCATCCGGGTTTTGAGGTGCCGTCAATAAGTCTCAAAAAAGCGACGTAATTTCAATGTATTACGTCGGTCTCCGCATCGCCTGCCCGGGTAGGGTTCTGTTAGGAATTCGCCTTTGTCCGAAACGGAGGCGATCCTGCCTCAGCCTTGGCTTGCCGACCGGCCGCTGTGAGTCGTTGGCCGAGTCGCGCTTTCGCCATCCCAATTGAAAAACCCCGGCCTCGGGCCGGGGCTTTTCAGCGGGAATCGCCGCATCAGACGTCGAGCAGCTCTTCGCTCGCGAACTCGGCCTTGTCGGAGATGAAGGCGAAGCGCGCTTCGGCCTTGGTGCCCATCAGGCGCTCGACGGAATCCGCCGTGGTGTCGCGATCGTCGGCGAGCAGGACGACTTTCAGCATGGTCCGCTTGGCAGGATCCATGGTGGTCTCCTTGAGCTGCGCCGGCATCATCTCGCCGAGGCCTTTGAAGCGGTTCACCTCGACCTTGGCGTTGGCATTGAATTCGCTTTTGATCAGCGCTTCCTTGTGCGCGTCGTCGCGTGCGTAGACCGACTTCGATCCATGCGTCAGCTTGTAGAGCGGCGGCACTGCGAGGAAGAGATGCCCCTCGTCGATCAGCCGCGGCATCTGCCGGTAGAAGAACGTGATCAGCAGCGATGCGATGTGGGCGCCGTCGACGTCGGCGTCGGTCATGATGATGATGCGCTGATAGCGCAAATCCTCTTCACGATACTGCGCGAGCATGCCGCAGCCGATCGCCTGCACCAGGTCGGCGAGTTGGGTGTTCGCCGTCAGCTTGTCCTTGCCGGCGGAGGCGACGTTGAGGATCTTGCCGCGCAGCGGCAGCACGGCCTGGGTCTTGCGGTCGCGCGCCTGCTTGGCGCTGCCGCCGGCCGAGTCGCCCTCGACGATGAAGAGTTCCGAGCCGTCCAAGCCCGCATCGCTGCAGTCGGCGAGCTTGCCGGGCAGGCGCAGCTTCTTGCCTGCGGTTTTCCGCGCGGTCTCTTTCTCTTGCCGCCGGCGCAGCCGCTCCTCGGCGCGGTCGATGACGAAATCGAGCAGCCGGTTGGCCATGTTCGGATTGCCCGACAGCCAATGGTCGAACGGATCCTTCATCGCCTGCTCGACGATGCGCTGCGCTTCGGCGGTGGCGAGACGATCCTTGGTCTGGCCCTGGAATTCAGGCTCGCGCACGAACACGGACAGCATCACGGCGGCGCCCACCATCACGTCTTCCGAGGTGATGGACGAGGCGCGCTTGCCCTGACCGACGCGTTCGGCGTGATCCTTCAGGCCGCGCAACAGCGCGCTGCGCAGGCCGGATTCGTGCGTGCCGCCATCGGGCGTCGGTACGGTGTTGGTGTAGGAGGAGAGGAAGCCGTCGGCATCCGCGGTCCAGGCCACGGCCCATTCGCAGGCGCCATGCGCGCCGTTGCGGCCCGACTTGCCGGAGAAGATGTCGGGATGCACCAGCGTGTCGGCGTGGATCGCCGCCGCCAGATAGTCCTTCAGGCCGCCGGGGAAGTGGAAGGTCGCTTCCGGCGGAACATCCTCGACGCCCTTGAGCAGCTCGGGCGCGCAGTTCCAGCGGATCTCGACGCCGCCGAACAGATAGGCCTTCGAGCGCGTCATCTTGAACAGGCGCTGCGGCTTGAACGCGGCCTTGGCGCCGAAGATGTCGGTGTCGGGCTTGAACCGCACGCGCGTGCCGCGGCGGTTGTTGACCTTGCCGAGATCCTCGAGCTTGCCCTTGGGATGGCCGCGCTCGAACGTCATGCGATGCAGCTTCTGGCCGCGCGCGACCTCGACCTCGAGCAGCGAGGAGAGCGCGTTCACCACGGAGATGCCGACGCCGTGCAGACCGCCGGAGGTCTCGTAGACCTTGCTGTCGAACTTGCCGCCCGAATGCAGCGTGCACATGATGACTTCAAGCGCCGACTTCTTCGGAAACTTCGGATGCGGATCGATCGGGATGCCGCGGCCGTTGTCGGTGACGGTGAGGAAGCCGTCCGCGGAGAGCTCGACGCCGATGAAGGTCGCGTGTCCGGCCAGTGCTTCGTCCATCGAGTTGTCGATGACTTCGGCGAAGAGGTGATGCAGTGCCTTCTCGTCGGTGCCGCCGATATACATGCCGGGCCGGCGCCGCACCGGCTCCAGGCCTTCGAGCACCTCGATGTCGGCGGCCGTGTAATCGGCCTCGCCGCCGGTTCCGCGCGGCGCTGCCTTCGCGGCGGCTGTGCGCCCCTTCGGCTCATTGCCGTCGAATAGGTCGTCTTTGGCTTTTGTTTTCAACTGCTTGGACATATATCTTGGTGCGTTTTGATGGCCGCGAAGGCGGCGAATCGGTTGGCCCGACTATGCCACTTCTGGCTTCGAAAGGTTATCGCAGCGCCGGCCGGGCGCTGTGGGTGGGAGCTAATGCCGGCGAATTTACGCCGCAAGCTAACCAAATCCCGGCAATTTGAGGCCTCGGTCCGGCCGGAGCCGGCTTTGTGACTTGATGTCACACAAGTCCCTGGCTTACCAGTGCTTTTCACCAGCAGCACCTCAAGGCGGGGCGGGAAGGCTATTCTGGAATGGAGCAGTACGCGCACGCACTGGCCGATTTCGTGCGCCTCCATCAGGCTTGGGCTGCGCCGATCGTGTTCCTGCTGGCGTTCGGGGAATCGCTGGCCTTCATCTCGCTGTTGATCCCGGCCTGGGGGGCGCTGGTCGCCATCGGCGCGCTGATCGGGGCGAGCGGCATCAGCTTCTATCCAATCTGGATTGCCGGCGCGATCGGTGCTGCCCTCGGCGACTGGGTCTCCTACTGGTTCGGCTACCGCTACAAGGAGCAGGTCGCGCAGATGTGGCCGCTCTCGCGCTATCCGGAAATCCTGCCCAGGGGCGAGGCGTTCGTGCGGAGCTGGGGCGTGCCCAGCATCTTCATCGGCCGCTTCTTCGGACCTTTGCGCGCCTCCGTGCCGCTCGCGGCCGGCATTTTCGAGATGCCTTACTGGAGCTTTCAGGCCGCCAATTTCGCCTCCGCGCTGGTCTGGTCGGCGGCGCTCCTGCTGTTCGGCGATGTGATCGCGACGATCATGGAATGGCTCTGGCGCGTGATCTGAGCGAGACCGGGACAGGTTGATGCCCGCAGGGCGGAAGAAATTTAAAAGTCGTCCTTTTCGAGAGTGCGGCTGGTAATTTTCGCCTGCTAGTTGAGTTGCCGACTTAACGGCCGAGCGCTCAGCATATGATCGTACGCGTTTGTTCAGCTTTCCTGGTGGCGTTGCTCCTCGCGTCGCCATGCATGAAATCGTATGCCGCTGAATCATCCGCCGCTGATCGGCCCGGCTGGGTCGATCCGGGCTGGCGGCGAACGGTGGCGCGCTACGCCGTGACATTCGACGAGAAGGGGCTGAGCACGGAGGTCTTTGAGTTCGAAATCAAGGCGCTCGACGAGAAGGGCGCCGAGGCGATCGCGCAGCAGAGTTTTCAGTACAACAGCTATTTTGACGATTTGTCCTCGATGGCGCTTGCCACTCTCAAGGCCGATGGCACCGTGGTCGAGGTCGACGAGCGCGCCATCCGCGATCAACCGGCGTCGACAGATTCCTCGTCGCCCTATTTCGACGAGGTTCGGAACAGAATCATCGCCTATCCCCATGTTGCTCCCGGCGACAGCATCCGCGGGCGTCTGGTCTACAAGGCGAAGCAGCCGAGATTTCCGGGTGAGTTTGCGCGCTCCTGGAGCGAGCCGGCGAGCCAGCCTCCCGAATTGCTCGAGGTGACCGTTGATGGACCGGCATCCAGGCCTTTGCGGGTCGCGTTGCGCAATGTCGAGCACCGTGAAGAGAGGGTGAACGATCGGATCGTCCATCACGTGCGCTTCCAGCAAGACGCGCCCAGACCCCGCCAGATCGACGACGAGACGCTCGCATTTGCCGAGCGTTTCGAGGTCAGCACGTTTGCCGACTATTCCGCTTTCGCGGCGATGCTGAACGCACGCAACGCACCGATGGCGCGACCGGACGACAGGGTGACGCGACTGTCGCGGGAGATTGCCGGCGACGCCGTCGGCACGCGCGCGAAGGTCGAGCGCCTCTACAATTGGGCGGCCCGAAACATCCGCTACGTCGGGATTGGACTCGAGGACGGCGGCTGGACGTCGCAGCCTGCCTCGGCTGTGCTGGCCTCGCGCTACGGCGATTGCAAGGCGCACGCGACGTTGTTCAAGGCGCTGCTTGCCGCCCAGGGCATCGAAGCCAATCTGGTCGCGGTGAACGCCGACGCAAGATACACGCTCACCGAAATTGCCACGCCGAATTTCGACCACGCGATCGCTTATGTCCCGGAGATCGACCAATATCTCGATCCGACCGCGCCGCTGTTCGCTTTCGGCTCCCTGCCGCCGAACCTCGCGGGCAAGCCGGTTCTCAACATCGACAAGGGCACTTTGAGCCGCATTCCCATGGCTGGTCCGGAGCGCTTCCGGATGGCTGCGGAAACGGACTACGTCCTCGGCAATGATGGGAAACGCGAAGTCCGCTCGATCCTGTCTGGCACTGGCGTTGGCGCGCAAATAGGACGCACGCTCGCGCAGGGATTGGATGATGAAGACCGGCGTATGGCCGCCAGAAAGCTGATCGAGCAGGCCGGTCTGACCGGCACCGGCGATTACACCTATCCAAATCCGCGCGAACTGACAGACGACTACGCGATCACATCAACGTTCCAGATCAGCAAACCTGTCGATCTCGACCGGCCCGCGCGCATCAGGATGTTGCCTCTGACCGATCCAAGACAATCGCTCCTGCGGTTGGTTGCGCGCCAGACGAATGGACGGCCTTTTGTTTGCCGACCGATGGAATACCGCGAGGTCGCTTCACTCACGGTTCCCGAAAACACATTCTTCTACGAGAAACCGGCACCGATCGCCTATTCGGCGACGTTCGAAGGCAGAACGGGCAACGCTGAAATCCACGGCCGGATCGAGGTGAATGGCACCATCGCTGTCGATGGCCGAACTATCCGCTCCAATGCGCTTCTTCGCCTGACGCTCGACGCACCGGTCTGCCCGGCGGAGTTTGGTCCGGCTATCGAGAAGGGGTTCGATAAGCTCGACGAGTTCAAGTACGGGCTGATCGGCCTGACCCCGAGGGGAGCAGCCTCGGTTGTCGAGGTCAGCGCAGATTTCACCGACGGTGCGAACGCGTATCTTGCTCACGATTTTCAACGCGCGATCGAGCGGTTGAGGCCGCTGGCCGAAATCGGCAATGCACGCGCGCAGTCCTATTTGGGCGCGATGTACCGGGACGGAAATGGAACGAAGCGTAATCGCGCGGAGGCGATCAAGTGGTTTCGTCTCTCCGCCGAACAGGGCGATACCTACAGTCAGGAGCAACTTGCCTACCTCTACGAGACGGCCACAGGGACGGCTCGCGACGAAAAGCAGGCGGCCGAGTGGTACGGCAAGGCCGCGGATCAGGGCAATGCCTACAGCCAGACCCGCCTTGCCGCCATGTACAGGGACGGACGAGGCGTTCCCCAGGACTTTGCCCTCGCTTTCGATCTGTTTTCGAAGGCGGCTGAGCAGGGCTCGACGTACGCGCAGACGGGCCTCGGCCTGTTGCACATCAAGGGTGAGGGCGTGCCGCAGGACCTTGCCAAAGGCATTTCCCTGCTGCGCAAGGCCGCCGATCAGAACGACGGCTGGGCCCAATACAATTTGGGGTGGGCCTATGAGAGTGGCACGGGTGTGCCGAAGGATACCCAGCAGGCGATCAATTGGTACAGCAAGGCGTCGGCTCGTGGAAACGAGCAAGCGGGCGCTCATCTGTATGAGCTGACGCGCGGAGGTTCCTTCTGGGGGACACTGTTCAGTCATCTGGGCCTGGCCAGATGGTAGCGACCGAAAGGCTCGGGCGGTGCGGAATGATGGCTCCAAATCCTTGACGCCAGGCCGGTTTGGCCTTATAGCCCCGCGCCATGATCAACGCCGCGACCATCCTGTTCGCCCGTCGCCGCCGCCGCTCTTTAGCGGTTTGGGCGGTCGATCGCGTTTGAGATCATCGTCTTTGCCGCTGGATCGGATCCGCGGCATTCTCTCTCCTGTCAGCGCGATCTGATCCGGCGGCCCCCAAGGAGGCCCAGCAGGAGACCACGATGTACACGCCACCCTTTTTCAAGCCGGATCGCGCCGCAAGCCTGAAATTCGCAGGCGACCGCGGCTTCGGTACTATGTGCGCCTTCGACGGCCACAAGCCGGTCGCCTCGCCGCTGCCGTTCTATTTGACCTACGCCGCCGACGGCACGCCGCAGGCCGCCTTTCATGCCGCACGTCACAATCCGCTGGTAAAGCTTGCGGACGGCGCAACGTCCTGGCTGCTCGCGATCAATGGCCCCGATGCCTATGTATCGCCCGACTGGTACGTCTCGCCGGATCAGGTGCCGACCTGGCTCTACCAGTCGGTGCATCTGAGCGGCCCGGTGCGGCTGTTGTCGGACGACGAGCTGGCGGTGCAGATCGACACGCTGAGCGACAAGTTCGAGAGCTGGCTGTTGCCGAAGACGCCGTGGAATTCGGCGAAGATGACGGCAGGCCGGTTCGAGACGTTGAAGAAGGCGATCGTGGGTCTGGTCATGACGGTTGAAGAGGTCGAAGGCAGCTTCAAGCTCAACCAGCACAAATCGGACGCCGACTTTGCGGCGATCGCGACTGCGCTCGGCGTGGGCGATGCCGACGCGAAGCAGATTTCACAGTTGATGCGGCAGGCAAGGCCGCAAGCTTTTGCAGACGACACGAACAAGCTCGAAAGGAGCGTGCCATGAGCCTTTCTGAAACCAGCCTCGTTGACACCAAGGACGCCCCGAAGTCAGCTGCCGCCAGCAGGCCCGCCACCGTCTTCGTCGATGGCGGCTCCGGCACCACCGGCCTCGGCATCAACGAGCGGCTCAAGCTTCAGAACGATGTCGTGGTGAAGACCATCGCCGACGACAAGCGCAAGGATCCCGCGGCCAAGAAGGCGCTGATGGAGGAGGTGGATCTCGTCATCCTCTGCCTGCCTGATGATGCCGCCAAGGAGACGGTGGCGCTGATCGACAGCATGGGCGCTGCGGGGCCGAAGGTGCTGGACGCCTCGACCGCCTACCGCGTCGCGCCGGACTGGGCCTACGGTTTTCCGGAACTGGCACCGGACCAGGCCGGCAAGATCAAGGCCGCGAAGAAGGTCTCCAATCCCGGCTGCTATCCGACCGGCGGCATTGCGCTGCTGCGGCCGATCGTCGATGCCGGCCTGTTGCCGCCCGATTATCCCATCAGCGTCAACGCGGTGAGTGGCTATTCCGGCGGCGGCAAGTCGATGATCGCGAGCTTCGAAGACGGCAGCGCGCCGTCGTTCGAGCTCTATGGCCTCGGCTTCGAGCACAAGCATCTGCCGGAGCTGCAGCTTTATTCGAACCTGACGCGGCGGCCGATCTTCATTCCCTCGGTCGGCAATTACCGGCAGGGCATGCTGGTCTCGATCCCGCTCCAGCTCGACACGCTGCCGGGCAAGCCCAGCGGCGCCGACCTTCAGGCCGCGCTCGCCAAGCACTACGCGGGCTCAAGATACGTCTCGGCGATGCCGCTTCAGAACGAGGCGTCGAAGGGCGGCCGGCTCGAGCCGGAAGCGCTCAACGAGACCAACATGCTCGAGCTCTACGTCTTCGCCAGCGACAAGTACCATCAGGCGGTGCTGGTCGCGCGGCTGGACAATCTCGGCAAGGGCGCCTCGGGCGCAGCCGTGCAGAACATGCGGCTGATGCTGGGCATGGCGGACGTGTAAGTCACGGCCGTGCCCCGGACGCAGCGCAGCACTTCTTCAGTGATGCGCTGCCGAGCCGGGGCCCATCTTCTTGCTTGGTCTGCTTTCTGCGTCCCGGCTCGCGCTTCGCGCGTCCGGGACACCAAGCCTCAATACTTCGCGACGACCGGGCCACCGAACCGGTAGTTGATGCGCGCGGTGATCAGGTCGACATCCTGACGGATGCTATCAGTGCGCGAGAACGCACCGGCAGGCACCGCCGGCGCCAGCACGCCATTGGCCGTGAGGGTGACGTCGTGCCGGCCCATGAACAGGTGGTCGTATTCGAGGCCGACCGACCAGTTCTGGGCAAAGCCATATTCGAAGCCGACGCCGACCGTACCGCCCCAGCGGGTGTCGTTCGCGCGATCGAACTCGGCGCCGGCCAGTCCGCCCGTACCGATCCCGCGGTATTGATTGCTGGTGACCGCGGCGCCGCCCTTCACATAAAGCAGCGCATTATTCCAGGCGTAGCCGACCTGGCCGGTGAACAGTCCGAAGGCGTCGATATGGGTGCGGTTCGCGACGCCGAACACCGTGCTGGCATTCCGGCCCGAGAGGTCGGCCCAGTCGCCCTGAGCCTCAAGACCGAACACCAAGGCGCTGCTCTGCCAGCGATAGCCGATCTGGCCACCGGCGACGGCGCCGGTCGCATCATGGCAGCCTTCGGCGATGCCGGCCGGGAAACCGGCAGTCCCGTCCCAGCAATTCCGCGACGTGCCATAGCCGCCGTTGGCGCCGATGTAGAAGCCGCTCCAATCATAGACCGCGGCGATCATCGGCGGTGCCTTGGTGTAGGGGCGAGCGGCGAGATCGGCGGCGTTGGCCTGGGTCGCGACGGCGGCGAGCGCGAGCGCGCCGAGCGCGGATACAACCTTCAAATTCATGTCTTCCCCGAATCTATCAATTGCGATGCGCAAATATACATGGGGATGGGCGACAACTTGTATGTGCAAACCGGAGCGATGCTGATTCTCTGGAAGTGTCGTCTCTCGGCAACACCTGCGGTTCCCACGTGGCTGCCTTGGGAGTAGGCAGTTTGTCGGCAGCCTGCCGACACGAGTGTCGCCGTGGACGAAGCTACATTGCAAATTTTGGAGAAAATCCCGGCTGGATTCGCTATGCATCGCTACGCGTTGCCACGTGGTCGGGACGTTGGTCTCAAACCACCTTGAAGATCGCCAGCGCCAGCACGGCCTGCGCGAGGAAGCCGACGGTGAAGGCGAGGGTGCGGAATACCGGAATGCCGAGCGCATAGACGATCAGATGCGCGACGCGGGACCAGAAATAGACGACGCAGGCGAGCACCGTCCATTTCGAGGAATAGTCGATCGCGTTCAGGATCAGCACCAGCGGGGCGAACAGCACGAGGTTCTCGACCGCGTTGTCGTGCGCGAACATCAGGCGGTTCGCCCACTCCGACTGCGGCTTGTCGCCGCGCGAGGGGTTGGCCATCGCGCCGCTGAGCCCGCGAATCTGGCAGCGGTTGATGGTGTAGGGAATCCAGAGGATCCCGGTCAGGATCACCGTGCAGGTCAGCCAGAACAATTCACGCGTCATAACCCGGTCCCCTTCAAAATCGATGTCGTGAGCTTATACGAAAGTGCGCGCCGTTGCGCTATGCGCGAACCCTGACATAGCTGCCCGGGGCGTCCTCGATCGGCGGCAGCGCTTCGCTTCCGACGCCGCGCGCAGGCACTTCCTCCGGATCGAGCCCGCCCAGCCATTCGCGCCAGTCCGGCCACCACGAGCCCTTGTGCTCCACCGCCCCCTTCATCCACTGGGCGACGTTGACGTCCTTGATGTTGTCGTTGGTCCAGTACTGATACTTGTTCGAGGCCGGCGGATTGACGACGCCTGCGATGTGGCCGGAGCCGGACAGTACGTATTTCACGGGGCCGCCGAAGAACTGCGAGCCGTACAGCACCGATTCCGCCGGCGCGATGTGGTCCTCGCGCGTGGCGAGGTTGTAGACGGGCACCTTGACCGTGGAGAGGTCGAGCAGCGTGTTGTCGAGCACCATGGTGCCGGTCGACAGCCGGTTCTCCAGATAGCAGTTGCGCAAGTAATAGGAATGGTTCGCCTGGGTCATCCGCGTCGCGTCGGAATTCCAGTGCAGCAGGTCGAACGCGCTCGGTTGCTGGCCTTTGAGATAGTTGCTGACCACATAGGACCAGATCAGGTCGTTGGAGCGCAGCATGTTGAAGGCCATCGCCATCTTGGAGCCTTCGAGCACGCCGGAGGCCTTCATGTCCTGCTCGAGCGCCGCGATCTGGTCCTCGTCGACAAACACGAGGAGATCGCCGGCATGGGTGAAGTCGACCTGGGCGGCAAAGAACGTCGCCGAGGTCACGCGCTGGCGCCGCTTCTCGGCGAGCCAGGCCAGTGTGGTCGCGAGCATGGTGCCGCCCACGCAATAGCCGGCGGTGTGGACCTTCAACTCGCCGGTGACCCGCTCGATCACGTCCATCGCCGTGAGCGGGCCTTCCTTCATGTAGTCTTCCCAGCTCTTGGCACCGAGCCGCTTGTCGGGATTGACCCATGAGATCACGAACACGGTGATGCCCTGATCGACGCACCACTTGATGTAGGATTTCTCGGGCTTGAGATCGAGAATGTAGAACTTGTTGATCCAGGGCGGGATGATCAGCAGCGGCGTACGCAGCACCTTCTCCGTGGTCGGAGAATACTGGATCAGCTGCATCATCTCGTTCTGGTAGATCACCTTGCCCGGTGTCGTCGCCATGTTGACGCCGACGACGAGGTTGTCAGGATCGGACTGGCGGATCTTCAGCATGCCCTTGCCGGCGGCGATGTCCTCCGCCAGCATCGTCAGGCCGCGCGCGAGGTTCTCGCCGCTGCTGGCAACCGTTTGGCGCAGCACCTCCGGATTGGTCAGCACGAAGTTCGACGGCGAGATCGCGTTGGTGAGCTGCTGCATGTAGAACTCGGCCTTGCGCCGGGTCTGCGGATCGAGCCCCTCGGCATCGCGCACGAGCTCCTGCGCCCATTTGGTCGTGAGCAGATAGAGCTGCATCATGAAATCGAAGAACTGGTTCGACTTCCATTCCGGATCGGCAAAGCGCTTGTCGCGCGGCGAGGGCGCAATCGCGGGTTGGGCCTCCTGGCCGGCCATCCGCCGTGCCGCCGAACCCCAGAGATCGAGATAGTCCTTGGCGAGCTTGGTCTGGAGGTCGGACGCACGCGACTGGTCCGACAGCCAGTATTCCGCGACCGACGTGAACGTCTTGACGACCTCGGCGATCTCGGCCGGCGGACGGTCCTGCACCTCGCCGGTTTCGCGCGGCTTGAGATACGCGGCGAGCGCCTTGCCGCCGCTTTCCATGGCCCGCGCGACATTCATCGCGAAGGCTTCCGCATCGAACTTCGTTTCAGATTTTGTCCCAGCTTTGGGCGTATCGGTCGTGGCACTATTCATGAAGGCAACAGTAACGATTCATTCCGTATTCGTCACCGCGAAGCTCGCTGGTTTCGCGTCAAACACGCGCGAAGATGTGCTGCACTGCGACAAGGCTTCTTGCTTTTGTCACAATCGCAGTGCACCTCTCGCGGTGTGGGCCTTGGATGATTTCTCGCTCGTACCATTTGTGGGCAGCAATGGTTTGGGCTTGGGCAGGTTGTTGGGTTAAGCTCCCGCAGCCTCGCATGGGACGAGTAGGGGAATTCCCAGGTGTTTGCGTTTTGGGACCTGCAAAAGTCGCGGCTTGCATGCTGCGCGCTGCTGACGACGGCGATTGCGCTGGGCGGCTGTTCGAGCCAGCTCGCGGACATGTCGGCCGCCGACACGCCGGCTCATCCGAGGGAGCCCGGTGCCTATCTGCCGGTGCACGATCTGCCGCCGGATCGTGATCAGGCGATCATCCCGCCCGACCAGCGCGCCAAGATCGAGGCCGAGCTTGCGGCCGCCCGCGACCGCCAGGCCGTTGCCGCCAAGGACGCCAAGTAAGACCGCCAAGTAAGGACCGCCAATCAGGCACGGGACGCCATCGCGGGGCACAAGGTAATCGCTGGCGCCCCCGCCACTCCGTGCTAAAAAGACTTCAATTCAGCCGAGAGTCAGGGCGAAGGAGTTCAGCCCTCGTCACCGAAAATCGCTCTAAGCATTTGATTTTAAGCGATTTTTGTGTGCAGGGCGAGATCTCCTCGAGGGGTGGTCATCGCCCATCGATTCTATCCTGAGCGGTTGCCCGGAGCCCAGAGAGCCATGGACGAGTTTTACCGCATCCGCCGCCTTCCGCCTTACGTGTTCGAACAGGTCAACCGGGCCAAGGCGGCCGCGCGGAATGCCGGCGCCGACATCATCGATCTCGGCATGGGCAACCCGGATCTGCCGGCCCCGCCACACGTGCTGGAGAAGCTCAAGGAGACCCTGGGCAAGCCGCGCACCGACCGCTATTCGGCTTCCCGCGGCATCCCCGGCCTGCGCCGGGCCCAGGCCGGCTACTACGCCCGCCGCTTCGGCGTGAAGCTCGATCCTGATACCCAGGTGGTGGCGACGCTGGGCTCGAAGGAGGGCTTTGCCAACGTGGCTCAGGCGATCACCGCGCCGGGCGACGTCATCCTCTGCCCGAACCCGAGCTACCCGATTCATGCCTTCGGCTTCTTGATGGCGGGCGGCGTGATCCGCTCGGTGCCGTCGGAGCCGACGCCGCAATTCTTCGAGGCGGTGGAGCGAGCGATCGTGCATTCGATCCCGAAGCCGCTCGCGCTCGTGGTCTGCTATCCCTCGAACCCGACCGCCTATGTCGCGAGCCTCGATTTCTACAAGGACCTCGTCGCCTTCGCGAAGAAGCACGAGATCCTGATCCTGTCCGATCTCGCCTATGCCGAGGTCTATTTCGACGAGAGCAACCCGCCGCCTTCCGTGCTCCAGGTGCCCGGCGCCATCGACGTCACCGTCGAGTTCACCTCGATGTCGAAGACCTATTCGATGGCCGGCTGGCGCATGGGCTTTGCGGTCGGCAATGAGCGCGTGATTGCGGCGCTCGCCCGCGTCAAATCCTATCTCGACTACGGCGCGTTCACGCCGGTGCAGGTCGCGGCGACCGCCGCGCTGAACGGCCCGGACGATTGCATCAAGGAGATGCGCGACACTTATCGCAAGCGCCGCGACGCGCTGGTGGAATCGTTCGGCCGCGCCGGCTGGGAGATTCCGCCGCCGGAGGCCTCGATGTTCGCCTGGGTGCCGTTGCCGGAAGCGTTCCGCAGCGTCGGCAGCATGCAGTTTGCGACCCTGATGGTGGAGAAATCCGGCGTCGCGGTCTCGCCCGGTGTCGGCTTCGGCGAGCATGGTGAAGGATATGTCCGTATCGCCATGGTGGAAAACGAGCAACGGATCAGGCAGGCCGCGCGCGGCGTGCGCCGCTTCCTTGAAAGCGGCATCGAAACGTTGCACAACGTCGTTCCGCTCGCCAATCGGCGCTAATTCTCTTCTGCAGGTTCACTAAAGCATCATGGTTGCACCCCTGAAAGTGGGCATAGCGGGGCTCGGCACCGTGGGCGCCGAAGTTATCCGTTTGATTGAAACCCAGGCCCGCGTGCTAGCGGGCCGCAGCGGCCGCGGCATCCGCGTCGTCGCCGTCACTGCGCGCTCGAAGGCCAAGAAGCGCAGCATCGATCTGCGCGGCGTCGAATGGGTGAAGGATCCGGTGGCGCTTGCCACGCATCCCGGCATCGATTGCTTCGTCGAGCTGATGGGCGGCGCCGGAGATCCCGCGCTGTCGGCAGTCGAGGCGGCGCTGACGACCGGCAAGTCGGTCGTCACCGCCAACAAGGCGCTGCTCGCCAAGCACGGCCTGAAGCTCGCCAAGGCCGCTGAAAAGCACGGCGGTGCGCTGAATTTCGAGGCAGCCGTTGGCGCCGCGATCCCCGTCATCAAGACGTTACGCGAAGGTCTTGCGGGAACCGGCATCAACCGGGTCTACGGCATCCTCAACGGCACCTGCAATTACATCCTGACGCGGATGGAGCAGGAAGGCCTGTCGTTTGCCGAGTGCCTCAAGGATGCGCAGCGGCTCGGCTATGCCGAAGCCAATCCGTCCTTCGATGTCGACGGCCACGACACCGCGCAAAAGCTCGCCATTCTCGCCAGCCTCGCTTTCGGCACGAAAGTTGCTCAAAGCGCGGTGTATGTCGAAGGCATCTCCTCCATCGCGCCGGAAGATCTGCGCGCTGCCGCTGATCTTGGCTACCGCGTCAAGCTGCTCGGTGTTGCCGTTCGCACGGCCAAGGGCATCGAGCAGCGCGTGCATCCGACCATGGTTCCAAAAATCTCTTCGATCGCGCAGGTGATGGGTGTCACCAATGCGGTCACGATCGATGGCGAGGGCATTCCGCCGATCACGCTGGTCGGTCCCGGCGCCGGCGGTGCCGCGACCGCGTCCGCCGTCGTGGCCGATATCGCCGACGTTGCGCGGGGCATCCGAGCCAATCCGTTCGGCCGTCCCATTGCGCAACTGCGCGACACCAAGAAGGCGCCGATGGAGCGGCACGAGGGCGGCTATTACATCCGCCTCTTGGCACGCGATTTCCCGGGCACCGCGGCTGCGATCGCGACCCGGCTTGCAGAACAGAAGATTTCGATCGAGTCGATCGTGCAGCGCCATCCCAATGGCGGCGCTGCGCCTAGCGACGACAAGGCGGTCCCCGTGCCCGTCATCCTGATCACCTACGCCACGCATGAGGACGCGGTGCGCCGCGCGCTCGCCGCTGTGCAGCACGACAAGGTGATCAGCGGACGGCCGCAGGTGATCCGGATCGAGAAGAACTAGAGCATGACCCGGAAAGGTGTGAAGCGGTTTTCCGAGCAGGTCATGCTCAAACATTGAGGCGGTTCGTTCGAACGAACTGTGGGCGTTGCGAGTTGATGCGGGCAGGGAGTCCTGTCCAAAACTGTTTCGAAGGAGTTAGCCGATGTCGACCCATATTTCAGTGCCGCCGCACGCATTGCTCGAGCGCATTCTCACGCTGGAGATCGTGCGCGTGACGGAGCGGGCGGCGGTGTCGTCGGCGCGGTTGCGCGGGCACGGGCAGGAGAAGCCCGCCGACCAGGCCGCCGTCGACGCCATGCGCCGCGAGCTCAACAAGCTGCCGATCCAGGGCACCATCGTGATCGGCGAGGGCGAGCGCGACGAGGCGCCGATGCTCTTCATCGGCGAGAAAGTTGGCATGAACGCCGGGCCGGAAGTCGATATCGCGGTCGACCCGCTCGAAGGCACCACGCTCTGCGCCAAGAACATGCCGGGCTCGATCGCCACCATGGCGATGGCCGACGGCGGCACGTTGCTGCACGCTCCCGACGTCTACATGCAGAAGCTCGCGATCGGCCCCGGTTACGACAAGGGTGTCGTCGAGCTCGACGCGACGCCGGCCGAAAACGTCCGCCGTCTCGCCAAGGCCAAGGGCGTCAAGCCGGAGGGCATCACCGTTCTGGTGCTCGACCGTCCGCGCCATGCCAGCATCATCGAGAGCGTGCGCTCGACCGGAGCTGCCGTGCGCCTGATCACCGACGGCGACGTCGCCGGCGTGATCCACTGCGCCGACCCCGATAACACCGGCGTCGACATGTATCTCGGCACCGGCGGCGCGCCGGAAGGCGTGCTTGCGGCGGTGGCGCTGCGTTGCATCGGCGGCCAGATGCAGTGCCGCCTGATCCTCGATTCCGACGAGAAGCGCGAACGCGCCGCCAAGATGGGCGTCAACGATCCCAAGATGATCTACGGCATCGAGGACATGGCGCGCGGCGACTGCTTGTTCGCAGCGACCGGCGTCACCACGGGCTCGCTGCTCTCGGGCGTCAAGTTCCGCAAGGACGGCGTGATCGAGACCGAGACGGTGGTGATGCGCTCCGTCACCGGCACCGTGCGCTACATCAAGGCCGAGCATCGCGAGCTCGCGAAGTTCCACCTGGATTGATGCTCTCCGTCATTCCGGGGCGACGCGAAAGCGTCGAGCCCGGAATCCAGAGATGATGGCGCCAGAATCCGGGTTCGCGCGCGCTCCGCGCGCCCCGGAACGACAACAATAAGAACAAGGGAAGCGCACATGTCCGACCTCTCCGCCGTCAAAGCCCTCGTCTTCGACGTGTTCGGCACTGTCGTGGACTGGCGCACCAGCCTGATCACCGACTTCATCTGGTGGGGGAAGGGCCGCGGCATCAGCACCGACTGGACCGCTCTGGTCGACGGCTGGCGCGCCGTGTACTCGGCCTCGATGGACCACGTGCGCAAGCACCCCGAGCGCGGCTATGTCATGCTCGACGATCTGCACCGCCGCTCGCTGGAGAAGCTGGTCGAGCAGTTCGCGATCAAGGGCCTCACCGAGGCCGACCTCGATCATCTCACCAAGGGCTGGCATCGCCTGCACCCCTGGCCCGACAGCGTCGCCGGCCTGACGCGGCTCAAGACAAAATTCGTGATCTCGCCGCTGTCGAACGGCAACGTCGCGCTGCTGACCAACATGGCGAAGTTTGCAAAGCTGCCGTGGGACCTCATCATGTCGGCCGAGCTGTTCGAGCACTACAAGCCCGATCCCGAAACCTATCTCGGCGCAGCAAAGCTGCTGTGCCTCAAGCCGGACCAGGTGATGATGGTCGCAGCCCACAATGGTGATCTCGCCGCCGCGCAGAAGTACGGTCTGAAGACCGCGTTCGTCGCGCGGCCGACCGAGTACGGCCCGTTGCAGAAGGTCGATTTCGAGGCCACCGGCAACTGGGACATCGTCGCCAAGGATTTTGGCGGCGTCGCCGACCAGCTCGGCTGCTAGCGCACGGCCTCGCCGACCCTCAAATCCTTCCGAACGCGACCGTCGCCTTGTCGTAGGCGCCGTCGCCCATCGTGCCGGCTTCGAAGATGCCGTGCTTCTCGATCCAGTCGAACGACTGCTCGTAGATCTCGCGCGAATAGGGTTCGAACACGATCCGCTCGCCGGGCCCCCAGCGCCTGGTATCCATCGCGGCATGGAATCGGTCCGGGAATTCGTTCTTGTAGTAGCGGGTGAATAGCTCCGGACGCAGGTCGATGTCGCGCTGGGCCTTCTTCAGCGCCCGGAAGTAGCGCTTGATGTCCTCGGGCGCCGGATCGCCATTGATCATGGACGCGATCATGAACGTGGTGTCGATGATCTTGCGATAGCCGAGCTGCTCGGCGAAATAATAGGGGCCGTTGAACAGCGAGGCCGCCTCGCTCTTGCCCTCGAACAGCAGCTCCATCCGGCGGAACAGCATGCCGTCCTCGAAGGTGAGGTTGATCTGGCCGGGCGCCAGATACGGCTCGAGTGCCTGGATCGTCGAATAATGGCTGCCTGACTGGAATCCGACCGAGATTGGCACGCCGGCGAGATCGGCAGGTGTGCGGATCTTCGAATCCGCCGGGACGAAAATGCCCGAAGGCGCGACCGAATAGACGTCGGCGTAGAGCTTGGCGTGGCCGTTTGAGGCGGCGACGTTGACGGTCCAGTGGCAGGCGCAGCTGACGTCGGCCTTGCGGCCCTGCTCGATGCTCTGGAAGGCGCCTTCATTGACCTTGTTGTGGTGTTGGCCCTCGGTCGAGCGGATCAGCTCGCGGAATTCGTAGTCGAGCCCTTCGTCGCGGAAGTAGCCCTTCTCCTCGGCCACCCATTCCTGCAGGCGGAAATGCGACTCGATCACGAATTTGGTCATGGCGTCCTCCGTGTCCGCGTGGCCGTTTCAGCCGTTCGATTGACTGCAGGATAACAAAAGGGGAAGCTCGAGCCATGGCCGCGAGGGAATGTTTCATATGTCAAAAATGGAATCTTCCGGGATCGACTTTCGCGATCTGCGCGTGCTCGACGCGCTGATCCGCGAGGGCAGCATCACGCGCGCGGCCGTGAGCCTCGAGACCACGCAGCCGGCGATCAGCAAGCTCCTGGCGCGCTTGCGGCTGCGCTTCGACGATCCCCTGTTCGTGCGGCGTGGCAGCGGCGTGCAACCGACGGCGCGCGCGCTCGAGATGGCGGCCCAGATCCGCGCCTTGCTCGAAATGGCCGACCGGTTGTGGCAGGAGCGGCTGCCGTTCGATCCCCGTAAATCCGAGAAGACCTTCAGCCTGCTGTTGACCGATGTCGGCATGGTGCGGTTCCTGCCGCCTCTGGTCGCGCGCCTTTCCGAACTCGCACCGCGCGTTCAGGTGCGCGCAATCCCGCTGGACTCCCGGCACTTCGCCCTCAAGCTCGAGTCGGGTGAGGCTGATCTTGCGCTCGGCGCCTTGCCGCGTGCGGCGGGGCATCTTCGCTCCCAGCGGCTCTACTCGGACGGCTACGCAAGCGTCGTGAGACGAGGCCATCCAAGGCCGGCGGCGGCGCGCACGCGTCGGGGATTTCTCGAGGAGAAGCACATCCTGATCACGGCGTCCGAGACCGGCCATGCGGCCCACCTCGAGACGCAGCGCGTGCTGACGCGCGCGATCGCGCGCACGAACATCCTGTTGCAGGTGCCGAGCTTCATCGCGGGCGCGATCGTGGCCTCGCAGACCGATGGTGTCGCGACCTTGCCCGCCAATCTGGCCACGATCGTCGCCGAGCCGCTCGGCATGACCGTGTTCAAGACGCCGGTGGCGCTACCGCGGATCGAGATCGCGCAATATTGGCACGAGCGTTACCACCGCGATCCCGCTCACCGCTGGCTGCGGTCGATCACGCTCGATCTGTTCGGCAATCGCGCCTAGCGCGATCAAGGGCTCCACCGGCGGTGCCCTCTGAGGTCGCGGGGTACCAGTCTGCGACGGCTCTCGATATTTCGATGGGCACACCTTCGCGTTCTGGAGAGCGCTCAGTGCCTCCATTCGCTTTTTTGAACGAGGATTTATAGAAACGCACGCTTTGATTGTGCAAGTCAATTGGCGTGACCGCAATTTCTGCCCAGTCGGTGTGCAGGCCTTACATTTGCCCGGCAGCCCCTGTCTGCTACAATCTTTCGGCGCCACAATGACTGTGGCCGCCCAGCAGTTGTTGTGCCTGTCATGATGATCAGTGTCGACAACAGGTCCCCGGACGACGGCTCGGATCAGAGCCGGCCGAAAAGGCGTACTGCCGCCGCTGTCTTCATCGATGTCGTCGGATATTCCCGCTTGATGGGAGGCGACGAGGAAGGCACGCATCGGCGATGGATGTCGATGCGCACGGACGTGATCGAGCCACGCGTCGCTTCGAGCGGCGGCGAGGTCATCAAAAGCACCGGCGATGGGCTGCTTCTGGAATTCAAGAGCCCGCTTGACGCGATCAGCTTCGCGCTCGGCACCCAGCTCCATTTGGAGAAATCGTCATCGGACGGGGGCAACCCGCTGCAGATACGGATGTCCGCCAATGTCGGCGACATCATCGCCGAGCACGACGATATCTACGGGGACGGCATCAATATTGCGGCCCGACTTCAGGAATTCGCTGGCCCCGGCGGGATCGTGATTTCGGGGGCCATCCACGATCAGGTGAAGGATCATCTGCGCTATCAGGCCGCAGAGCTGGGCTTCCTGACGCTCAAGAATATCGAGCGGCGCATCCGGGCATTCAAGATCGCGCATCACGAGCTGCGGCCTCCGACGATCTCGGTGGCTCATGCGCTCAAGCCGTCCGTGGCGGTCCTGCCGTTGCAGATGCTCGGTCTCGAAGCGGCGGACGCCTATCTGGCGCAGGGTATCGTCCACGATATCGTGGCATCACTGGCGGGAATCCGCGATCTGTTCGTCGTATCCAGCACGTCGACGCTGGGTTTCACCGACCCGACCATCGACGCTGCCAGCGTCTGCCATCACCTGGGCGTGCGATATCTTGTCACGGGGACGCTCACCCGCAGCGGCGAGTTGTTGCGGATGCGGGTTCAGCTGATCGATGTCGATACGAAGTCCATGCTGTGGACCAACCAATATGATTCATCGATCAGCCAGTTATTCGACGTGCAGGAGAAAATCGCGACAAACATCGCATATGCGCTCCTGCCGCACATCCACATATCCGAACTGAAGCATGCCGAGCGCAAGATTCCGCAGAGCATGAACGCCTACGACCTGGTCTTGCAGGGCATGTACCGCCTCTATCGTCTTGGTCATGACGACATGCAGGTGGCACGAACCCTGTTCGAGCGAGCGCTCGACCATGATCCCCACTATGCGGCGGCCTACGCGCTGATGGCAAAGTGGTACATCCTGCACATCGGCGAAGGGCATACGACCGACTTCAAGGCCGACTCCCACGAAGCTCTCAGGCTTGCATCGCGTGCGCTCGAATTCGAGCCGTCGGATCCCATGGCGCTGGCCATCTTCGGCCATATCAATTCCTTTCTCTTCGCCGCGTATGACCGCGCCATCGATGCCTTTGACCGTGCGATCGGAGGAACGCCGAATTCCGCAATCGCCTGGTCGTTGAGTGCGTCGACCTACTGCTATATCGGTGACGGGCCGCGTGCGGTGGCGCGCGCATCGTACGGGATATCGTTGTCGCCGCTCGATCCGTATGCCTACTTCTATCAATCGGCGCTCACTAACGCGCACTACACCAACGAGACCTTCGACGAGGCCGTGCATTGGGGCACGAAGGTCATGGCGGGGGCTCCTCAGTTTGTCGCCAATTTGCGACTTCTTGCGGCAAGCCTTGTCGCCGCCGGTTCGCTCGAGCGGGCGCGCGAGGTGGGCGCCGCGCATATGCGGATTGATCCCTCATTCTCGGTCGAAAAATATTGCAGCTGGTACCCGATCAAGCAGCCGGCGCGTCTCGCTCTGCTTGCCGAACGATTGATTGAAGCTGGGCTGCCTCGCTAACAGCGAGACGAATTGCGCCGCGACGTCTGCTAGCCGTCAACAAACAAGTTCCCGCTGAACAAGCTCCGGAGGATGACATGGGAATGGGAATGGGTATGGGTATGGGCATGGGAATGGGTATGGGGATGGGAATGGGTATGGGAATGGGTATGGGCTTCGGAGCCACCCCGGCCGAGCTCAGCTTCCGGCCCTTGACCCTGCAATTCGACCTCGGCCCGAACTGCGCGCCAAGCTTCCCGCAGCAGACACTGCCATCGGGGGACTGGCAGGGCAGGATCGGACCCTGGGATCCCGACGTGCTCTGCTTGCTCTTCCTCACCGAGTTCATGGAGAACTGCGGCCCCGGCTGGAAACAGGTCAATCTCGCCGGGCATACCCCCGATTTGCTGGGCTGGCAGCAGGGCAGTGCAAACCCGACCGCATTCATCAATGCCGAGCTTCATCACCTCCAGCAGCTCATGCAGATCGACCGCGAGCGGTATATGGGCGAGATCGTCTTTCAGCACGACAATGCGCCCGGCTACTGGGTGAGCATGCTGGCGGTCAACAACCGCGCTCACTATTACACGCTGGTGCTCATGAACCTTGCCGTTCGCATCGGTCAGGTCGTCGCGGTCTACTATAAGAAGAAGTACAAGCGGCCGCGGCCCTCGTTCATATGTCCCGGTCTCCTGCCGGCGTTTGGCCCGCCAGCCCATGCCTCGTTCCCGAGCGGCCATTCGCTCCAGAGCTGGCTGATGTCGTACCTGCTTGCCGAGGTGCTGCCGCATTGGACGGATCAGCTCGAATGGCTCGCCAGCCGGGTCGCATTCAACCGCGAGCGCGCGGGCGTGCACTATCCGAGCGACAGCGCCGCCGGCAAAGTCATTGCCCGTGCTTGCGTGGACCTGATTAAGGACCGGACCCGATGTCCAGAGACCGGTCATCTATTCGATGCTGTGGTGGCGGAGTGGGCCGCATCGGTCACGCCAAATACGGTCGCGCAACTTACGAATGAGCCGTTCCCGAACTTCCCCCCGCCGTAGCCACGCCTACGGAAGCTGCCATTCGCGATAACCGAGGTTGTTGTCGCTGCGGACGAGATCTTCCACCGGCGTCGGGCCGGTGGCGCAGCGCAGCGGCGAGTCGTCGTCGATGTTGCTGCGGTCGCCGGCAACGGTGGTGCGGACCAGCAGCGCATTTCTGCCGACTTGTGGAGTCCACTCGAACGGGCCGAACGTGTAGGATTGCCCGCTTGGGACGTTGTGTGGCGCGTTGTTCCACTGCAGCTTCTGCCAATAGTTCGCTGCAGGCTCCCAGGTATCGGCGGCAGGGCCGGTGGCCGCAAAAACATCTACCGATGCCGCTATCGCCGCATCGTCGCCTCGATTGCGCAGACTGACGTAGACGTAGTTGGGCTGTCCCGGCGTCGGCTGTGTGCCCGCGGTGTCGGCATCGGGATTGGGGCGGACCCACACCGCCCCCGGCAGAGCGTGCCAGCCGCTGTTGCTGTAGCCGTAGCCCCCGGCGCGGCCGTCGTCGATATAGATATCGACCGCCGGCGGGCGTCCCGGTTCGTTGCGTGGGCTGTTCGATGCGATCTGGTACAGGCCCTGCTGTTCGAACGCCCAGCGCACGACCTTGTGCACCATTCCACCGAGCCGGGGCGTCCCGTCGTCGTCGACTTCTGAGGTGCCGACGTCGGCCTCCATGAGCGCCGTGGCGAATTGGCTTGCTTCGCTGGTCGGTTCTGTCTGGACGCAGCCGAGCGAGCCGATCGCGCTCACGATGAGGTACGCGCAATAATAGGCCGCTGCCCGGCGGCGTTCGACGTCCGGCTCGACAACACCCGCCGCGTTGGTGCGGCGAGCATCCCCGCCCAGCGCGCAATAGAGACGGAACAGGGTGCTCGAGAGTATCTGCTCCGCATTGTATCCGGCCGGATCGCGCAATCCGTAGGTGGGATTGGGGCGCTCATAGAGCGTTCCGTTCCATCCCCAGCCGTCCTCGACCTTGCGATCATGACGCCGGAGCGGCAGTTGAATGAAGGGGAAGGTCACGCCGCGACATGCATCGTCGTCGAGCTTGACCAGCCTGGAGGAAGGATCGTCCATGATCGCCGCAAGCGCATCGCCGGCGCTATGGGCGAAATCGAATTCCGTCGATCCGGTCGCGGCAAGGATCATCACGTGGCAGAATTCGTGCCAGACGAAGCGCACATCGGCGACGAGTCCGAGCGGATTTCTCCAGGTGTCGGCGAAATCGGCGAGCCCGAACAGCATCCGGGCGTCCCAGGGCGGCCCGACCGGATCGGCGCGGAACGGTGTCACATAGGCATTGATGCCGCGGCCGTCGCGCGCGCCGGAGCCCGCCAGCATCTTGGCCCTGTGCTCGACGACCAAAGGCCGCCTGATCTTGGCGAAATAGTCGGCGTTCGTGAACCCGAACTGCTCGACCAGCAGCATCATGGAATCGCAATGACAATAGGCGCTGACCGCAGCGAACGCGTTGGTCCGCGCCGAGAACGCGAAAGGCGGTCGCTGCACAGGTGGATCGTAGTCGGCACCCAGCGCCGCCGGCGTCAGCACTTGAACGCGCGGACCGGAGAGCTTGCGGCGGCCGCCCGGGGCGTGATCAAGGTCGAGCAGTGCGACCGGATCGCGCTCGGGATCGAGCAAGTCGGCTCCGGTATCGGGACGCAGCTCGAAAGTTCCGGACTTGCTGTCGGGATCGCTGAGAAAGGCGTATCCGGCGCATGCCGACGCGATTGGCGCCTTGCGCAAGAGTTCGTTCTCGAAAGGATCGAGCAGAACCCGATGCGCGATCTCCTCGCCTGCCACGGACAGGAATGCAGTTGCACTGACCGCGATGCCCAGCGCGCCGCCATAGACGGCACTGCGCTTGCGCAGGCGATAGGCGACAAGCAGCGCGTCTCCGATGCCGGTCTTGTCGTCGGAAAGGCCAAGCAAGGGAGCCAGAAGGCTCTCGGTCAGATCGCGAGGTAGGAAGTCTGCCCATGCCGGTTCCAAGACCCGGCCAGGAAATGTTCGCTCGACGAACTCAGGCGCGATCGACAATTGTGCGTTCTCGATCGTCGTCGATCGCGCGCTGGTGATCAGTGGGATCGCGCCGCGGTGATGGACCACCAGCCGTATGCTGCCGCCCAGGACATCGGGGACAAAATCGGAGGCTGCCAGTGGAGCCGTCTGCTGGACCCAGACGATCGAGGTCTCGATGGTCGAATTCCGTTTCAGTTCGCGAGGGGCCACCCATCGAAATCTGAAACCACCGGCTCTCGTCGGTCCGTCGTCGTTGATGGTGTCGTTCAGGTGCTGCCAGTCGTCATCGCTGATAGGCAACAGATGGCGATGCACACCAGCATCCTGCAGATAGGCGAGGGCGGCCTGCTTGGCGGATTGGCCGGACTCGCCGTTCGCAGGGGTCTGCAAATGGCGCAGCTCCCGGACGTTCCGGTGCGCATCGAGTTCGATCAGAAGGTCTGGTCCCTGCGGAAGATTCACAGTTTACCTCGAGGGGTCTCGATCTCCGGCGCGACTGGCCTGATCATGCTCCCGGTGCTTGCGCGAGGCAAGCGTCCTGCTTGTCGTGGAGGGGCGCGCAAGAGCTGCCAGGAAGAGGAATTCCGGGCGCACGGGCGGTCCAGCGACAAGTCTCACGCGATCTTCAGCGTGGGCTCATTCGCCTCCGTCTCCGCAAACCCCGCCTGCAAAACCTCTTCCCGCTTGTGGCGCAGATGGGCGCGCAAGATGTGGGAGAGGCCGGCGCCGTCGCGGCGCTGGAGCGCGTTCAGGATGGCTTCGTGCTCGCTGACCGCAAACGCCCAGCGCTGCGGCGTCATCGGCGTGACGTAGCGGGCGCGGCGGATGCGCGCGGTCACTGACGCATAGAGCCCCGTGAGCACGGGATTGCCGGCCGCATTGACGATCCCCTCGTGGATGGCGCGGTTGCCGCGATAGTACTGGATCAGATCGCCCTCACGATAATGCTGCACCATCGCTACATGCGCAGCCGCGATCTCCGCGATCTCGTGATCACTGATGCGCTCGCAGGCGAGCTCGCCGGCCAGCGCTTCGAGGCCTTGGCAGACCTCGAAGAGGTCGCGCATGTCCTTGTCGGTCAGTTTTGCCGCGCGCGAGCCGCGATGGGGCAGTAGCTGCACGAGGCCCTCGGCAGCGAGCACCTTGAGCGCCTCGCGGAGCGGCGTGCGCGAAATCTCGAGCCGTTCGCACAGCTCGCGCTCGGGGATCCGCGCGCCCGGCGGAATCTCGCCGTCGAGCAGAATGTCGCGGATGCGGCCGACGACCTCCTCATGCAGCATGGGATATCTCTATTTTTGAATGCAAAAATGGTCCGGTAGACGAAAGTTAGGGTAATTATATCTTGTAAATCTGAATTTTTGCATTCAAAAAGACAAAAAACAGCGGGGATCGCGGAAATGGACCAGACCGTAGAGGCGGACGACCTCGTTTTTGAATGCAACGACGGCATCGGGCGGATCACCTTCAACCGCCCGCAGGCGCGCAACGCCTTCACCTTCGCCATGTACGAACGGCTCGCCGCCATTTGCGGGCAGGCCAACGACGATCGGTCCATCAAGGTGCTGGTGCTGCGCGGGGCCGGCGACAAGGCCTTTGCCTCGGGCACCGACATCAACCAGTTCCGCGAATTCAAGACGCCGCAGGACTCCATCGACTACGAGAACCGGATCGACCGAGTGCTCTCCACCCTCGAGCAATGCCGGGTGCCGACGATCGCGGCGATCAACGGCTTCTGCACCGGCGGTGGGGCGGGCATCGCCGCCGCCTGCGACCTGCGCATCGGGACGAGAAGCACGAAGATCGGCTTTCCCATCGCCCGCACGCTCGGCAATTGCCTGTCGATGTCCAATGTCAGCCGTCTCACCGCGCTGATCGGTGCTGCGCGGGTCAAGGATTTGATCTTCACCGCACGCCTGGTCGATGCGGCGGAGGCAGCCCACGTCGGGCTGCTCGGCGAGGTCGTCGACGATCTCCCGGCCCTGGACAAGCGTGCCGACGAGCTCGCGCGCCTTGTTGCCAGCCATGCACCGCTGACGCTCAACGCGACCAAGCAGGCGGTGGCCCGCCTGCAACGGCGGCTGACGCGGGACGAGGGCGAAGACCTCATCCTGATGTGCTACACGAGCCAGGATTTTCGCGAAGGGCTCGATGCTTTCCTCAACAAGCGCGCCCCGCAGTGGCGCGGTCAATAGGACGCACCCGTGATGCAAAGCGATCGATCGCAATCCACTTCACGCCGCGCCGGCCCGCTCGCCGGCCTCAAGGTCATCGATCTCACTCATGTCATGGCAGGGCCGACCTGCACCCTGATGCTCGCCGACATGGGGGCCGACGTCATCAAGATCGAGAAATGGCCGAACGGCGATGACACCCGTCATTCGGTCCCGCCCAGGATCGGAGACGAGGCCGCCTCGTTCCTGATGATGAACCGCAACAAGCGCGGCATCGTGCTGGATCTGAAGACCGACGGCGGCAAGGCGGTGCTGCGGCGGCTGATCGCGGACGCCGACGTGCTGGTCGAGAACTTTGCGCCGGGTGCGATGGAGCGCCTTGGGTTCGGCTATGAAGAGCTGCACGGAAAATTCCCGGCGCTGATCTATTGCTCGCTGTCGGGATTTGGCCGCACCGGTCCCTATAAGGATCGTCGCGGCTTCGACCTGGTCGCGCAGGCCATGAGCGGCATCATGAGCTTTACCGGCGAACGCCCCGATGGCCCGCCGGTGAAATGCGGCCCGCCGCTATCGGACATCACCGCCGGCCTGCTCGCGAGCATGGGTATCCTCGCCGCCTACACGCACCGCCTCAAGACCGGCGAGGGGCAGTGGGTCGAGACCTCGCTTTACGAGGCGGCGCTGGTGCAGACCTATTGGCAATCGACCATCGCGCTCGCCGCCGGCACGGCGCCGCGCGCGATGGGCTCGGCCCATCCGCTCAACGCGCCGTACCAGGCGTTTGAGGCCTCGGACGGCTGGCTCGTGGTCGGCGGTGCCAACAAGAAGCACTGGCTGCTGATGCTGGAAGCGCTCGGCGCGAGCGAGCTCGCCTCCGATCCGCGCTTCGTCAACGGCGCCGACCGCATGGCGAATCTGAAGGAGCTCGAGGCCGTCTTGAGCGAACGCTTCCGCACCCAAACGCGCGCGCATTGGCTCGCGGCACTCGACGAGAAGGGCGTGCCCTGCGGCCCCGTGCACGACATGCTGGAGGCGCTGAGCGATCCGCAGACGCTGGCGCGCGAGATGGTCGTCGAGGTCGAGCATTCCACACTCGGCCCGGTCAAGACGATCGGGCTGCCGGTCAAGTTCTCGGAAACGCCGGGCAAGGTCCTGTCCGGCGCGCCCATCTATGGCGAACATACGCGCGAGGTGCTGGCCGAGCACGGGTTCGACGAGAAGCAGATCGAAGCGCTCGAGCGAGAAGGCGCAATCGTCTCGGCGTCCAGGGAGCGCAGGGAACGCGTCGCCTGAACGGACGTCGAGACGACTGGTCAAACAAAACAGAAAAAATCAGTTGGAGGAAATCATGCGTGGGACGTCTCTCTTTTTGTTGTCCGTCAGTGCGGCCGTGCTTGCAGGCAACGCGCCGGCGTGTGCTGCCTGGCAGCCGCAGAAGCCGATCGAGTTCGTGGCGACCGCCGGCCCCGGCGGCGGGACCGACAACATCGCCCGCGCGGTGCAGAACATCATCACCAAGTACAAGCTGACGGAGCAGCCGATCGTCGTCGTCAACAAGGCCGGCGGCAGCGGCGCCGAAGGCTATGTCTACGGCAAGGCCTCGGCTGGCGATCCCTACAAGGTGATCTTCGGCACCTCGAACGCCTGGCAGCAGCCGCTCGTCTCCAAGGTCGCCTTCAACTACACCGATCTGACCCCGATCGCGGCGATGGCGCAGGACGAGTTCCTGCTCTGGGTCAAGCAGGACTCGCCCTACAAGACTGCGGGCGACTATCTCAAGGCCGCCGCGTCGGGTGACTTCAAGATGGGCGGCGCGCAGTCCAAGGACACCGACGAGGTGTTGACGCGCATGATCGAGAAGGCCGGTCATGTGAAGCTGACCTACATCCCCTTCAAGAGCGGTGCGGAAACGGCGGTACAGCTCGCCGGCGGGCACCTCGATTCCCACGTCAACAATCCCAGCGAAAGCATCGGGCAATGGCGCGGCGGCACGCAGCGCCCGCTGTGTGTCTTCAGCCCGAAGCGGCTGCCGCAAGGCGCCAAGGTCACGGCAACCGAGGGCTGGAGCGACGTGCCGACCTGCGTCGAGCAGGGCCTCGATATCAAGCAATATGAGCAGCCGCGGACGGTCTGGCTGCCTGGCAAGGTCACGCCGGACCAGGCAGCATACTATGTCGACCTCATGAAGAAGGTGCAGGCGACACCGGAGTGGAAGGACTACATCGAGAAATCCTCACAGATCGACACCTTCCTCACCGGTGCCGAGTTCGACAAGTTCATCAAGGAGGATCTCGAACACCTCAGGCAGGTCGCAAGCGAGCAGGGCTGGCTGGTCAAGTAAGACCGGGCGCGCTTGCGCAAGTGAAATGCCCTTGTCCATTGCTCGACTGGAGCCTTCCATGATCTCACGACGCGCGCTCGAACTTGCGACCGCCATCCTCACCGGCGGTTTTGGTGTTGCGGTGGTGGTCCAGAGTCTGGACAACGGCATCGGCTGGTCGAGTGCGGGTGTGGATTCCGGCACATTCCCGTTCCTGACCGGCGTCATCATTGTCGCCGGCAGCCTGTACAATCTGGCGCGCGGCGTAGTGCCCGGCGCGAGGCTGGCCAGCGTGCCCATCGCGATCACGTCCATCGAGCTGCGGCGGCTGGCGGGCCTGTTCGTGCCGGCCGCGATCTTCGTCGCCGCCATCCCGCTGCTCGGGATGTATCTGGCGTCGGCAATTTACGTCTTCGCGGTGCTCGCGATCCCCCGTCATCAATCCGTGCTGCGTTCGGCGATTGCGGCGGCAGCGACGGCGCTCGCCCTCTACGTCGTGTTCGAGCGCATGTTCCAGGTCAGCCTGCCGCACGGCGCGTTCGCCGCCGCGTTCGGGTTCTGAGGGGGCGGGTGATGGACAATCTCTCGGAGCTCTTCCACGGCTTCACCATCGCGGTCACCGTGCCGCATCTGGCGCTGATGGTCGTCGGCGTGCTGCTCGGCATTCTCGTCGGCGTGCTGCCGGGGCTGGGCGCGCCGAACGGGGTGTCGCTGCTGCTGCCGCTGACCTTCGGCATGCAGCCGGTGTCAGCGATCATCCTGCTCTCCAGCATGTATTGGGGCGCGCTGTTCGGGGGCTCGGTGACCTCGATCCTGTTCAACATCCCCGGCGAGCCGTCCTCGGTCGCGACCACCTTCGACGGCTATCCGATGGCGCGCGACGGCCGGCCGACCACGGCGCTCGCCACCGCCTTCGGCTCGGCAGCGTTCGGCGCGCTGATCGGTGTCATCCTGATCACCTTCCTGGCGTCATGGGTGGCGCAGGTCGCGCTCGCCTTCGGCCCGCCGGAATACTTTGCGGTTTATTTCCTGGCCTTCGCGAGCTTCGTCGGCATGGGCGGCGCGGCGCCGATCAAGACGGTGGTGGCGCTCGCGATCGGCTTTGCCATCGCCGCGATCGGCATCGACACGGTCTCCGGCAGCGTCCGCCTCACCATGGGCATCGACGAGCTGGTCAAGGGCGTGAACTTCGTCGTCGCGGTGATGGGCCTGTTTGGCATCGGCGAGCTGCTGGTTGCGGTCGAGGAGGAGTTTCATGCCCGCGCCGTCTCCTCCAGGATCGACTGGCGCGAGGTGTTCCGCGCGGTCGGCCGCCTGCCACGGCACGGCGTTGCGCTGCTGCGGAGTGCTGCCATCGGCTGCTGGATGGGGATCACGCCGGGCGGCCCGACCGCAGCGTCCTTCATGAGCTACGGCATCGCGCGGCGCTTCTCGCGGCGCGGCCGCTATTTCGGCACCGGCGAGGTCGAAGGCATCATCTCGCCCGAGACCGCCGACCATGCCGCCGGCACCAGCGCGCTGTTGCCGATGCTCTCGCTCGGCATTCCCGGTTCGGCCACCGCGGCCGTCATGATGGGCGGGCTGATGATCTGGGGCCTCAATCCCGGACCGATGCTGTTCGTCGACCAGAAGGACTTCGTCTGGGGCCTGATCGCCTCGATGTATGTCGGCAACATCGTCGCGGTCGCGCTGGTGCTTCTGACCGTGCCCGTGTTCGCCGCCTTGATGCGGATTCCGTTCGTGATCATCGCGCCGCTGATCGTGATCATCTGCGTCGTCGGCGCCTATTCGGTGTCGAACTCCTATCTCGACGTCGTCATGATGCTCGGCTTCGGCATTGTCGGCTATCTCTTCAAGAAGCTGTTTTATCCGCTGGCGCCGCTGGTGCTCGCGATCGTCATCGGCGACAAGGCCGAGGATGCGTTCCGGCAGTCGATGCTGATGTCCAAGGGATCGCTCGGAATCTTCTTTGCCAACAAGCTGGTGACGTGCCTCGTGGTGGCCGGCATCGCGCTGTTGCTGCTTCCGCTCGTGCTGCAGCTTGCGCGGCCGTTTCGCAAGACGGCGTCTCCGGACGCCGATACGCCAGCCCAGGAGAAGGTGATCATATGACCGCAAAGCCGCTCATTGCTCTCGCGATGGGAGACCCCGCCGGCATCAGTCCGGAGCTGACGGCAAAGCTCGCGGCGCTGGACGAGATCCGGGCCCGCGCCCGCCTCGTCGTCATCGGCGACCGCCGCATCTTCGACGAAGGTGCACGCGTCGGCAGCGTTGCGCCGGAGCTGACATCGGTGGAGCAGGGGCGCGATTTTCGCGCCGCGAAGGGCGATGCGCTGTTCGTCGATCTCGGCCATCTCGATCCCAGGGACGTCGAGCCCAAGACTGCGACCCCGGCCGGTGGAAAATTCGCCCTCGCGAACTACCGCTACGCACTCGAGCTCGCCCGCGACAATCGCGTCGATGCCGTCTGCTTCACGCCCTTCAACAAGCAGGCGATGCGATATGCCCGCGCCGACTATGACGACGAGATCGCGTTCTCCGCGGAGGTTGCGGGCCTCAAGACGCCGGCCAGCGAGTTCAACGTGCTGGGCGAGCTCTGGAACGCGCGGGTCACCTCGCACATTCCGCTCAGGGATGTCGCGGCGAAGCTCTCCGCCGAACGCATCCAGCGTGCGCTGAAGCTGACAGATGCCTGCATGCGCAACGCCGGCTTTGCGCGCCCGCGTATTGCGGTGGCCGGCCTCAACCCGCACGCCGGCGACGGCGGCAATTTCGGCCGCGAGGAGATCGACATCATCGCGCCGGTGGTGGAAGCCGGCCAGCGCGAGGGCATTGCCGTGGAGGGGCCGTTTCCGGCCGACACCGTGTTCCTGCGCGCCAAGGCCGGCGCCTTCGATGCTGTGCTGACGATGTATCACGACCAGGGCCAGATCGCGATGAAGCTGATGGGGTTCGATCGCGGCGTCACCTTGCTCGGCGGCTTCCCGTTTCCGATCTGCACCCCCGCGCACGGCACCGCCTACGATATCGCCGGGCAAGGCGTCGCATCGACCGGTGCCAGCCGGGCCGCAGTGCTGCTTGCGGCGGAGATGGCCGGGCGACGGGTCGGTTGATCCGAGCCGGCGCGCTTTTCGGGAAAAACTGGAAACTTCCGCGATCGAGTCGAGTTGCCAATCCGACGGATGTCTCCGCCTCGGAGCTGGAACATGATCGAGGAGGCGGCACTACGCGCGGCAGCGAAGATTGCTTTCGCCCTCACGCTCTTGGTCTTTGTCTTGGTCTTGGCGGCCGCACCGGCGTTCGCCGCCGGGATGGACGCGGCCGCGATCGGTGCCGCCGAGCCCTCGAAGAAAACCCTGTCGAAGGAGAAGCCGACCCCGGCGGGCGTGCGTCTGCAGGTGCTACTGGACAGGGCGCATTTCTCGCCGGGCGAGATCGACGGCAAATTTGGCGAGAACGCCAGGAAGGCGCTGCGCGCCTATGCGGAAGCACGGCAACTGCCTGGTACGGATGAGCTGACGGATGACGTCTGGAAGGCCCTGAAGGCGGACGACCGGCCGCCGACGGCGACCTACACCATTACCGAGAAGGACGTCGCCGGCCCGTTCCTGCGTAAGCTTCCGTCGAAGATGGAGGACATGAAGGACATTCCGAGGCTCGGTTACACCAGTCCGCGCGAAGCGCTGGCCGAGAAGTTTCACATGAGCGAGCAGCTGCTGGCCGCGCTCAACCCTGGGCGCCACTTCGACCGCGCCGGTGAGACCATCACTGTGGTCGACACGAGCGACGGTGGAAGCGCTGCGCCCGTGAAGGCAGGCAGGGTCGAGATCGACAAGAAGCGGCAAACCGTAAAACTGTTCGACAAGTCGAATGCGCTGATCGGCTTTTATCCGGCGACTGTCGGCAGCGAGGAGAAGCCGTCACCTTCGGGCACGCTGAAGGTCACCGAGATCGATCCCAATCCAACCTATCGCTACAATCCCGCCTATCACTTCAAGGGTGTTCATTCCCGAAAACCCTTCAAGATCAGGCCCGGTCCGAACAATCCGGTCGGCACGATGTGGATCAACCTGTCCGCCGACGGCTATGGCATCCATGGCACGCCGTCGCCGCAAAATATCTCCAAGGCGCAATCGCATGGTTGTGTGCGCCTCACCAATTGGGACGCCGAACGCGTCGCAACCAGCGTCGCGAAAGGCACGCCGGTCGCGTTCGTGGAGGGCGGTGGTTGATGCCAGCGCCCGCCGCGACGGCCGTAGGGCGGATCCTCAGACGCTCGTAAGCCAGGTTGCGAGCGGCGTTCTTCCAAGCCGCGCCTCGCCGAGCGGGATCAGCGAAGTGTCGTCAATGGGAGCGCCGTAATACTGTTCGGGATCCCGGCAGGAAGCGGCCGACCTGACGCGTCGAGCGCAGCGGTGACGGATGCTTCGCTCGGCCGTTCGGCTCGCATCGGTTCGACCAAACCTCATCCGACTTCAGACCGCCCGCAAGCCTTCCTTGGGCACCTCTCGGATCAGCTTGTCGATATCGCTCTGCTCCAGCGTCTCCTTCTCCAGCAGCTGCTTTGCGGCGCGGTCGAGAATGGATCGGCGCATCGTGAGCAGGCCCTGCGTCCGCTGGAACACATTGTCGACGATCACCCTGACCTCCCGGTCGACGGCCGCTGCCGTCTCCTCGGCATATTCGCGCTCGCGCACCGGGTAGGGACGATCCGTGCTCGCCAGGAAATTGCCGGGATCGCGCTCGTAGGCGATGCTTCCGAGCTTCTCCGACATGCCGTAGCGCGTCACCATGCTGCGGGCGATATCGGTAACGCGGCGCAGATCGTCGGCGGCTCCGGTCGACAGATGGCCGAACACAATCAACTCGGCAGCGCGGCCGCCGAGCAGAACCGCCATCTTGTTTTCCAGCTCTTCCTTCGTCATCAGGAAGCGGTCCTCGATCGGCCGCTGAATGGTGTAGCCGAGCGCGCCAACGCCGCGCGGGATGATCGACACCTTATGCACCGGGTCAACCCCGGCCAGCGACAGAGCGACCAGTGCGTGACCCATCTCATGGTAGGCCACGATGTCGCGCTCGCGAGGGTTGAGCAGGCGGTTCCGCTTCTCAAGTCCTGCGACCATCCGCTCGACTGCGTTGTTGAAGTCGCTCATGCCGACTGCTTTGGCCCCGCGGCGCGTCGCCAGCAGCGCCGCCTCGTTGACGAGATTGGCGAGATCGGCTCCGGTGAATCCCGGCGTCAGTGCGGCCACCGCCTCCGCCTCAACGTCGGGGGCGAGCCGCACCTTGGTCATGTGCACCTTCAGAATGTCGACTCGGCCTTTCTTGTCCGGGCGATCGACGAGGACCTGGCGATCGAAGCGACCGGCTCGGAGCAGGGCGGGATCGAGGATTTCGGGCCGATTGGTTGCAGCGAGGATGACGAGGCCCGATCGCGAGTCGAATCCATCAAGCTCGACCAGGAGCTGGTTCAGGGTCTGCTCCTTCTCATCGTGACCGCCCGCGAACGGGCCGATACCGCGAGCGCGTCCGAGCGCGTCGAGCTCGTCGATGAAGATGATGGCAGGCGCCTTCTCGTGTGCCTGCTGGAATAGATCACGAACACGGGCGGCGCCGACCCCAACGAACATCTCGACGAACTCGGATCCCGAAATCGAGAAGAACGGCACTTTCGCTTCGCCCGCTACCGCCTTCGCCAGCAGGGTCTTGCCTGTCCCCGGTGGTCCGACCAGCAGCACGCCTTTCGGCATGCGTCCGCCCAGCCGGCCATAGTCGGCGGGAGATTTCAGAAAATCGACGACCTCGCGAAGCTCGTCCTTGGCTTCGTCGACGCCTGCAGCGTCGGCAAAGGTGACGCCAGTGTTGGACTCGACGTAGATTTTCGCCTTGCTCTTGCCGATCTGCATCAAGCCGCCGCCAAGGCCGCCGCTTTCGGCGATGCGGCGGCCGACGTACCACCACAGGCCGAAAAACAGCAGCACCGGCATGACCCACGACAGCAGATCGCGGAAGAAGGTGCTTTCGATCTGGCCCGTGAAGCGGACATTGTGCTTCTCGAGCTCCTGGGCGATGTCCTGATCGACGCGCGTCGTGATGAATTGCTTCTGGCCGCCCGGCAGCGGCTCCTTGAGCGTGCCCTGCAAGGTGCGGTCCGAGATTCCGACGCTCTCGACCTTGTTGTCGCGCAAGAGCTGCTGGTACTCGCTGTAGGGGATAACGGCGATCTGGCCGACCGTCGCAATCAGGTGCTGAAGGACAAAGACCGCAAGGATGGCGGCAATGGCATAGGCGATATTGAAGCGGGTCTTCGTCGTCATGCGAAAGCTCGGTATGACGGGTGAACGGGGCGAAAGCGGACGCCGGCATCGGCCGGACCATCGGGAATAACCTGGGCCCGCAGGCTTGGTTTCAATACTGGGCCGTCGCGTGCCCCGCGCGGCCCGTTGTCCGGCGCAGCAGGCCTTCCCGGCCTCGCAAAGAGCACTGCGCCCGCAAACGGCGCGACGATCGTCGATGCCTTCGCTTTGCCCGACGTGTCAAACGACCGTGGCTAAAAACCTTGTGCCTGCAACCACCGGGGGCCGGCTGGCCCACCGGTCCCAGCGCGCCGGACGGCCGGCTCGTCATACGGCGCAGACGATTACGCCGCACCAGCCGAGCCCGCGATAGGTCTCGTAGCCCGGCGTCGCGTGGAAGCCGATCATCGACCCGGTGCGGTGCCGGCTGATCCGGCGTTACTCTCCGTTGTGGGTCCTCACGGCTTTGCGAGCCACGTTGCGAGCGGCGTCTTCCCGAGCCGCGCCTCGCCGAGCGGGTTCAGCGAGGTGTCGTCGATCGGGGCGCCGTAATACTGCGCGCTGGGGTCTCCGACCACTGGACGATTGTCGCCGGACGCCTTCAGACGTCGCGCGACGAATTCATTGAAGGGGGCCTTCTCGGGGCCTGCGATATCGATCGTGCCGTTCAGCGGCCGTCCCGTTGCGACCTCGGCAAGGCTATCGACCACATCGTCGGATGCGATCGGCTGAAACAGCGCCGATGGAACGACGATCTTGCCTCCAGTCACGCCCGCTTCGCCGATGGCGCCGAGGAATTCGAAGAACTGGGTGGCGCGAACGATCGAGTAGGGCACCGAAGAGGCCTTGACGATGGTCTCCTGTGCGAGCTTGGCACGAAAATAGGCGATGTCGGGCGAGCGGTCGGTCCCCACGATCGACAGCGCGACATGATGCTTGACGCCAGCTTTGGCCTCGGCAGCGAGGAGGTTCTTGCTCGAGCGCTCGAAGAATTCGAGCACGGCGGCAGGCTCCCAGGATGGTGAATTGGCGACGTCGACGACAACATCCGCGCCGGCCGTCGCCGCCGCGAGGCCTTCGCCGGTCACGGCGTTCACACCCGATCTTGGCGAGGCGGCGACTGTCTCGTGGCCCTGCTGCTTGAGCTTCGCAACGAGCTTGGACCCGATCAGCCCGGTTCCGCCGATCACGACAATCTTCATGACGTGTCTCCTCGATATTTCGGAACGCGAGTTGACCGATCCAGCGGATGCTCACGCTCTCACGTTGCTGAATGTGATGCGGGATGCATCCTAACAGAGTTGTCGGGCACGCTCCCCCCTGTAGCGGCCCAAACTCGCCGGAAAATGCTCAGGAAACGTGCATGCCGAGAAAAATATTCCGTTTGGCTCGAACGAATGATGGTACGCCGCGCCCGAATATCGCTATTCGCGTTGCCGCGCATCAGCATGACGGCTTCAACAGGGATGGATCGACGTCGAGGCGGTGGTGGCCGGGCTTGTCTTGAGCGCGCCTCTATCCGGCGGCCGCCAGGTAAAGCTGTGTGTCGAAGTAATCGGACGCGTGCAGCGCGCCAGTGACGCCGGCGTCCGTCATGAAAAAATCGCTGACCTCCTGCAACCATTTTACCACGGTGCCGTCAGCATAGAGCCGCCGCCATTCGCGCGCGGAGTAGAGTTTTTGCGCCTTGAGGGCTTCTGCGATGTCGGCAGGGCGCGAGGGCTTGTAGTGAGCCTGGAGCGCCTCCGCGGCCGCCGCAGGGTTCCGCACCATGTGGTCGTTCGCACCGATCCAGCCGCGGATGATCCGGCTCAGCACGTCCCTGTTCCCGGCATAATAGTCCGTCCGCGCCGCCCAGCCGCCGAGCACGGCGGATTGCGGATAAAAGGCGGAGGCATCGACCAGCTTCACGGCGTCGGGCAGCGCCCCGCGGACGGCGACATTGAATGGCACCCACAGTGCGATGGCCGGCACCTCGCCGGCAATGAACGCCTTGACGGCATCCGGCATGCTGGCGTTGACGATCTTCACCTCGGACGGGGCGATGTTGTTGGCGCGCAGCGCGCGGTCGAGAAAGATGTGCGCCGTGGTCTTCATGGTCGTCGCGATCCGCTTGCCCCTGAGATCGGCCAGCTTGTTCACCCCCAGCGACGGCCGGACCCAGAGCTGCGCGGTGGCGACCTCGATGTCATTGATGAGAAAGCCTCGGCCGCGGCCGAGCGCCAAGTAGTTGGAGATGACGCCGCCAGCCGAGGCGACGTCGAGCTCGTCCCGCATCATCGCCTCGAACACTTCGGGGCCGGTGTTGAATTCGTGCAGCTCGAAATCGATGCCCTCCCTGGCGAACGAGCCGCGATCGATGCCGGTCCAGATGTGCCCGTCCACGGCGACGACATGGACATAACCGAGCCGGACTTTTGCGCGGGCCTGCGCGATGGCGGGCGCGCGGAGCGCCGCAGCCACCGTCAGCGCAGCGCCATGGCGCAGCAGTTGCCGACGGCTGACTAGGCGAGCGCTCATGCCGCAGCTCCCTTATTCCCGGCCGCCGCGCGAAGACGCTGGGCGTGAAACTGCGCGATGCCATCCTTGGGATAGTCGAGCAGGAAGCCGGAGAGGCGGACCAGCGTGGTGTCGGCCGCACCGTCTTGCGCAATCGCTGCAAAAACCTCGTCCCAGCGCTGGCACATGATGATCTCGGCCTCATTGGCCTGCGCCAATTCGCCGCGCAGCTCGCTGACCGCGATCGGCTCGGCAAATCCCTTCGGCGTGATGCTGTCGACGCTGCGGAACAGGAACGCATGGCCCGCTCGCGCACGCACCACTGCGCTGACCAGCACGCGCGTGCCGTAGTTCTTGTTTAGGCCTTCCAGCCGCGAGGCCAGGTTGACGGTGGCGCCGAGCGCGGTGTAGTTCATCCGATCGCTGGAGCCGACATTGCCAACCACGGCGTCGCCGACATGCAGGCCGTACCGCGTCTCATAAGGCGGCCAGCCCTCCCGTCGAAACTCCTTGTTGAGGGCCTCGTTCGCCGCAAGGCAGGCGAGAACGGCGCGACAGGCGTCGACCGTATGATCGGGATCGTCCGCCGGCGCATTCCAGAGCGCCATCACGGCGTCGCCGATATACTTGTCGACCGTGCCCTGGTGCCGCATGATCTCGTCCGAGAGCGCGGCGAAATAGCGCGAGGTGAAAATCATCACCTGCGACGGGTCAGCCCGCTCCGTCTTGGCGGTGAAGTCGGCGACGTCAGTGAACAGCACGGTGACCTCACGCCTGCTACCGCCGAGGCGGAGCGACGAGCCGGTCTCGATCAGCTGCCGCACGATCGGGCGCGGAATGAAGCTTGCAAAGCTGCTGACCACGCTGCGCATGGTGAAGACCGAGCGGCCGAGCTCCTCGATCTCGGCGATGGCGGAATGAATGCGCGGCCGTTCCGCGATATCGAAGCGCTGGATCGCGTCGGTTTCCTCGGCCAGCTTGCGCAGCGGCCGCGCCATCAGCGACCCCAGCCAGAATGCGAACGGCAGCGTGGCGCCGACGAAGGCCAGCGCCAGCGCGAACAGCGTGCGGCGCTCGTTGATGATCCGGGCGTAGAATTCGTCGAGCGGCGCGATCATCGCGAGCCGGACATTGGCCGAGCCGGCGGTATCGAGCCGGTGGACCGCCGCGATATAGGTCCGGCCGGCGTCGTCGTCGAAGAATTGTTGCGCCGGCCCGCCATCGCGCCAGGAGCGCATGATCGGGACCAGCGCGGGCAGCTTGAGCGCACCGATTTGCGGCAGGCCATCCTGCCGCTCCGGGATCTCCGCCATCAGGCGGCTCATCTCGGGATGGCCGACGATGCGCTCGGCAGCGTTGAACAGGAAGGCGAGCCCGGATCGGCCGAGCTTCTGCTGCGCCAGCATGTCCTCGAACCGGTTCAGCAGGATGTCGCCGGCGACGACGCCACGGCGGCCCTCCTTCAGCGGCGTCCGCAGCGTGTAGCCGGGCTCGCCCGTGGCGTAGAAGACGTAAGGCCCCGTCAGCAGCGTCTTGTCGTTCTTGAACGCTTCGACATACCAGGGCCGTTGCCGCGGGTCGTAGCCGGTGGGCCCGGCGACCTCCGCGACCTGGATGATGTTTTCCGACAGATATTGCGTGACCGGTGCGCTGCCGGCCGTGCGCGAGATCACGACCAGCCGGAACGCCGCATCCTGATCGACCTTCAGGCTCGTCCGGAACTCCGGCCTGGCGCGATCGATCACGTCCATCTCGATGAACGAGCCGTCCTCGTAGCCGACATAGAGATTGAAGAGCTGCGGGTTGTTGCGCAGCATCGCCGCCATCAGGCTGTACAACCGCGAATTGTCCGCGATATCGGCTTCCTGGATCGACGGCAGGGCGGAGAGAATGTCGAGATTGTCGCGGACATGCTTGAACTGCTCGTCGACGTGATCGGCACCCAACTGTGCCACCTTCTCGATGAAGCCGCTCGCCGCCGTCCGCGTGATCGAGGTCACGCGCTCGAAGCTGAGATAGACCAGCGTCAGGCCCACGAGCAGCACGACGCCAACGAACACCGTGATGATCGATGTCCGGAAGCCGATGCGAAGTGTGCCTCTGATCCAATCTCCTTCCATCAGAGCGTCCTGAACGCCTCCTCTAGTATTTGCGCACGATCGGCTTTGCGGAGGCCGGCTCCGGCGCCGCGGGCGAGATCGCGAACGTCACCCAGGTGTTCCAGCCCGATGGGCGGTTCTCCGCAGCGAACTCCCAATAGCCCTTCAGGTTGAGGTAGCCCTGCATGTCGCCGACCGGAAACAGGAAGCCGGCCTGCGGCCCGACGCCGGCGACACGCGAACGGAAACCGCCAAGCGCCGGCGGTGCCCCAAAATCGTCGGTCACCTGCTGGAAGTAGTAACCGACCAGCCCGAGCTGAACTTGCTTGGTGACGAAATGCGAAGCGCCCCAGTCGAGATGGAAGTCCATTCCGTTCTGGTATTGCGTGTCGGTGTTCTTGAAATTGTAGGTGAGGCCCGCGACCCAGGAGAATTCGTTGCCGGTCTGGGGATTGAAGTAGGTGTAGCCGCCGCCGAAATCGATCGCGCCGTGGCCGATGCCGAGATTGGCAAGCCGGGACGAATTGTAGGCGCCGATGGGAATGTCGCCCATGCCGTAGACCATGAGATTGTTGACGCCCATGTTCCACTTCAGCGCGACCTCCGGGATGACATCGCCGAAGGCGACGAGATCCTGGGTGCGATTGATCCCGATGGTGTTGCCGAGCGGTCCCGTCAGCGACAGCGCCGCCGAGGCTTCATTCCTGCCACCGACACCCAGCACGCTGACGGAGAGCTGCGCGCCCAGGACGGGTGTGGCGAACACGTAGGTCGGCCCGAAAAGGGCGATATCGCCCTTGCCGCTGATGCCGACGTCGACGCGGCCGCCACGCGGAAACTGCTGGCCCGCGCCGGAGCTGACGTCGGTATGATAGTAGACTGTCGCCCACGACCATCCCGGCGTGCCGGGCGCGGCGGCGAGGCTGCCGAAATTACCCGGCAGCCAGAAGCTGATGCCGCCTTCATCGGCGAGCGCGGGCTGCGCCGCGAAAACCGTTACCGCCAGCACGACCGCAAGCGCGCCTTTCCGAAAATTCTTCATCATGTCGCATGTCCCCATCGTCTTCATCGTTGTGCCTTCAGAACGGATTGACGTAGTTCAGGATCGCAAGCTGCCGCAGGATCACGCGGCGGACGACGTGAGTCGGCTTGACGTGATCGGTGTAGATCGCCGCTGTCCCGGCACTGCCGGCCGGCAGGCGCCGGGCGAATTCGGCGTCGTCGAGCCTGACGCGGACGACGAAGGGCGCGGCCTCGATTGCCTTCGGCATCACGGCGGAGCCCGAGGTCTGCGTTTGCCCGGGCGCGATCGCCTGGAGCACGCTCTCGACCTTGCCGGCAAAAATCTGGCCGGGCGCGAACTTGAACGTCGCCTCGATCTGCTGGCCGGGCGCGACGTAGCGCGCGTCGATCTGGTTGATCTCGACGCCGATGATGGTCGAGGAGGTATCGATGAAGGCCATCACCGGCGACAACGGCAAGGTGCCGACGCGCGCGCCCTTGCGCAGCGCGAGGTTGGTGACGTAACCGTCGGCAGGCGCGCGCACGATTGTCTTGTCGAGATTCCATTGCGCGGCCTCGAGCTGGCCCGAGAGTTGGTCCGCCTCCGACTGGCGCTGCTCGACGTCGAAGCCGCGGCCAGCGTCACGTTCGTAAAGCTGTGTCATCTGGCCGAGGCGCGTTTTGGCGAGCTTGAACTGCGCGTCGATTGCCTTGACTTGCGCCGCATAGGGCGTCGGGTCGATCTTGAACAACACGTCGCCGGACTTCAGCGGCGCGTTGGCGACCACAGGAACATCCGTCACTTCACCCGCGACGTCTGGCACGATCGAGACCGCGTTGCGCACGACCAGTGCGCTGCCTTGCGGCGCGCCCCATCCCATCGGGACCAGCAGGCCGAACATCACCAGCACCAGAACGATGAACGGCGAAACTTTCCAGAACAGATTGAAAGGCACCACCTTGAAATGAACCAGCAGGAACAGCAGCAAGAGATAGATGTTGAGGATCGCGACGGCCATCACGCGTCTCCGCTCTTGCGCGAGGGCACGTCGACATAGGCCCAGATGAAGGCGAGGGGCCACAGCGCGAAGCCGAAGAACAGCGTGATCCAGCCGGCGACCGTCACGGCCTGCGCATGGGGATGGCCGCGCGATTTCGCGATATGCCCGGGCAGCCAGCCGGCGATGCAGACCACGCCGATCGCGCTCACGAGCAAGATCACGAGCACGATCCAGGCGAAGATATCATAGCCGCTCATGGTTGATCCTCTAGCTGGCCGGCTGCGGCTCCGGGAATTTCCATTTGCCGTTCAGGATTTCGGTCCGCGGACGATAGAGCCGCACGGTGTAGTTCCAGCCCTTCATGATAGGCAGACAGTTCTGAACCTTGCCGTCGCAGCCGCCGAACTGAACGGCGATCGAGCCATCGGCGCTTTTCTTGCCGGTGATGCTGTTGATCGAGTAGGCGTCGTACGAATTCTTCTCGTAGTACCCCTCGGCATTGTAGAGGCTGACGGACCAGAACCCGTCGACCGGAACATTCTTCACGTCGAGCTTGTAGACCGTCGTGCCGTCGTTCTTCGCCGGCGTGACGTTGAGATAGATTGCATCCTTGTCGGGATTGCCACCCCAGGCCGCCGCTGATCCGATCAGGTGCCGGACGGGATCGACTTCGGCCTTGGTGCCGAACGCTTTCTTGAAGTCCGGAATGGTCGAGCCGAGCACCAGGAGTGCATCGCGCACTTTCTTCTGGCTGGCCTGGTCCCAGTCCGGCGCCTCGAACGCGCCGGCAGCCTTCTGGGTGACCGTGATGGCGTCCTGGAGTCGGTGAACCGTTTCGATATCTTTCGGGTCGGCCGGGTCGACCAGCGTCCGGATCGCGACGGCGACATAGCGCGTGCCGACCTTGTCTTTCGAGAGCGTATAGCTGCCCTTGCCGTAGACGACCTCCGGCACATAGTGATCCTCATTGATGACCTGCATCGACATGAAGCGTTTGCCCGTGTCAGGCAGCGTGATCGTCACAGGCCCTGCATCGAGATCGAAAACGGCCGACGAATAGAGAGTATCGCGGTTGAGCCGGATCACAGTCTGCTTGTCGATCGCCGCCGGCTCGCGGCGGTGCAGAACCTTCCCGATTCCGCCGCTGTCCTTCAATATCCCGCGGAAATACAAATCGCTTTCGGCGCGGACAAAATTGTCGACGGTGATGGGGATCGTTTCCGGCGTGGGCGTCGCTGCGAACGCGACCGTACCGGTCACGGCGAGCGAGACGAATGACAAGGTCAGGGTTGATTTCATTTTCATGATGTGACGTTCCCTCAATTCACCCGCTGCAGCGGCGGCGCCTTCCATTTCCCGTCGAGTGCAGCCGGTTTGGGCCAAAACAGCCGCATGACCGCGAGGAAAGGTCCCTTCGGCGCGGGCAGCCAGTTTGATTCCTTGTCCGCGCCCGGCGACTCGTTCTGGACGTACAGCGTGATGCCGCCGTCGGCGTCGCGCTTGAGCGACGGCAGCATCGACGAATTGATCAGGTAGCGGTTGAGCGGATTGGCAAACAGCAGGCTCGCCGGCAGTTCGTACATCGTCAGCGACCAGAACGCATTGACCGGCGGCAGCTGGTTTGGCGCGAAGCGCAGCGTATAGCTGTGGCTGCCGTCCAGCTTCTGCTTGTCAGCATCGACAAAATAGGCCGGATAGTAGGCCTCCTGCTTCGAATTGCCGTAGATGCCGAGCACGGCGGCGGACATGCGGCTCATGTAATTGTTCTTCAGAAAGGCACGCGTTCCAAAGCTGTCCGCACTTGAAACCTTGCCCGTGTCCACCTCCGTTTCCTTGTGGACCTTGAACGCGGCCCAGGCATCGGCCATGCCGTCCTGCAACGCCTTCTGCATGTCCGGAGACAACGCGTCGGAATCGAAGAGTTTACCCGCGCCGACGCCGATCCGGGCAAAGCGCGCCATCAGAGCCTTCTCGGACGGATGCGTTGGGCAGAACTGGAGAATGAAGTTCAGTTCCGAGAAGAATTGGAGCGAGGTTCGCTCCTGGTCGGTCCCGATCGGCTTGAAGAAATCGATCGCCGGCGCGGCCGGCGGCGCAGGCTTGCCAAGGAACGCCGAGAGCGGTTCGATCTTGTAGCCGGCTTGAATGTTCTTGACGTTGTCGATGTCGCCGGGATTGAAAAGCTGTGTACGGTAGAGCACGAACGCGAATTCCGTTTCGGACGGGATCACCGCCTTGATGCCTTTCGGCTTCTCGCCTTTCCATTTGGGTCCGGCGAGCAGATAGCTGCCGGCACCGTTGCCTGTGGCTCGGCTTCCCACGTAGGCAAAATTGAACGTGTACATGTCGATGAACTGCAAAGAGTAGTAACGCCCTTTCTCAACTTCCGGCACTGTGAGGACGACAGGCTCCGCGCGCAGATCGACCCCGACATAGGAATACGGCGTATCGGAATTGGGGGTCTGGATAGCCTTGTCTTCTGGCGTGTAGACACGCGCGTTATTGAAGATATGATTCCACGGCGCCTTGAATTCAGGGCTGCCGTGGTCGACGAAATAGGCGTACTGGACGCGGTAATTGTCCACGAGCGGGAAGCCGTAGATCGTGGCCTCCCTGGCGATTGCACGCGCCTCACTCGGAGCGACCGTCTGGGCCTGAGCCGGTGCGCCGGGCGTCAGGAGTAACACTGAGCCAACGGCTGCGGCAGCGATATGCTTCGTCACCATCACGGTCCTGCTTGCAATCACTGGCAGTAATCCCAGAACCCCTGGGTCCGGGACGGATCGGTGTAGTACCAGCACATCCCCGGCGCGGGTGCCGCGCCGGCCCAGGCAGCAGCCGTGGCCGCTGAGACGAAACCGATCGCCGCACCGGCGGCAATCGCACCGCCTCGCGGCCAGTAATAACGGCCGGGCCGCGCCCATCCACCGCGTCCGGCCACTGCCGTGGTGCGATGAACCGCGACGTTGCCGCGTGGTCCTCGCACGACGGTGCCGCCGCGATAGGCGGCGCCGCGCGGGCCGACCGCCGCGCCGCCGCGATGGACCACGGCTCCGCCGCGCGGCCCCACGGCCGCGCCGCCACGTCGGCCGGCAGCGCGCACCTCGACGAGGTCGGATGGTCCAGTTGCGCCCTGCTGGATCGCCGCCGGCTGAAGCGGCGCCGCCGATACCGTCCCTATCGGGAGAGAAACGCTGGTTGCCAATGCCAGCAAGCAGCCCGTCAGCCGAAAAGTGCGGATGTGTCTAGACATGTTCGTGCCTCCATAGTTTTTGCTTCGTTGATGAAATGTCCCGCCGCAATTGTCCCGGTCATTGCGACGCTCCCGTGCCGCCGCGCTCGAACGCGAACACCGTCTTCCAGTCCTTCGCCATATCGACCACGGTCCAGCCGTGCTGCACGGCGTCGTCCCAGGCCTTGTCGAGCTTTCCGATCCTGGACTGCCGGTCGTAGGCATATTCGCGGGCCGCGTCGGTGTGATGGACGATCCCGAGGAAGCGCGCGCCGGGGCCGGCCGCCACCCACTGCAGCATCTGGTGGTCGCCGTCCGAATTACCGAAGGAGAGGATCGGGCGGCGGCCGATGAAGCGGTTGATGCCGGACGGCTTGCCGGGGCCATCGTCGATGAACTCGACCTTCGGCAACTTCATCAGGACGGGTTTGCCGTCGGCGCCAATCCTGAACTGCGTGACGCCGGAGGAGCCGACCACCTGTTCCGGCGGGATGCCGTAGGCTTTGTCCGCCCACACCCGCATGAATTCAACGCCGCCGCCGGAGACGATGAAGGTCTTGAATCCATTCGCGCGCAGATAGGCGAGCAGCTCCACCATCGGCTGGTAGACGAGCTCGTTGTAGGGACGGTTGAATCTGGGGTGCCGGGCCCGGGCGAGCCAATCGGCGACCGACTGCGCGTAGACGTCCGTCGTCATGCCGCTATGGGCGGCGGCGGCCAGCAACAGCATTCCTTTCTCGCCTTGCGCCGCCAGCGTCTCCTTGTCGTGCGACAGGAACGCCTTGAACGGCTGCTGCTGCTTCCATTCGGGATGTTGCGGCGCCATCGCCTTGACCTGGTCGAGGGCAAAGGCGAGCTGGAAATAGACCGGCTGCTCGCACCACAATGTGCCGTCATTGTCGAACACGGCGATGCGCTCGGCGGACGGCACGAAGTCCGCGCCGCCCTGCGATGTGACGCGTGCGACGAAATCGGCGATCGCCGTCTTCGTCGCACCGCCGTTCCAGGACGGCAAGGGGTCGGCCGGCTGCGCCACCGCAATCGAGACGGTGGCGAGACATGCAAGCAGCACGGCGTAGAACCGGACCATCACGGGCACTTGTCCTCCTGTTCCCTAGCTATTGCGGTTTGAGCGACTCAAGCTCGTTGAGCCGCTTCAGCGCCGCCTGCTGCCGGAGCAGTCCGTAGTTGATGCCGCCCGCGTTCAGCGAACCGCCTTCCTGATACGGAAACTGGTCGAAATCGGAGAAGAACTCCTTGATTTTTCCCTGTACCGGCACAAGCAGCCATATATTCCGGCCAAGGAATTCCATGGCTCCTCCTCCCTCTTCCAGACCTCTCTCGTACGGATCCATCCGAAGGTTGGTGATCAGCGACCAGGCGGTGACCTCACGTGTGCCGGTCGCGATGTTTCCCTTCGACGATGCGAAGCTCAGCTTCCAGTCGTTCCACCTGATGGCATTGAGGTTGCCGCCCTGATCGAAGTAGTAGATCGCGTCGCGCGGCGGCTGCGCGGCGTCGCCCTTGAAGAACGGCATGAAGTTGTAGCCGTCGAGATGAACCTTGAAATTCTTCCCGCCGGCACCGGCAAAGCCGGTCTTCATCTTCTCCTTGACGTCGGGTATTCCGGCTGCTGCGCATAGCGTCGGGAACCAGTCGATCAGCGAGATGATCTCGTTGTACTGGGTGCCCGGCTTCACCACGCCCGGCCAGCGGACCATCATCGGAATGCGCATGCCGCCTTCCCATGTGGTGCCCTTCTCTCCGTGGAAGGGTGTCATGGCTCCGTCGGGCCACAGCGCAATCTCGGCGCCGTTGTCGGTGGTGTAGAGGACGATGGTATTGTCGGCGATGCCGAGATCGTCGAGCTGTTTGAGCAACTCTCCCACCATGCCGTCGTGCTCGACCATGCCGTCGGCGTGGATGCCTTTGCCGGTCTTGCCGAGCGACTCCTTCTTCAGATGCGTGAAGATGTGCATGCGGGTGGAATTGAACCAGACGAAAAATGGCTTGTCCGCTCTGGCTTGTCGCCCAATAAAGTCCTTGGCGGCTCCCAGAAATTCCTCGTCGACCGTGGGCATCCGCGCCGTGTTCAGCGGACCGGTGTCCTCGATCTTCCCGTCCGCGGATGCCTTGATGACACCGCGCGGACCGTACTGCTTCCGGAAGTTCGGATCCTTCGGATAGAAGTAGCCTTCCGGCTCCTCCTCGGCATTGAGATGGTAGAGATTGCCGAAGAACTCATCGAAGCCGTGCTTGGTCGGCAGATGCTCGTCGCGGTCGCCGAGATGGTTCTTGCCGAACTGTCCGGTGGCATAGCCCTGGGTCTTCATGGCGTCGGCGATCGTCGGCATCCAGTCCTGGATGCCGTGGGGATCGCCGGGCATGCCGATGGTGAGAAGGCCGGTCCGGAACGGCTCCTGACCGAGAATGAAGGAGGCACGGCCGGCGGTGCAGCTTTGCTGGCCGTAGGCGTCCGTGAAGATGGCGCCTTCACGTGCGATGCGGTCGATGTTGGGTGTGCGATATCCCATCATGCCCATCGTGTAGGCGCTGATCTGGGGGATGCCGATGTCGTCGCCGAAGATGACGAGAATATTCGGTTTGCGGCCCGGGGCAGGCGACGCGGCCGGAGCCGCAGAGGGAGCGGCCTTCTGAGCTTGCGCGAATGCCTGCGAGGTCAATGTCGCCGCCGCGACAATTGATGACGAGCCGAGCAGTATGGCCCGACGATTCATGGCTGAGTTATCGCTGCAAGGGGATCCGGCGACGCCGTCTTTATTTGTCTCGTTGCGCATTCGACGCTCCTTTGGTCTGCAAGTGTTGTTCGCTCTGGCTTCCGAGTCTTGCGTTCTGCTTGATCAGTCTCCGTAGGCTTCAGTCATCTGGCAGGCCTTCTGCCGCCATGGGCCGGAGCCTTCGAGGCCCCGACTGGATTGAGGGTTTGCGGTAGACGCGCGCTTTTGCGGCGGTGGGTTCGCAGTCGCAGCCTGCGGCGGGCGACGGTGACGTGGCGCAGCAGCTGGCGTGGCGACCAGCGGTGCGAATCGTGCTGTCTTGCGAACAGTTCGTGCTCGATGGCGCCGATCTGACCGTCCAGGGCAGGATCGCATGCGACGGACCTGAAGGCGCTGATCGTAGTCCGGGAGGAGGTGGCCTCAAGACGTGGCAGCCAGTCAAGCAATGCGAAGTACGCGGTGCTTGCGTCTCGATGACGAACGGCGCGGCGAAGCCGGTCGAACGCAAACGCTTCGGATTGCCGATAGGCCTCCCGCCGGCGACGATGATAATCCGCAGCTCGCCGCGCCATGCCGGGTGCGAACCAGCCAAGTGCGACAGCAATGAGGGTCGCGACCAGCACAGATGGCCAGTGATCCGCAATGAGGTCGACAAGGCCGCTCCACGTCCGGCTCACGTCGGACCCGTCGATGGGCACCGTACCTCCTGCCGGATCGGCAATGACCTTCAGCGGCACGGCATCGAGATGAACCTGCTGGACCTTGCCGTCGCCGGTGTTCCACCAGCCGATATCGATCGCGGGCAGGGAATAGTCGCCGGGGCGTTCCAGCATGTAGGTCGCGGAATCAACGCGGGTCGAGCTCATGACGTCGGTGCGACCCTCCGTCTTGTCCGCGAGGGCGGGTTGCGCGGGATAGAGCTTGAGACCATCGACGTCGGCGAACGGCTGCGGGGGCAGCAGCATCGCGGGCGTCCCTTCGGCCGCGATCGTCACAGTCCGCGTGACGGCATCGCCTGGCTTGAGCTGATCCGACGAGCGCTTGATCGTTTGCTCGGCGTTCAGCCGGGTCGCCGATAGAAATGGCCGAAGCTCGGCCGCAGCATCCGGAATAAAGGCTTCAAACGAAACGCGCGGCAGCACAATGTCGACTTCGCGCGTCGCCGGAGGCTCGGCAGCATACTTGACGTGGACCTTCTGGTCCGAAACAGCATAGGAGCCCGGCTCCTGCGGGTAGATGGCATATTCAAAGCGCACGCCGGCATAGAACGCACCGTCGCGCTGCTCGTTGGTGTTGACGCTCTGCAGCTGCCGGGTCACGGCGTTACGCAGCTGGAAGCCGGGCAATTCGGGCGGCGACGTCATGTAGTTCGGCGCCAGCACAATGACGTGAAGCGTCGCTTGCTGCCCGACCACCACGCGCGGCGGATCGATGGTCACCTGCACCCTCGGCGCGGGCGTGACGGGCTGTTGCGCCCGCCCGGATTGCGGCGGCAGCGCGACCGCGGGCAGCAACGCGATGGCAGCGAGCCAATGTCTCATCGCGACGCTCCCTCTTGGGCCGGCGCGACCGCCTGGATCGCGAATTTCAGCTTGAGGAAGTCTGCGGGCGAGGTCTGGACCTGGCGCATCCAGGCTTCGGCCGCGCCTGCGGTGGTGACGTCCTGCGGCGTGACCTTGATCGTCTTGCCGCCTTTCTGCTTGGGGTCGACGCGCATCTCGTCGGCTTTTTGGTCGGGCGCCGCGCTATCGTCCTGCTCCTGCTTGCGACGCTTCGCTTCCTGGGCGTCCAGCGCGGCCTGCACGATTGCGCGATTGGTCTTGGCGGCGAGATGGCCCGGCTGGACCTTCAGCACATCGTCATAGGCCTTGATCGCCTTCTCGAAGGCGTGGTTCTGGGCCTGCGCGTTGCCGAGCGCGAAGGTGCCCTCCAGCGTCTCGATCCGCGAAAATTCCTGCGCGGCCACGATGAAGTCGTAGGCGCGGTATGCGGAGATGCCCCGCCACATCGGGTCGGCGAACAGATTTGCCGCGGCACGATAGTCGCCCCGGTCGAACGCGAGCCGGCCCTGCTGATCCGGAGTCAGCCAGAGATTAGCAAGGCGCGACGTCTCGCCGGCCCGTGACGGGCTCACTTGGGTCAGGAGGACGAAGGCAACAACCCACGCGACCGTCGTGCCGCGCCGAAACCAGAGCAGGCTCAGCAGCGCGAGCGGCAGCAGCAGCCAGAAGCCCTCGTCCCGCCATCGCGTACCGAACGCATCGCCCTCGGCAGCCCGGAAACGCGTCTCGATCCGGCGCTCAAGCCGCAGAATGTCCTCACCGTCGACACTGACCCGAACGACGTCGCTTCCCAATGGCTCGGACGTTGCGCTCGCGGTCACGGCGAGCATCACCAGATTGTTTCGCCCGGCCGCCTGCCGGATCGGCGCGGCGTCGGCAGCGCCGAGGTCGTCGGCGACCACCAGGATCGTGCCGGCGACTGGCTCCGTTGCGAGGGATTGTGCAGCCAGGGCAACCGCACTCGTCACGTTCTTGCCGTCCGACGGCATCAATCCCGGCGTCAGCGCGGCGAGAAACGGCGCGATCACGGAGCGGTCGTCGGTCAGCGGCATGACCAGATGCGCGGTTCCGGCATAGGCGATGAGCCCGGTCCTGGCGCCGGCGCGCGCCGCAAGGAGATCGCCGATCTTCTGCTTGGCGCGTTCGAGGCGCGAAGGCGCGACGTCGCTCTCGCTCATCGACGACCCGGCCGCGAGCGCGATCATCAGCGGCGCCTTGTCTTCGACAAAGGGCGGCAATTCGCGCCGCCAGGTGGGGCCGGACAGCGCGATCGTGCCGAGCACCATTGCGGCGGCCACGAGATAAAGCGCGTTGACGCTGCGTCCCCGGCCGGGCTGCACGATCAGATGGTCAAGCAGGTGCGGCGCAATGACGTCGCCCCATTGCGCCCGCGCGTTCTGCCGCCGGAGCAACAGCGCGAACACGGCCGCAACCGGGATCAGCGCGACGAGCCACAGCGGGCGCAGCAGATGGAAGGATATGGTGGCGGCATCATGCATGGCTGACGATCTTCATGCGATGCCATTCGCTTCCGAGCAGAAGCGTAAGCCACAGCAACAGGCCGAGGACGACGGCGGCGCCGAGCGGCCATTGAAACAGCGGCAATTTCGGGCGCCATGACAGCGTATCGAGCTTTGCCGGGGCGAGCTGGTCGATGTCGGCATAGATTGCCTGCAACTGCGCGCCGTCCTCGGCGCGAAAGAAATGACCGCCGGTCGTGCTTGCAACGGATTGCAGGACGCCGAGATCGACGCGATTTTCGCCCGAAGCTGCGGGATCGCCGACGCCGATCGTGTAGACGGCGACATCGTTCTGATGCGCGATATCGGCAGCGTGTTCGGGCGGCACCCGGCTCGCCGTATCGTTGCCGTCGGTCAGCAGGATCAGGAGCTTCTGTTTCGCCGTGCTGGTCGCAAAGGTCTTGATGGCAAGCCCGATGGTGTCGCCGATCGCGGTCTGCTGGCCGGCCATTCCGACTGCGGTCTGGTCGAGCAATTGCTGCGCGGTCTGGAGGTCCTGGGTGAACGGCACCTGCACGTAGGCCCTGGTGCCGAACAGGATCAGCGCAACGCGGTCGCCCTTGCGGCGGGCGATGAAATCCTTGATGACGCGCTTGACGCCATCGAGCCGCGTCAGCGTCGTACCGTCCGGCGTCTTGAAGTCGCGCTGGTCCATCGATCCCGATATGTCGATCGCCAGGATCAGATCGCGCGCGGACACCTCTCGCGTCACGGGATCACCGACCCATTGCGGCCTTGCGAGCGCTATGACCAGCAGGATCCAGATCGCCGCCGCCACGATCATCTGCAAGGCGCGACGCTCCAGCACCACGGCGCCCCGCTGCGGCGTCTGTCCGGTCGCGGCCGCCAGCCGTTCGAAGAACGGCACCTGGACCGAAGCCTGCCGCGCCCGATATGGCGGCAACAGCCACCATACGAGGATCGGCAGCGGCAGCAGCAGGAACAGCCAGGGCCAGGCGAATTCAAGCATGGTGCCTCCCGATCCAGCTGCGGACGAGACCGACGAGCGATTTCAGGTCGGCATCATCCGGCGAGATTTGCCGATAGGGGGCGCTGACAAGCAAACGACCGATTCCTTGCGAGAACTCGTCTCCGCCATAGCTCCGGTCGAGGAAAGAAAGCCAGGCCGGGCCGATCAGTGGCGCGACCTGCTCCCGAGGAAAGGCCGCGAGCGCCGTGCGCCGGACCAGCAGGGCCAGCCGTGTCAGCAGTTCTCCTCGTGCCGAGGGGCTCGCGCGCCTGATCGCGGTCAACTCGGCGATCGCCTCGCGCCGATAACGATTGCCGCGCCGATGGTGCACGAGGCGCCACGCCGCAGCGGTCACGACCGCCAGGACCAGGATGATTGCGATCCGCGCTTCCCAGGTCTGCGGCCACAGGCTCACCTCGCGCGGCAACGGGATGTCGATGAGGCCGGCGACCGGATCGGGCATGGCGGGTTGAACTTTTGCCAAGGATTCAGCCAGGTGTTCAGCCAAGGGTCGCCTCCGTCCTGTGGCTACCGCCGCGACCGTGCCTGGCCGGCATCGCGCCAAGAAGGCGACGGAGCTGCATGGCGGTATCCTCCGCGGCGCTCAGCGGCAGCACGGGAATGCCGAGCTCGTGCGTCCAGGCGAAGACGCCCTTCAGGCGCTCCTCGGTCGCCTGCGAGATGTTCTTGCGCACGCTGCCGCGTCCGACATCGAGCCTGATCTGCAACTCGCCGTCAGTCACCGTCATGCTGGCCGAGGGCGGAAGGTCGCTTTGCAGGGGATCGTGAACCAGCAGGGCGACGACGTCGTTGTGAAGGGCCATCGCGCCGATCTTCTTGCGCGTCGCATCGTCGGCGCCGTCGAAATCGCTGATGATGACCACGACCGTATCGTGCAGCGCGCGGCGCAGAGCGTGCTCCAGCGCCGTGTTGAGCATGGCCGGCGCGGAGACGAGACCGCGACCGACGCCCAACGCCTGGTTTTGCGCAACGATGGCTGAGAAGATCTGGAGCACGTTGGCCCGGCTGCGCCGTGGGTTCACCTCCACGAGATCGCGGTCACCGAAGATGATTGCTCCGATCCGGTCCCCGACACCAAGCACCCGCCACGCGCCGATCGCCGCAGCCTGTGCCGCGGTCACCGATTTCATCGCGAGCCGGCTGCCGAAGAACATCGACAGGCGCTGGTCGACCACGAGGATCGTCTGCCGATCGCGCTCCTCGTTGAAAACCCTGATGTGTGGCTTCTGGAGCCGTGCCGTCACCTTCCAGTCGATCGAACGGACGTCGTCGCCGGCGCGATAGTCCCGGATCTCCTCAAAATTTAGCCCGCGTCCGCGCATGCGCGACGCGAAGCGACCGGACAACAGGCTGTGCACCGGTTGGCGCGGCAGGAACGAGACCTTGCGTCCGCGATATTCGAGCGCGATCAGGTCGTCGAGACTGACATAGACACCGGGCGAGTTGGCTGATGTCATGACGGCCTCACGCTGCAGCGACAAGTTCGGTGATCTTGTCGATCACCTGGTCGGGCGTCACGCCCTGCGACACTGCCTCGTAGCTGAGGATCAAGCGATGCCGCAGGCAGTCATGGACCACCGCGCGTACGTGGTCGGGTGTCACGAACTCGTATTCATCGAGCCAGGCCCGTGCACGGGCACAGCGATCGAGCGCGAGGCTGCCACGCGGACTGGCGCCGACCTGGATCCATTTGGCGAGCGGATCGCCGTAGCGGTCCGGAAACCGCGTCGCGTAGATCACATCCACCACATACTTCTGGGCAAGATCGGAGACGAATATCCCATCGATTTCGCCGCGCGCGTCCAGGATTGCTTGTTGCGGGATCGGCGGCAGCTCCGCGGCGCGGTCCTTCGGCTTCTGCGCGTTCTCCGCGCGATTGAGCTTGATGATCTCGCCTTCGACGGCCTCGTCCGGATACGTGATGACGACATGCATCAGGAAGCGGTCGAGCTGGGCCTCCGGCAGCGAATACGTGCCCTCCTGTTCGATCGGGTTCTCGGTCGCAAGCACCATGAACAGGTCGGGCATCTTGTAGGTCTTGCCGGCGACGGTAACCTGACGCTCTTCCATCGCTTCGAGCAGCGCGGATTGCACCTTTGCCGGCGCGCGGTTGATTTCGTCGGCGAGCAAGAGGTTGGCGAAGATCGGTCCCTTCTGAAACTCGAATTGCCCGCCCTTGTCGGTCTGGACATAGATCTCCGCGCCGGTCACGTCCGACGGCAGCAGGTCGGGCGTGAATTGCACGCGCGACAGATCCGCCGCGAGATGCTTGGCGAGCGTCTTGACCGCGCGGGTCTTGGCAAGGCCCGGCAGGCTCTCGATCAGAAGATTGCCGTTGGCGAGCAGCCCGATCAGCATGCTCTCCACCAGATGATCCTGACCGAGCACCGACTTTCCGATCCGTGTCCTGAGATCCAGCAGGCCTTCGCGCGCCGACGACGTCCCGGCACCTTGAGACACTGGAGCCGCCATGCGTTTGCTTGGGCTTCCGTCCGGCATGGAAATCTCACTCACCTTGCGAGACGTTCGCATCCCGCGAACGTCGACTTGTTCACGACCACGCATGATGGCGCGGCATTCATGTCGGGTCTCGGTGCCTCACTTGTTGGGGGTGGCCGCGTAGATCTTGTCCATGGCGTCGCCGATGGTGAAGCTCGCCGCCTTGGCACATGGCGGGAAATTCCTGAAGCTTTCCGGCACTCCTATCCTGCGGACGGTGATCTCGCTGAATCAGGATCAGCCGCTCGCACCACGCATCGGAATCCGACGTGACTGGTCGATGTGTCGACCGGCTCCGCATGGCGTGCGGCGGGGCGGTAGCGGCGGCAGTAATTCGGCGCACAAAGATGTGATCCGCCCTTCAACACCTTGCGGGGAATCCTGATGTCGGGGAGGCGAGGGTCGTAACTTGCGTCCTCACCGCCGCCGCGGGGATTTTTGGGGATGCAGCAGGGTTTTGCGGCGTCGGCGGCGTGCTTTGCCGTCCACCAGTCGGAGGTCCATTCCCAGACGTTTCCGATCATGTCGTAGAGGCCGTAGCCGTTCGGCGGGAAGGCCATGACCGGGGAGGTACGCTCGTAACCATCCTCGCCGAGATTCTGGGCGGGGAAGCTTCCCTGCCAGATGTTGGCCATGTGCTTGCCGCCCGGCATCAGCGCATCGCCCCATGCAAACTCTTCGCCGTCGAGGCCGCCGCGCGCGGCGAACTCCCATTCGGCTTCGGTCGGCAGATCCTTGCCGGCCCAGCGCGCATAGGCCGCTGCATCACTGTAGGAGATGTGCACGACCGGATGGTCGTCGAGACCCCTGATGTTGCTGCCGGGGCCGTAGGGATGGCGCCAGTTGGCGCCCCGCAGGAGGGACCACCATTGGCTCCAGTCGGTGAGATCGGTGATGCGGGGCAGGGGCGAGAACACCAGCGATCCCGCATAGAGCATCTCTTTCAGCGCGCCGGGATAGTTCCTGGGATCAGGAACGATCTGCGCCTCAGTGACATGGCCGGTCGCGTTGACGAATTGCTTGAACTGCCGGTTGGTGACCGACGTACGGTCGATCCAGAAGCTGTCGACGAAGACGCGATGGCTCGGCGCCTCCTCGGGATAATGATGGTCGGACCCCATGCGAAAGGTTCCGCCGGGAATAAAGACCATCTCGCCGGTCTTCACATCATCCGGCAACCACTCGCAGTGATCGAGATCCGCGCGCAACATGGTGGTACTCCGATACGCGTATTCCACCCGATGCTACGGCGAAGACCTTGGCAGAGGTCGTCGACGGCCCATTGCCCGGTACGCTGGACGCATTGTCCGGTCCCTCTTTCTTGGCGCTTGGAGGAGAGGACGACGCTTCATTGCGTCGACATCTTTTTCCCCTCGCGCGCACGCTTTCGAGCAGGCGGCAAAACCCTGCCGCGTGCGCTCTGCCATCCGCAGAGCGCTTTGGGTCGATACCGCTGAGGTTGCAAACGGTATCCGAAGATTGGACGGCTGTGATGTGCAGTTTGTGCCAGTACGCAGGAGCACTGGGTGAGACCAAACGACCCACGTCGCAAACCACTGAAATTAAGCCGAAATGCAGTCAAATTTGCCTGCTGGATTTCGATAGCGTTTGTCTCAAAACGCGAAGGCAGATTGTCGCACCCGCCTCGCGTTGTGGTGGCACTTTGTTGCGACCTGCCGCAGAATTGTCGCGCTTCAGCAACAGGGTACAACCATGGGGCAATTCCTTCTGGTTGATTCGAGAAAGCTGGACGGTTTCGAAGGACTTCGTCAGGCCGTTCACGGCTCGCATGTCGATGTGATGCAGCTCGGCCGCGGGCGGCTGCGCGGAACGTTGTCGCATATCGGCATCGACGATTTTTCGCTGAGCATCGGCACCTTCAATGTCGGCATGCGCACGCAGCGCATTTCCAGCGATGACAAGCTGATCATCGGGATGCTTCTCGCAGCCGAAGATCGTGTCGCGCACTGGTCGTTCGACATGCAGCTCAACGACGTGCTCGTGATTCCGCCGCTGCTGGAGCATGACGGGGTGTTTCACGGCGCGTCCGCTTACGCAGCGATGCGCTTCGACATCAACGAGGTCGCTTCGCTATTTGGCGGCGAGCCGCGGTTGAGCGACCCCGATACCTGGCGCAGCCGCGGCCATTTCCGCGCGGACCTCGAGACCGGTGCAATAGCGTCACGCAGCCTTGTTCGGATCATGTCGCATCTGCGGACCCAGAAGTCCGGCCTGACGCGATCGACGGCCGATTTCTGGAAACGATCGATCGTCGAATGCATCGCCGCCAACGTCATGTCCTCGCTGCCGACCGACGACAATGGCTCGCTGCCTTCGGCAAGACGGCTGATCCGCAGGGCCGAGGAATATCTCGACGAGGCTGGCACCCGCCCGGTGCACGTGTCGGAAGTCTGCGCTGCGCTGGGCGTCGCGCGGCGTACTCTGCATCGCGCTTTTCATGAAGTATTTGGCCTCGGCCCGGTCAGCTTCCTCAGGCACAAGCGGCTCTGCGCCGTTCATTCCATCCTGCAGCAGAGCGCACCTGGCTCGACCACCGTGGCGGCCGTCGCGATGGAGCAGGGGTTTTACGAGCTCGGCCGGTTCTCTCGATACTATCTTGCGATGTTCGGCGAACGTCCGTCGCAGACGCTCGGAGTTGCAACGTTGCACACGGCCTGGAACGATACCGCTAGCGCCTAGCGCTGCGCGGATGACGATGGCGCGCGTGTCCCTAAGCGTTCGACGAGGCGGATCAAATAGCCATCGGGATCCTGGACCAGGAATTCACGCTGCCCGACGTCCCGGTCACCGACCCGATACCAGACCTCGTTCGGCGGCTCGTAGAGCTGCCATTTCGCTCCATCGAGCGCGCTCAGGATCGTATCGATGCCGTCGACAACCATCTGAAAATTGATGCCGCGTCCAAGTGGCCGCTGCATCTCGGCCGTCTCCCAGCGTCCGTTCCGCTCGCACAGCATCACCTGCAAGCGGCCCCTGACGAGATAGGCAAACCGGGCGTCAGGACGGTCATAGGCGATCTCGAACCCGAGCAGGTCTCGCCAGAACGCCAGGCTGGCCTGAATGTCCGAGACGCTGAGCTCAGGCACGAGATCGGCAAAGCCGTCGCGTGGTGCGCTTCCCGTGCTGTCGGAGGCGGCGCGAGCGTGAGGATCTGAAAGCGGTGGCTTTGACATGGTCGCTTCCCGGAGAAGAGCAGAAGGGCTAGGAATAGAATTGGCGTTTGCCGGGTCCGCTTCGCCATTCGTCATTTGGCGTTGGTCGAGTGCGCTCGGCTCTTAGATGTGTCGCTAGATGTCGTCCGGGCGGGCGTACGGCCATTGCTCGGAGACAGCAGCGCCGTCCTCCCAAAACTTGTAGAGGACGCCCTCCCACATCGCGAACACAACGCTGAATCTATCTTTGGCGGCTGCGGTGCCGGTTTGGAGAATTGGAATTCCTTCCTTTAGGTATGCACCGTAGCATCCCAGATTGACGTACACGACCAGAGCTGTGCCCGGCGGATAATCTTTGCCGAGCTTCTTACTTACGACACGGTCGAGGGCCGCTGGGATCGCGTCAAATCTCTTCCGCCACTCCTCGACGGGATCAGGCTGCCAGCCTTCGTCGTCAGGCTCGTCGCCACGCCGGCGGCCCTCCATATCCGCTTCAGTGGCTTCGAATTGGAGGACTCGTTCGGCGCTTCGAATCTCGAAGTCAGGTCGTTCGTCCGGTACTAATCGAACTTGTTTTGACGAGAGCGCCGATGACACTCTGGAGGCGATCCAGGCATCGCAGGAGCGCCAGATCAGCTGCCTTGCCGCGGAAGCGGCTCCGAGCCTCGCAGGCTTTGCCATCATCGCAGAATGCCGGTGTTTTGCCCGACGTGTCAAACGGCATCACGAGAAAATTCAAGTCGTGCGACGGCGAAGCGGATAGCCTTGAGCGAGCCTTCACAGGACTCTCCCGGCGAGATCAAAACTGAATCCAGGGCTTGGTTTCGACCCGCCAGATCGAAAGAGAAAACGTCATGAAAACAACCCCGCGGCTACTGTGCATGGGGTTGTTTTCAAGGTTTGGGATTGGGCGGCTCCGGCCTCACGCTCCGCAGACGATCACGCCGTACCAGCCGAGCCCGCGATAGGTCTCGTAGCCCGGCGTCGCATGGAAGGCGATCATCGTGCCGGTGCGGTCCTGGTAGAAGCCGGAGCGCTGGCCGTTGAGCGACAGCGAGATGCGCTCGCTCAAAATGCCCTGGCCATCGGAGGCGGCGATGACGCGAAAATGCGAGTCGACCAGCAGCACGCGGGCCTTGTCGTTGTCGCCGACGCGCACGCCTTGCACGATGGCGCGCGCCTGCGGCTCCCAGTCGAAATGGATCGCGAGCACGCCGACCGGCGCGCCGTTGGCCTGGCCGCCGGCGCGGACGCTGGCGCAGTAGGTCGCGACCTGGGCATTGCCGAGCAGCGGTTGGCTCTCGATGTCGCCGGCGACATAGTCGTCGCCGGAGCGCAAGGTCTTCGCCTCGCGAAACCATTTGGTGTGGGAGACGTTCTGGCCGACGACGCGAAAGCGGTCGGCGCGGCCGTTGGCGATGACGTTGCCGTCGAGGTCGCAGAGCCAGAGGTCGAGATAGACGGTATAGGCGCCGAGGATGACGCTGAGGCGCTGCGAGGCGTAGGTGACCGCGGCCGGCGCAGGCGAGGCTGCGCAATCGACCATGGCGGAATCGGTCGCCCACCAGCGCACGTCGCAGGTGCGCTCATAGAGGTTGCGGTCGATCAGCTCGACCGCGTTGAGCGACAGATCCATCATGCGCTCGCCGCGCGAGCGCTGGCTCATGCGGTCGATCGAGGCGACGAGATCGCCGGTGCGTTTCGTCAGCTGCGTCTCGAGCTCGCGCGCGATGGTCTCGACCTGCTGGCCGACGCCGCGCACCTCCTGCGCCACCACGGCGAAGCCCGCGCCTTGCGCGCCGGCCCGCGAGCTTTCGATCAGCGCGTTCAGCGCCAGCATCTTCATCTGGTTGGTGATCTGCTGGATCGACTTGGTCTTGTCGACCGCGATCTGGTTGACCTCCGCGGTCAGGCGATTGATCAGCGCGGAGATGTCGGAATCATCGTCGTCGTCCGGTTCGGTGGTGGTCGGCTTGGTTTTCAGACCCAGCGCAGCGGACATCGGGGAACTTCCCTTGGCAATGAGGCCTGATCTGCAACGAACCCGGGACAACAAATTACAGATCGAATACGAGTCTTTTTCTAGGATTCAACCTAACGCCCGCTTAATTTGCTGTTCGGCGGAGTGCCTAAATGGTAGTCACGCCGGCCGGGCCATCCACCGCTTTGTGCGCCGCTGCCGTTGCAATTCCCGGGGGATTGCCGGCCAATCCCTTCGCCAGCTGGACGCCGCGCAATCGCGTGGGGCCAGAGTCCCGAGACCCTCTCAATCATGACGCCGCCCGCCACCGCCTTGCCCGTCGAAATGCCTCAGGCTTTCCTGGGCGTGGCACGCTCGCTCACGGACAAGCTCTGGCGCAACCGGCTGGATGCGCGGGGCGCGGCCACGGCGCTTGCCATCGTGCAGCGTCACCAGCTGCCGGAACTGCTGGCGCGGGTGCTGGCCGGCCGCGGTATCGACATCGACGCGGTGCCCGACTTCCTCGATCCGACCATCCGAAAATTGTTGCCCGATCCGTTCACCGTGACGGAGATGGAGGCCGCGTCGAGGCGGATCGCCGATGCGGCCGCGAAGGGCGAGACGGTCGCGATCTTCGGCGACTACGACGTCGACGGCGCGACCTCGGCGGCGCTGCTCGCCTGGCATCTGCGCCATTGCGGGCTCGATCCGCTGATCCACATTCCCGACCGCATCTTTGAAGGCTACGGTCCCAATGTCGAAGCCGTTCGCGGGCTGGCGGCCAAGGGCGCCACGCTGCTCGTCACCGTCGATTGCGGCACCACCAGCATCGAGCCGCTGGCCGAAGCCAGGCGCCTCGGCATGTCCGTCGTCGTGATCGACCATCACCAGGCCGGCACGGAGCTGCCGGAGGTCGATGCACTGGTCAATCCGAACCGGCTCGACGATCTCTCCGGGCTCGGCCATCTCGCCGCCGTCGGCCTCGTGCTGGTCACGCTCGTCGCCGTCAATCGCGAGCTGCGCCGGCGCGGCTTCTGGAACGCGGAGATGCCCGAGCCCGATCTGCTCGGCATGCTCCATCACGTCGCGCTTGGGACCGTCGCCGACGTCGCCCCATTGATCGGCCTCAACAGGGCCTTCGTCGCCAAAGGGCTGATCGCGATGCGGCGGCGCGACCATGTCGGCCACACCGCGCTGATGGACGTGGCGCGGCTCAATGGCCCGCCCGAGGCCTGGCATCTCGGCTTCATGCTGGGACCGCGCGTCAATGCCGGCGGCCGTATCGGCCGCGCCGATCTCGGCGTTCGGCTTCTGCTCGAGAGCGACGGCGTCGAGGCCGCGCGGATCGCCGCCGAGCTCGACCGTCTCAACAGCGAGCGCCGGGTCATCGAGCAGGCGGCAGAAGCGCAGGCCGAAGCCGAGGCGCTTGCTTCGATCGGGCTGGAAGACAAGCTCGGCGTCATCGTTACCGCGTCCGAAGGCTGGCATCCCGGCGTGGTCGGCCTCGTCGCCTCCCGGTTGAAGGAGAAGTTCTCGCGGCCCGCGTTTGCCATTGCGCTCGAGCCCGGCGGTATCGGCACCGGCTCAGGCCGTTCGATCGCCGGCGTCGATCTCGGCAAGGCGGTGCGGCAGGCGGTCACTGATGGCATTCTGCTCAAGGGCGGCGGCCACGCGATGGCCGCGGGCGTGACGCTGCGGAAAGAGAAGCTTGCCGAATTCCGCGCCTATCTGGAGAACGCGCTGGCGCAGGACGTCGCCGAGGCGCGGCATGTCAACGAGCTCTACATCGACGGCGCGATCTCGGCGCGCGCGGTGACGACGGAGCTTGCGACCACGCTCAATCGGGCAGGTCCCTTCGGCAGCGGCAATCCGGAAGCCGTGCTGGCGCTGCCGGCGCATCAGCTCGTCTTTGCCGACGAGGTGGGACAGGCGCATCTGCGTTTGCGATTCAAGTCGGGGGACGGCGCCATCGTCAACGGCATCGCGTTCCGCTCGGTCGGGCAAAAGCTCGGCAATGCGCTGCTCGCCAATCGTGGCCAGCAGCTGCATGTCGCGGGCTCCTTGTCGGTCGACCGCTATCAGGGCGCCGAGCGCGTGCAGTTTCGCGTCATCGACGTCGCGCTACCGGACCAGGGACCATCCGTGATTAGATAACGGCCTCAAACAACAAAAAAGGGAGTGAACATGGCGGGGCAGGTTGAGGGCAAGGTCGCATTGGTGACGGGCGGCGCGTCCGGTATTGGCGAGGCCATTGTCGACCTGTTCGCGCGCGAGGGCGCCACCGTGATCGCCACCGACATCGACGAGCTGCGCGGCCCCGAGCTCGCCAGGCGCATTATCCAGGCAGGCGGCAAGGCGATCTTTCTGGAGCAGGACGTCACCAGCGAGGAACGATGGATCGAGATCGTCGACGAGATCGCGAAGCGCTACGGGCGGCTCGACATCTTGGTCTCCAATGCCGGTATCGGCATTGCCGTGCCCTCGATCGTCGACATGACGCTCGCTGACTGGCGCAAGCAGAATGCGATCAATCTCGATGGCGTGTTCCTTTCCGTGAAGCATTGCCTGCCCTTGATGCGCAAGACCGGCGGCGGCTCGATCGTCATGATGTCCTCGCTCGCAGGCCTGCGCGGCGCACCGGGCCTCGCAGCCTATTCGTTGACCAAAGGCGGCGTGCGGCTGTTCGCCAAGTCGATCGCGATGGAGTGCGCGGCGGCCGGCGACGGCATCCGTGTCAACTCCGTGCATCCAGGCATCATCGACACGCCGATCTGGGGCAAGATCCCGACCGGCGCGACTGGCGCAGGTCAGAACGCGCCGATCGATCCGGAGGAGCGCGCCAAGGTCGCAACCCCGCTCGGCCGCGCCGGCCAGGCTGGCGAGATTGCTTCCGGCGTGCTGTATCTGGCGTCAGATGCCTCGCGTTACGTCACCGGCAGCGAGCTCGTGATCGACGGCGGCATGAATGCCGGCGGCGTCCCGCGGCGGGCGTGAGACGCGCAGGGCAGGGTGGCGGCCAGCGGGGCTGACGCGCAGGCGTGGGCCCTGTAAAACGCTGCCGTCTCCTGCCTGAAAGAGGTTTCCTTCGCCATGGCACACAGCCTTCATGCCTCCACACCCGCAGCCGTTCGCTCGAACCGGCCGGACCTCGCGACAGATGCAATCCGCACCGCGCGCGAGGATCTCGCCGCCTGCTTCCGGATGGCCGCACGGAATGGCTTTGAGGAGGGCATCTGCAACCATTTTTCGGCCGTCGTGCCGGGCCATGACGATCTGTTCCTCGTCAATCCCTATGGCTACGCCTTCCGCGAGATCACCGCGTCAAAGTTGCTGATCTGCGACTTCCACGGCCACGTGCTCGATGGCGAAGGCGAGCCCGAGGCGACCGCGTTCTACATCCACGCCGAGATGCACAAGCGCCTGCCGCGCGCGAAAGTCGCCTTCCACACCCACATGCCCTACGCCACGGCGTTGTCGATGACCGAGGGCGATCCGCTGATCTGGGCCGGACAAACCGCGCTGAAATTCTACGGCCGCACCGCGGTCGACCGCGACTATAACGGCCTCGCGCTCGACAACCGCGAAGGCGCACGCATTGCTTCCGCCGTGGGCGATGCCGACATCATCTTCATGAAGCATCACGGCGTGATGGTGCTGGCGCCGACGATTGCGGAAGCCTGGGACGATCTCTACTACCTGGAACGCGCCGCCGAGGTGCAGGTGCTGGCGATGTCCACGGGGCGAAAGGTGCAACCGGTCGATCCCGCGATTGCGGCTGCAACCTACAAGCAGATGCGTGAAGGCGATTCAGAATCCGCGCGACTGCATCTCGCCGCGATCCGGCGCCAGCTCGACGCCGAGGGGCCCCAGTATCGGCACTGAGGCCGTCTACGATCCCTGCCGCAGCTTCGCCAGCACCTTAAGCCCGCCATAACCATCGGCGGGCGTGATCCCGGCGCGCTGCTGAAAATCCTTAATTGCCTTCATGGTGTCATTGCCGACGCGGCCGTCGGTGCCGCCGGTATCAAAGCCGGCCTTGGTCAGCCGCGTCTGCATTTCCTGCACCTCGGCGAGCGTGAGCACACGCTCGGAGCCGGGGAAAGGCTGAATGAACGGCGGCGCGCCCAGGCAGCGGTCGCCGAGATGGCAGATCGCGAGCGCATAATTCATCGAGGGATTGTAGCTCTTCACCGAATAGAAATTCGGGCCCAGCAGGAACGTCGGCCCGCCCGCAACCGGCGTCCACATCTGTGCGGATGCGTTCGGCTGCGGAAATGCCTGGCCGTCGGCGCGAGTGACACCGGCTGCCTGCCACGCCGAATAAGTGCGGCTGCCGCTCATCTCACTGGACGCGCGGACCTCGTAACCCCAATGCTCGCCGCGATGCCACTTGCCGCGATTGACGAGATACTTTGCCGTCGAGCCCAGCGCGTCATCGGGCTTGCCGAACGGCGAAACCTTGCCGTCGCCGTCGTAGTCGATGCCGACATTGAGCCAGACCTCCGGCATCCATTGCGAATGGCCCATGGCGCCGGCCCAGGATCCCTGCATCTCCTCCGGTGTGCTCCAACCCTTGTCGACGATGCGCAGCGCATTGATCAGCTCGGCCTCCCAATAGGCCTTGCGGCGCGGCTCGTTCCAGGCGAGCGCGGCGAGCGAGGGAAAAACGGGCGTCATGTGGTTCTGCTGCACCAGCGGATCGCCGTAGGCGGACTCCACGCCCCACAGCGCCAGCAGCGTGCCGCGCTCGACACCAAAATCGCGTTCGATGCGCGCAAGCAGCGCCTCGTTTTTCTTCAGCGCGATCTTGCCGTTGATGATGCGCCAGTCGGAGACGCGACGGTTGATGTATTGCCAGACCTGCTCGTGGAATTCCGGCTGGTTGCGCATCTGCTTGAACACGCTCATGTCCGGCTCGATCCGCGCCATCGCGCGCTGCCAGGTCGTCGCCGAAATGCCCTTGGCCATTGCGCGTGCGCGAAAACCCTCGCGCCATTCGTCGAAGCCAGGAGGCGACGCGAAGACGTTCGTCGGGACTGCGAGCAGAGCGGCTGCGCCCAGCGTGGATTGGAGCACGGCGCGGCGGGTGATGCGATTGGCCGAGGAATCAGCGTGTTTCATGCGGCTATCGTAGCTGGAAACGCGGCGCCTGTGAGCCGGTTCCTGGAACAGGAGGAACAGGCTTTCGACGCCATGTTCCCCGGAACAAAGTGTCGCAGCCCCGCATTTCTTCCACACACATTGGAAGAGGACGAGATGAGGCAGGGCCCCGGCCGGTCGCCGGGGCTCGCCTTCTTCAACGAGACTTCGGGGTGGGATGAAGATACGCGCGCATGCGGAAAGCCATGTCGTCGAGCTCGACGACGGATCGTGCTGGCAGATTTTTCCCGGCGATCTCGCGGCGACGCTGAGCTGGAAGCCTGAAACGGATTTGGATCTGGAGCCGAGCGGTGACCGGATGAGTTCGCATGTGTTGGTCAACGCTGCCGACCGAAGCCGCGTGCGGGTCATTGCGGCGGGCGGGGCATGGCCGGATGGCGAGGTTAAGAAAGCGTTGAAGCGCGGATAGGGCAGCCTCTCAAATCCCAAACTTTAAGCCTGTCCGTTTACGGTCGCTTCGCTTCCAGGGCGACTTCGGCTTCGGCGATATTGGAGATGGTGACGGCGGCGACGGAGGAGGCGACTAGGCCTCCTCCTGCAGATCGGCTGCGACTCCCGCAAGCCAGCGGCGGACAGTGACTTCAGCCTTGCCGTCGAGCCCTGTCACCAGGCGCTTCTCCAATTCGAGCACGCGGTCCCGGCACGCCTTGAGCAGCGTCGCGCCGCGCGGCGTCAGCGTCCATTGCTGGATGCGGCCGTGGACTGGATGCGGCGTCATCAGGATCGCGCCGTCGCGCTCGAGGTTGCGGATGATCACCCCGACTGTCTGCGGCGTCAGGAAGGTGAGGCGGGCGACATCGGCGCCTGATAGTCCCGGATAGGCGTTCAGCATGGTCAGCACGGCGAACTGCGGCGAGGTGACACCGAGATCAGCTAGCGTGCGCTCCATCTTCAGCCGCACAGCGGCGTGGGCCTGACGCAACAGATAGCCGAGATAACCTTGCTCGCCGCGCTTGCCTTCGCCGGGGGCGGGCACGTGCGCCCGGCTATGCTTGGCCGGCTCGGGCGTCGTCCGCCCCGGTTGCGACCTTGTGACGTTGACAGTCTTGCGCGACATGTAATGGCTCTTATAATATATCAGCATTCTTACAATAGCACGAGGTGAACGGCAATGTCACACGCCCGCAGCGAGTACGAGGATTTCAAGAAGATTGCGCCGGACGCTTATGATCTGGTGCTTGCGCTGGGCCAGGTTGCGGCCAAGGCCGGCCTCGACAAGCAGCTTCTCGAGCTGGTCAAGCTGCGTGCCTCGCAGATCAACGGCTGCGCCTTCTGTGTGCAGCATCATATCCTTCTCTCGGAGCGGCTCGGTGTGCCCGCGGACAAGCTCCATCTGGTCGCGGTCTGGCGCGAGGCACCGATCTACTCGGCGCGCGAGCGCGCCGCGCTGGCCTGGGCCGAGGCATTGACCCTGCTTGCCGACGGCTTCGGCGACGAGGTCTACGCCGAGGTGCAGCGTGAATTCTCGGAGACCGAGCTGATGTACCTGACCTCGGCAATCGCCTCGATCAACGTCTGGAATCGGTTTGGTGCGGCCTATCGCTGGACGCCGGCCAAGCGGCCGATCGCGGCGAGTGCCGCGGCGTCCTGATTGCAACGAGGGGAGGTTATCATGACTGCGATGAATTTGGTCACCGTGCCGCGCCCTGTGCCATTGCGCTCGACCACGGTGGCCGTTGTCGGTGGACTCGTCTGCGCGCTTGCGATCGGCAAGGTGCTGCCGGTGACGATGGACACCGTATCAGGCGCACTCGCGCCGCTCTGCGCCTCGGCCGCGGAAAGCTCGCCGCTCGACAAGGTCGAGCCGATCGGCTCCTACGCATTGCCCAACGTACCGGGCAAGCGCGTCACCATCGTGCGCGTGTTCTACGGTCCAGGTGGGTTTTCGCGACCGCACCGGCACGCCGGCTCGGTGACCGCTTACATCACCAAAGGCGAGATCCGCTCCCAGCTCGGCGGCGGCCCGGTCGAGACGTTCGGTGCCGGCCAGTCCTTCTTCGAGCCGCCGGGCGCGACGCATCTGGTCTCTGCCAACGCCAGCACCACGGAGCCGGCCGAACTGATCGCCGTGTTCGTGGCGGATGAGGGCGCGCAACTGACGACGTATCTGGAGTGACTTGTAGCCCGGATTGACCAAAGCCCAATCCGGGATACGCCTCAAGCCGTCCTCATCCTCCGTAGGATGCAGGATCGGGATTGTCTGACGGGTTCTCGAACGATTTTTTCAGCGAGGCCGGCAGCGGGACATGGAAGTTGAGGCCGCGCGGCGGTACCGGCTCCATGAACCATCGGTTGTAGATCGTCTCGATTTCGGGGCTCTTGTAGAGCTTGGCGGTTGCCCGATCGACGACAGTCTTGAACGGCACATCGTCCTTGCGCAGCATGATGCCGTAGGGCTCCGGATCGGAAAATGCGCCGGTGCTGATGGCGTAGAGCGACGGATCCTTTGACGAGGCGATCATCGCCGCAAGCTGGATGTCGTCCATGACGAAGGCCAGGGCGCGGTCGGTCTCGACCATCAGGAATGCTTCGGGGACGTCCTTTGCGTTCATCACGGTGATGCCGAGCGAGCGTGCAGCGTTGGCCTTGTTGAGCTGGGTGATATTGGTCGTGCCGGAGACCGAGACGACGGCCTTGCCCTTGAGGTCATCGACCTGATCGAGCTTCAGCGCTTTCTTCGAGACGAAGCGGCTCGCCGTAAGGAAATGCGTGTTGGTGAACCACACCTGCTTCTGGCGATCGGCATTGTTGGTGGTCGAGCCGCATTCGAGATCGACAGTGCCGTTCGCCATCAGCGGAATGCGGGTGGACGAGGTAACGATATTCTCATTGACCTCGAGCTTATCGAGCTTGAGCTCACCCTTGATTTCGTCGATGATCTTCATGCAGATGTCGACCGCGTAGCCGACGATCTTTTGCTTGTCGTCGATGTAGCTGAATGGCACGGCGCTGTCTCGTATCCCGAGGGTGATCGCGCCGGTGTCCTTGATCTTCTTCAGCGTGCCGCTCAATTCCTCCGCATGAACCGGTACGGCGAAGGCGACTGCGAGAATGGCCGCCGTGGTGAGACAACGCATGAACTTCCCCTTCATCCTGTTTGGCTGCGGGGAGCCAAGCAATTCTGGGGCCAAAGAAGGTCAGGCGGAGCGGGCCCGAAATCGGGTCTGGCCGAGCCTGGCGCGCTGTCATTGATGTGTCATCGAAATGCGGTCGGCTGCGCGAGCCGCGCGTCAGTTCTCTTCGCCGCTCGATCCCTCGCGCTGATCGGGCTTGATCGCATCGTCGGGCTGCGCGTGTGCGACGGGCTGCGGGGTGCTTGCGATCTCCGGGCCGACCTCGCGGCCTCGGGCGCGGATCATGCGCTCATAGGCCGAGACCAGCGTGACGTAGGGGCTGACCCAGATCCAGCCGTCGCGCGTGAATACCTGGACGTCGAAATGCAGGTGCATCGACGTACCCGCGGGGTGGTCAAGGTAGTTGGAGATCACGCCGATCTTCTCGCCTTCGGTGACGATGCGGCCATTGAGCACTCCGTCGGCGTTCAACGCCTGCGGATTCATATGCATGTAGCGGAAGCGGATGTGCTCGGTGCGGCTGTTGACCTCGAGCGTCGCAGCCTGGTCCTTGGAAGCACGGATCACAATGGCGTCGCGCGCGGCGACGACGCTGCGCTGCCTGGGATCGCAGGGTTCGCGGCCATCGCCCGGCGACGGGCATTCGGCGGCGCGGATGTCCTCACCCTGGTGGCCATAGCCGCCGCCGCACTGCCAGACCTCGAAGCTGCGTGACTCGCAGAAATTGTCACGCCAGGGATAGGCGGTCGGGCCATCGTCCTTGTCGCGCTTGGCGTAGGATTGCGAATGCACGAAGGCCGGCGCCTTCTCGAGCGGAAAGCGGATCTGCGAATAGGCCATCGGATCGGGATGGCCGCCCTGCTTGCGATAGCCGGAGTTCGGGATGATGTCGCCGCTCGGCCGGTAGCTGAAATCCGTCGAACGTGGGGCCGGGCGATCGATCAGATCAGAGGCAATGTCCATCAGTGGCCGCGCGCGCTGGCCGCCGGCGATATGCAGCGCCTTCAGGAAGCGCTCGGCAACGGGGTAGGCCTCCTTGCAGGCGAGCCGCCGCGGCTTCGCGACGCTGTCCAGGCACTGGATCGACACCACATAGGCGGCACCGAAGCGACTGAAGGCGTAGCGGACATAGCCTTCGCGGATGAATTTGCGCAGGTCCGGGTAGATTGTCGCCAGCGGCTTCACCGGCTCGCCCTTGCCGCCGGCGGGATCGGCGATGTCGTAGACAAGTGCCGAACCGGTGATCTGCACCTCGACCGGCTTTGCGAAGGTGCGCGAAGGCATGCCGTCGCCGGCGCCTGGCTCGAGCGAGAATGTCGCGCTGTAGCCGGCGGGACCGGCGTCGAACACGTCGACCGGATTGAAATCGGCCTGGTAGCGCGGCAGAGCCAGCGGGGATCGTGCGCCGCTGCGTTGCGCCTCGAGATAGGCAGCGGCATCGAACGGCAGCAGCACGGGAACGGGGCTGCGGGCAATGCCGGTGAAGAATTGCGAGGAGACCGCGTTGAGCTGCACCAGCGCCGGCATTGCGCGCGGATCGAAGCGCGGCACCGAACGGCGCGGCACGAAGATGAAATCGCCGGCGACCTGGGGGTGGCTATTGATCTCGGTACGGAGCTGGTCGAGCGCTGTGCGCCAATCGACGCGCAACGCTGTGAGTGAGGGGCTGCGGAATTCGTCCGCAGCGAGCGGCGTCGCAAAGGGGAGCGAAAGCGACGCCAGCAGAAGCGAGACGAAGCGGAAACCGTTCCTACCCACTGTCTCGCCCCCCGGCGGCACCTGTTCCGATCCTCGATCTCTTGCCTAGTCCTTGGCGCGCTCGGAGTAGGAGCCGTCTTCGGTCATCACCACGATACGGGTGCCGACGGCGATGTGCGGCGGCACGGTCGTACGCAGGCCGTTGGAGAGCACCGCCGGCTTGTAGGAGGATGAGGCGGTCTGGCCCTTGGTCACGGGCTCGGTCTCGACCACTTCCAGCGTCACGCGCTGCGGCAACGCGATCGACACCACGTTGACGTCGTGCGTCGACAGCTTGACCGTCATACTCTCCTGGAGATAGGCGGCCGCGTCGCCGATCACGTCCTTGGACACCTGCACCTGATCATAGGTTTCCGGGTTCATGAAGTGGTAGCCGTCACCATCTTCATAGAGGTAGGTGAAGTTGCGCTCTTCGATCGTGGCCTTTTCAACCTGATCGGTGGTCTTGTAGCGCTCGGAGATCTTTACCCCGTCCGAGATTCGGCGCATTTCGATCTGGCTGACCGGAGTGCCCTTGCCGGGATGGATGTTCTCGGCGGTCACGACGACATAGAGCTTGCCGTCTTGCTCGATCACGTTGCCCTTGCGAATAGAACTGGCGATGACTCTCAAAGCTATATTTCCTGCTTGCTTGGCCCGGCTCAGGCCAGGACGTGGTCAAATGGATGGGGAACTTGGGGCCTCAAATCAGACCTCGGCGCCCGTTTCGGGCCGCAACATACGCATTTTGTCGTTGAATGCCAGCATTTTGCTGGCCTGCGGGACGATCGCCTAATGACGGGGGACAAGCCGATTTCGCCGTTCTGGACAGCCGGCCGGCACCTCGACCGGCGGCCGTTCCTCCAGGCCAGGGGGGCCATCACCGGGTCTCTCAGGGGCTTTTTCGCCGAGCAGGGCTTCGTCGAGGTCGAAACCGCCGTCCTCCAGGTCTCCCCGGGCAATGAGACCCATTTGCACGCCCCCCGGACCGAGCTCATCCGGCCCGATGGCAGCCGGGCTGGCCGCTACTTACGGACCTCGCCCGAATTCGCCTGCAAGAAGCTGCTGGCGGCCGGCGAGGAGCGGATTTTCGAGTTCGCCCGGGTGTTCCGCGACCGCGAGCGCGGCGACCTGCATCTGCCCGAATTCACCATGCTGGAATGGTACCGGGCGGGCACCCCCTATGACGCCATCATGGCCGATACCGTGGTGGTCATCGCCCGCGCTGCGCAGGCGACCGGAATCGGGACCTTTGCCTTCCGGGACCGGACCGCCGATCCCTTCGCCGAGCCGGAGTTGCTGACGGTCGCGGGTGCCTTTGAGCGTTTCGCCAGCATCGACCTGCTGTCGACAATCTCGGGCAACGAGGCTAACCGTGCCGCACTCGCCCAGGCGGCCGCCGGCAAGGTCCGCATCGCCGAAGACGACACCTGGTCGGATATCTTCAGCAAGGTCCTGGTCGAGCATGTCGAGCCGCATCTGGGGCAGGGACGTTTGACCATTCTGTTCGAGTACCCATCTCCAGAGGCGGCGCTGGCGCGGGTGAAGGCCGACGATCCCAGGGTCGCGGAACGGTTCGAGGTTTATGCCTGCGGCGTCGAGCTCGCCAACGGCTTTGGCGAACTCACCGACGCCGAGGAACAACGCAAGCGCTTCACGGAGTCCATGGCGGAGAAGCAGCGCCGCTACGGCGAGGCCTATCCGCTAGACGAGGATTTCCTGGCGGCGGTCGCCCAAATGCCCGAGGCGAGCGGTGTCGCGCTCGGCTTCGACCGGCTGGTGATGCTGGCGAGCGGCGCAACACGGATTGATCAGGTGGTGTGGACGCCGCCTGCAAATGAAACGTTAAGTGAAACATGACGAAGACCAGTCTTGCACGGACATTGCGTGAGCCAGCCGAACTCGTGGCCGCGGACCTCGCGCCCGCTACGGCGCTGCCGGCGCTCGAACGCATTGCCGCGCGCTATGCGGTCGCGATCACGCCGGCGCTTGTCGATCTGATCGACAAATCGGATCCCGATGATCCGATCGCACGGCAGTTCGTTCCGACCGCCGCGGAGCTAGAGATGCAGCCGGGCGAAAACGCCGATCCGATTGGCGACCACCCGCATTCGCCGGTATCGGGCATCGTGCATCGCTACCCCGATCGCGTGCTGTTCAAGCTCGTTCACGTCTGCGCGGTCTATTGCCGCTTCTGCTTCCGCCGCGAGATGGTCGGGCCCGGCAAGGAGAACGCGCTCTCGGATAGCGCCTATCGCGCCGCGATCGATTACATCCGCACGCATGGCGAGATATGGGAGGTGATCCTGACCGGCGGCGACCCGCTGATGCTGTCGCCGCGCCGGCTGAGCGAGATCATGGCCGATCTCGCCGGCATCGATCACGTCAAGATCATCCGCCTTCATACCCGCGTGCCCGTGGCCGACCCCGCGCGGATCAGCGACGACATGGTCGCAGCGCTGAAGGTCGAGGGCGCGACCACTTGGGTGGCACTGCATGCCAACCATGCGCGCGAGCTGGCGGGACCGGCCCGCGCCGCCTGCGCGCGGCTGGTCGATGCCGGGATTCCCATGGTGAGCCAGTCTGTCCTGTTGCGCGGCGTCAATGACAGCGTCGCAACCTTGTCGGATTTGATGCGAGCTTTCGTCGAGTGCCGGATCAAGCCCTATTACCTGCATCACGGCGATCTCGCGCCAGGCACGGCGCATCTGCGCACGACGCTGGCCCAGGGGCAGGAGTTGATGCGGCAATTGCGGGGGCGGGTGTCAGGACTGTGTCAGCCTGACTACGTCATCGACATACCGGGCGGTGCCGGCAAGTCGCCGGTCGGACCGAATTATGTGTTGGCGGAGCAAAATACCGCAGCCGATCCACGTGATGCAGCCTCGGAAACGCGCTATCGTATCGTCGACTATTGCGGCGACGTTCATCTCTATCCGCCCGAAATCTGAGCGGTCAGAGAACGCCGGTTTGAGGAATGGAGGAACGGACATGAAGAAGATCATGGTGGCAGCATCGCTCGCGGTCTTGCTCGGCGGTGCGGCGATTGCGCAGACCGGCACCAAGGGATCGACATCCGGCGGCGCCGCGTCTGGAACGTTGCCACAGGCGCCGGTCGGTCACCGCCAGCCGCGTGCCGGCGACGTACCGAACGAGAAGAATCTGACCGACCCGAACAATCCCGTGAACAAGGAAGACGCTCTGCTCGACAAGAAGATCAAGAGCATCTGCCGCGGCTGCTAAGCCGGAACTGCTGCGCGGTGGGCAGGACGCGAACAGCATCGCCCCGCCCACCCGTTGCCCCGCTTAAGCGGAACGTTCGTGCAGTCCGGCGCGCGCGGTGTTGCGCCGGATCTCGACCGCATCGGCGAGCTGCTCGAGTACGGTTGCCGTCGTCGCCCAATCAATGCATCCGTCGGTGATGCTCTGGCCGTAAGTCAGCGGATTGCCCGGCACCACGTCCTGGCGGCCGGCGACGAGATTGCTCTCGATCATCACGCCCATGATGCGGTTCTCGCCGCCCGAGATCTGGCCGGCGATATCGGCCGTGACCAGCGGCTGGTTTTCCGGCTTCTTGCTCGAATTGGCGTGGCTCGCATCCACCATCACCAGCGGCGCGACGCCGGATTTCGCCAGATCGTTGCAAGCCGCGGCGACGCTTGCGGCATCGTAGTTCGGCTTGCTGCCGCCGCGCAGGATGATGTGGCAGTCCTCATTGCCTGCGGTCGAGGCGATCGCCGAACGGCCGAGCTTCGTCACCGCCATGAAATGATGCGGATGCGAGGCGGACTTCACGGCGTCCGCGGCAATGCGCACATTGCCGTCGGTCCCGTTCTTGAACCCGACCGGGCAGGACAGCCCCGAGGCCAGCTCGCGATGGATCTGGCTCTCGGTCGTGCGCGCGCCGATCGCAGCCCAGGACACGAGATCGGCGATGTATTGCGGCGTCGTCATGTCGAGAAATTCGGCGCCGGCGGGCAGGCCGAGATTGTTGATGGCCGACAGCACGTTGCGCGCGAGCCGCAGGCCCTTGTTGATGTCGAAGCTGCCGTCGAGATTGGGATCGTTGATCAGGCCCTTCCAGCCGACGGTGGTGCGCGGCTTCTCGAAATAGACCCGCATCACGATCTCAAGCTGGTCAGCGAGGTCTTCGCGCAACGCAGCAAGGCGCTCGGCGTATTCGAGCGCAGCCTTGGGATCATGCACCGAGCAGGGGCCAACCACGACCAGAAGCCGGTCGTCCTGGCCGTTAAGGATGGCATGGATCGCGTTGCGGGCCGCCATGACCACACGGGTGGCCGTGAGGGTGCGCGGGACCTCCCGCATCACGTCCTCGGGCGTGCTCAGCTCTTTCAGTTCGCGGATACGAAGATCGTCGGTCGTGCTCAGCACGGCGGGCTCCTGTCATTTTGAGAACCTGCCGGCCAATAAAAAAGCCGCCAGGTCTGGCGGCTGTTCGGACGTTTGCTTCAATATTTCAGATTGAGCGCGATCCTCCTGCCGCCAGCGAGCTGTCGTAGCTAAAATACCAAAAATAGCTGGTGGCGACGGTGATCATGGTCGGTCATATAGCGCGCCGTTGGCGGGCTGTCACCCCCCAATCGACGTCAGGGGCTTTGAGGCGCCTCAGCTGTTGCTCTTGCGTGCCGCCAGGGCCATGCCGATCAGGGTGGCGCCGCCGAACAACAGGTTGATGCCGACCAGCACGCCGATGGCCCATTCCGCCGAACTCGGCAGTCCCGTGATCACCATGAACGCGATCGCGATGTCGAAGAGGCCCGAGATCAGCAGCCACGACCAGCGGCCGCTCAACTCGCGGCGGTGCTCCAGTGCGTACATGATGGTGGCGACACCCTCGGCGAGGAAGTAGGCACCGAGCACGATGGTCAGCGTCAGCACGGCCTGCATCGGGCGGGCCAACAGCAGCATGCCGGCGAGCACGGCGAGGGCCGCCGAAATCAGCGACCACCAGAAGCCCGGTGTGGCGCGCGCCCAATAGGTCACGATCAATCCGCCGATGCCGCTGACCAGGAACATCCAGCCGAGAAAGATCGTGATGGCAAGGCTCGCGAGCGGCGGCAGGATCAACGCGGCGATGCCGAGAACGGCAAGCAAAATGCCTTCAAACAGAAACGCCTTCCAATGCGCCTTGACCGCCTGGCTCATCGCGGATTGCAGCCGTGAAAAATCCTCGGGCGAAGTCATGATGGCCTCTCACGTCACGGGAAGCGGATGCGGCTCAATCTAGTATGCGCGCAGCCCGCTTGCCATCCCGCGGATCAGCCGCTGCCGTGCGCTGACGAAAAACCCTCGCCACTGGTGCGGATGCGGTTGCGGCCAAGAACGTAGATCGCGGTCGTGACGACCAGAAGCGCAAGGCCGAGCAGGATCGAGGTGAGGCCGATCGGGATCAGCGCCAACGTCAGATTGCGCTCGGGATTGATCAGCCAGTGATGGATCGAGGTCAGCACGAAGGCGAGGCCGAGGAAGCCGACACCGCCGCCGGCGAGCAGCAGCGCCCACATCCGGCGCAGCTGGCTGAGCCGCTCCCTCGCGACGTCGGTTCGCGGCGCGTGATGGCGCGCGACGCGCCGCACCAGGCGCATGGCGAAGGCGATCGAGCTGAAGCCGATCAGCAGGCTCGCGGCGCCCAGCCACATCCGCAAGCCGGGATCGAGATCCGGCATTCTCTGCAAGGTCAGGAGCGGGAAGTCGAAGGCCGAATGCAGCGCCAGCGGACCGGCGAAGATCAGCAGGCGGCTGGACAGGCGGGCCCAGTCGCGGTGGTGGCGGTTTGCGCCCAGCGCCGTGCCGGCGCGCGCGATCGTGAGATAGGCGCCTGCGATGATGCCGAGCGCGCCGTGGAACGGCACGGTGAGAACGCTGCGCAAGGCCGCCAGCGACCGCCACATCTCGGCGTGCTGCACCAGATAGGCGAGGTTTTCGTAAGCCGCGAAGCCGAGGCCGACAGCGGCGCCATAGACCACGGTGTCCATGGGATTGGCGAAGGTTCTTCGCTTGGTCGAGGAGACCAGCACGATGGCGATCACCTTCACCGCCTCCTCGGGCAGCGCGACGCCGAAAACCGAATGCATGGCGAGCGCCGTCCAGGGATTGTCGGGCGCCGCGACCATCTTGGCGAAGGGGGCCCGGGCGAGACCCAGCAAGGAGATACTGGCCGCGCCGAGCAGGAACGCAGTCCAGACCTGGGCCGGCGGCCCGGGGCGCTCTTCGGCGGCAATGACAAGCCACAGCATCAGCAGCGCCGGGGCGATGGCGGCCGTTCCGATCACGGTGGGTAACGCTTCAATCAGATACATCGGCGCCGAAAATAGGTTCCCTTGGTCCGCTTATCTACGTTTCCCGATGCGACCATCTGTCATGCGCCAGCTGTCCCGTTGCTTAACAAGCGCGACAGCTGGCGTTCATCAGGACCGCAACGTGTAGAATACGAGCGTAATCAATCGCATGACAGAACCACCTCGTCGTCAACCGTAACGGCTGCGCGCCTGTCAGCGGATCGCGATTGATAAGTCAGATCAAGGCAATGTGCAGGTTTCTTCAATCCACGATGCACGTGGGCAGGCAGCGAGTCCAGAGGCGGGACAAGCCACCGCGCGGCCAGCTGGACCGCTTAGTCACGCTTCGTTGCACGTCCGCGGAGTGGTGATGCCACCAGGCGGGTTCGCACCTGCTCGAGCTCCCAGATGGCGCGTATGAGGCATGTGCCAAGGCAGGAGACGATGAGCAGCAGCACGAAGGCCTGGTCGGCGGGAGGGATATGAATCATGGCGTTGATTAAGCAACGCGCATGCCATGCGTTCCCGAGCAGGCCTGCGCACTGCGCAACGGCGCGTCACATCAGCGCTCGCAAGGCGAGCAGGGCCCGTGCTTTCTGCTCTCAATGGGTGGTGAACGGCGGTGGAGCGTCGGGCGTGATGTCGAACGCCCCAAGGTGGAATTCATCGCCGATGGCGGCCTCGTCCGGCTGGGAATGGTGGGCGAGCAGCGTGAAGGCGGCTTGCGGATACTGCTTCCAGATATCGAGATCGTCGGCCGTAATGGTGAGCCAGCCGAACGTGTATATGTAGCGCCCGGGCTCGGTGACCCGGCCAACCCTGTCCCAGGTGATCTTATCAACCGTGATCTTGTCGACTGCCATCCGGTCCCCCGATCGCAAGTCCGCAACTCAAAAGTCTGCAAATGAAGCCTGGCACGTGGCACGCACCCCAAAGCTGATCCCGCAATGGGGCCGCGATGGGGCAGCAATACGGATTGGTTTGGACCGGCTTCAGGCTGGCTGCGGCACGGCATGGCGCACGACCAGGCGGACGAGGTCGTCCCGCTGCTGTTTCTCGGCGAACTTCACCGCAAAGCCATTGTCGAACTTGCGGACGACGCGTCCGACGCAGGCGCCGACGGCAAGCGGGGTCCCGATCGGCGGGTCGTATTCGCAGGAGATCGCAGCGCCGGCCGTGGAGACGTCGATGATGAAGCAGGAATGGGTGCTGCCGTCGGCAACCGTCAGGAATGTGTGCGAGGCTTGCGGAACGAAGCGCGCGTCACGGCGCAGGTCCAGGACGCTGTCGTCCTTCTGCTTCTTTTCGAGCCAGGTCAGCTTTTCCGACATCCAGGCGCGGCGGGCCCGGGTCATGTCGAGCTCCATCAGGAAGCCCGATTTCAGCGTCGCGCTGATGGTGCACTGGAATTCGCCGAAATCCTGGAAGTAGGAGGTTACGCGCTCGCCGATCTTGCCGACGACCGGCACGTCGACGATCATGCGGAAGGGCGAGACGCGCTTGGTGCGGCAGGCGAAGTTTCGCAGCTTGCCCTCGCAATCGTACCAGCGATGCAGCGAATAGCTGCCGCTCACGGTTACTTCGACTGCACGCTGCCTGAGGAACTCTGCGACGGACATGGGCGCTCGATCGTGTTTCTGGTTGTTTCCGTAATTCCACGGTAGCGATCAAATTCTAAGCAAATGATACCGGCACTCAGGAGCAAGGGTAAATTTCCGGTAAATGGCCGGGGCGGTAGTGTGCCGGGGTAAGCGGCAAAACGTCCCGGTTATCGGGCGCGCTCATTCACAACCACGTCATTGCGACCCAGCGGTGCAGTCGAGGATCTCGCCGCTTCTCGACCGGCTTACTGAGACCTGACGCGGGCTTCTTGGCCCGAGCTGAGCGGCGGCATTCAGGCAGGCCCGTGCAGCGCCAGCAAAACCAGCGCGCCAATGGCCACGGCGAGCTTGATCACCTTCCAGGTCAGGCTGTCCCACCTGATCTCCAATCCGAGCCATGGCAATGCGGGCCGCATCGCGCGTGCGCGAGCGCTTCGACGATGACGATCGCAAGGGCAATGCCGGCGATGACTGACCACGACGCCTCGGCCGGAGGCATCCATGCCGCGAGCCAGCCGGGGACCAGGTCCCGCAACGACACGAGCAGCGCAAACCATCCGAACAGGGAGACGAAGCCTTTGACGATTTCGGGCCCGATCGCTTCCGGCTCGAACCGGATCCCGATCGTTGCGAGCGCGCGTTCGATGCGCTCGCCATCGGACAGGAAGATCAATGCCCCGAGGTAAAATGGCACGCGCGATTGCAAAAAGAGCGCGATGATCGCTGACAGGATTGCGCAGCAATAGGCGTCGCGGAGAATGTGCCAGCCACTCATGCCCGACGGCCCGGTTGCCTTGGCGGCTTGGGGCTGCGGCACCGATCTGGCGCGCGCCATGTGCTCCAGCATTTTGGCGCGTCGGTCCGGCAAATAGGGCGCGGTGCGGTGTATCCAGGCCGGGGGCGTGGTCGTAATCGGCGGCGCGCCGGACTGGCCATCCGCGGTCGATTTGCGCTGCTCCATGGGCCGAATCTCGATCCTTCAAGCCGTGCCACCATCGCAGTGGGCGAGGTAGTTTCCTTCGGACATTGGTCGGAGGTGAGGGGCCGGGAGGTTCATGCCGGGATGACCGATTCTGCCGGCGCATCGCCGGCCTGGCCGGCTTCCCGAGCGATCAGGGCCCGGCGCCCCGACGATCTCATCTCCATAGATTGCCATGACGTGCCGTGTTGTGGCTAAGTGCGAACGCGGATGCTGCAAGATCAAGAAGCCGTCCAAAATCCAGACCTCGGATGTCAGGACGATCGTGGTTCAAGAACTCGAATTCCTGCCTAGACTTGAGTCGTTGCGCGGCCTGGCTGCGGTCTCCGTCGTCGGCTACCATGCGTTCGGACGATTCACCGACACCTATGTCACAGGCATGGCGCCGGTGGTGCTCTTCTTCGTGCTGAGCGGCTTCGTGCTGTCGCGCTCGCTGGCTCGGAACGACGACATCGCGGTATTCCTGCGTCACAGGATTCTCCGGCTGTTTCCGGCGGCGGTTGCGGTCGTACTGCTGCTGGCCGGGCTTCACGAGGCCTTCGGATTCTATCTGGGCTTCGGGTCTGATTTTTCGCCCTTCAACGTGATGTTGAACGCTCTGATGATCCGGCACGACATCAATGGGCCGATGTGGTCGATGACGGTGGAGTGCTTCGCAACACCGGTTATCGTTCTGACCTTCCTGGGCGGCCGGCGGTTTGGCCCGCGCGTCCTGATCGCGGCGATCTCGGTGTTGTTCGGGCTGTCGTTCATCGGACCATATGCGCACCTGCTCGGCGGCTATACGAACCTCGCGCCTTTGTACGCTTTTGTGCTTGGCGTAGCGCTGCACTTCTCGGGACGCCGCCTCGTGGAAGCTATCGGCGGTCGGCAGATGGTGGTGGCTGTCGTGGCCGGTGTCCTGCTCCTCTATTGCGGCCTGCAAAAGCAAACCGCGCCGATCATCTTGCTCGAAGCCTGTTCATCCGGGCTGCTGGTTGCGCTGATCGCGTTTGGGGAGCTGCAGCGCGGCATTCGTTTGCTGGATCAGCCGGTGATCGGCTTCTACGGCCGGATATCCTACAGCTTCTATCTCTTCCACATGATCGGCCTGAGCGTTGCGGTCCGCATCAGCGCCATCGACGGCTGGCCCATGCTGTCGATCCTGTTGAGCATTGTCATCGGCGTGCTGTTGACCACGCCGATGGCGTGGACATCCCGGCGGTTCATCGAAGAGCCGTTCATCGCGATAAGCCGAAAATGGCGCGACCGGCGACGTGAGGTCTTCACGACGACCTGAAGACGTCCGCAGCGCGGTCGTTAGCCTTCGCCGCGCCGGTACGACACGTTCGGTCAGCATCGGATCGTCGCTGGACTGGGACAGAATTTCTGGCGCGCCGGATGATGTTCCTGTTGAAGTCCCGCTGCAGTTGCGCTTGAGTAGCAACAGGTTCGGGGGGACTGCTTTTTATGTGTCGTTTTATGTCTGCGGCGCCTCGCGCCGTGGTGCCTGATGTCGCGATAAATTGTCGTTCGAGCAGGCCCGACGGGGCCTATGTCTTGTCACGGACATGACCGTCATGTCTGGCGGCCTGTCTCCGCGAAAAGCAGGCATCCTCGATCACGCCGACCGCGTCGCCACGGACCGCGTGGCATGGCGTGAGAAGAACAGCTTTTTTCACGACGAGGACGAACGCTATCTCCGGTTCCTAATCCCGGCGGGAAGTCGCGTCCTCGACATCGGATGCGGCGTCGGCGACACGCTCGCGAGCCTCGCGCCATCACATGGCGTCGGAATAGATTTTTGCGGCACGCAAATCGGGATCGCGCGACAGCGCCACCCCTATCTCACGTTCGTCGAAGGCGATGCCGAAGACCCCGCGACACTGGAAGCGCTGCAAGGCCCGTTCGACTATATTCTCGTCCTCGATACGATCGGTTCGCTGGAAGATTGTCAGAAGTTCATCGCCCAGCTGCATCCGCTCTGCACGCGTGATACGCGGCTGGTGATCGGTTACTTCTCGCATCTCTGGTACCCCGCGCTGAAATTCGCCGAACTCATCGGCCTGCGGATGCCGCAGCCGGATCAGAATGTGCTGTCGCCGTCCGACTTGCGCAGCCTGGCGAGGCTTGCGGATTTCGATCCGGTCAAGTCCGAGCAACGCGTGCTCTCGCCGGTCCGGATATTCGGGCTCGGGCGCCTCCTCAATCGTTTCGTCAGCGTGCTGCCGGGAATCCGCCAGGTGGCGCTGCGGCACTATATGGTCGCGCGCTCGAGCCGCAGGGCGAGGGAGGAGTTTGGCTCGGCCACCGTCGTGGTGCCGGCGCGTAACGAGCGCGGCAACATCGAGCCGGCTGTCCTGCGGATGCCCGACTTCTGCGGCGACATCGAGATTATCTTCATCGAGGGCCATAGCCAGGACGGCACCTTCGAGGAGATGGAGCGGGTCAAGCAGGCGCATCCTTCCAGGGACATCAAGGTGATGCGCCAGCTGGGCAAGGGCAAGGCCGACGCCGTCTTCACCGCGTTCGACGCGGCGCGCGGCGACGTGCTGATCATTCTTGACGCCGACCTGACCATGCCGCCGGAGCAGATTCCGAAATTCGTCGAGGCGCTGCTGTCGGGCAAGGGCGAGTTCGTCAACGGCTCGCGCCTGGTCTATCCCATGGACGAGGGCGCGATGCGCTTCCTCAACCTGATCGCCAACAAGATCTTTTCCTATCTGTTCTCCTGGCTGCTCAATCAGCGCTATACGGATACGCTCTGCGGCACCAAGGTTCTGCGGCGCAGCGACTATCAGCGCCTGAAAGCCGGAAAGGCCTATTTCGGCGATTTCGATCCGTTCGGCGATTTCGACCTGATCTTCGGCGCATCGAAGCTCAATCTGAAATCGGTGGATCTTCCGATCCGCTACGCCGCGCGCACCTATGGCGAGACCCAGATCTCCAGGTTTCGCCACGGCTGGATGCTGCTGAAGATGGTGGCTTTCGCCTTTCTCAAGATCAAGGCGATCTAGCCCGTGGAAACCACGGTGCGACGACGATGATGTCGGCCGATTGCAGTTTTCCTGACGCGCGCCTGAGCGGGAGGGGCCGAACATCGCTGATCCTCATCGCGCCGTCATTGTATCTGGCGGCGACGTTGCTCTATTCGGCCTGGCAGGCGGTCTGGGGTGTCCAGGTCGATCCTGAATCGGCCTACACCATGAACGGGCTGGTGGCGGCGGCCGGATATGGCTCGCTGAAATTCGATCATCCGGGAACGACGACGACTTTGCTCGTCGAGCTGGTCATCAGGGGTTGGGCCTTGGTCGCCCGGCCCGATGATATCGTCGCGTTCGGGCTCAAGCACTACGATGCGATCACCACCGCGGCGCGGACTTGCGAGGCGCTGGTGCTCTCGGGCGCGTTGCTGGCAGGCGGGCTCATCGTCGGCCGGACGACGCGGAGCGCCATTGCCGGCTTGCTGTTTCAGGCCGGCGCGTTCGTTCATCCCGATGCGTTTCACTTTCAGACGGTGCTCGCTCCGGAAAGCCTCATGGTCGCGATCTCCCTGTTCGGCATGGCGATCGTGCTCAAGGCTGTGCTCGACGAGCGACCGCCGGCGACCAGCCTCGGCGTCGTGTCCGGTTTGATTTTCGCGCTCGGCTTCTCGACCAAATATCTCTATTTGCCGCAGGCGCTGTTCGCCGTGTGCCTGCTGAGAAGCCGGCGGGCGTTCGTCGCCGCCTTGATCACCGGGGCGATCGGCTTCGTTGGCTTCAGTCTGATCTTCAATCCCGGAACGATCACGCGCGGGTTCGGATGGCTTGTGCAAGTCGCAACCCACAAGGGCCATTACGGCGAGGGCGAGACCGGATTCATCGACTTCGCGACGTTCTGGTCCAACATGCGCGAGATCATCGCGGCCGTGCCGTTCGCGGCGGGCACCTACATCGCAGCCGCGGCCGTGGTGCTCGCCTGGTGCATCAAGACGCGCGAGTGGCGCGATCCGGTCAGCCTCACGCTTAGCGCCGCCGTCCTGATCTTTGCGGCGTACCTCGTGGCGACGTCGAAGCATTTTGCGCTGCATTACATGATGGCATCTTGGGCGCTGACGGGCGGCGTCCTCGTCCTGATCGTGGTGCAGACCAGGCGTCTGGTTCCGGCCATCCCGGCGGTGGCGCTATCCCTGTTGGCGGGCAGCCTGTGTGCCGCTACGACCGCGGTGACGCTGATCGACGCCAGAACCGTCGCGCTGCAAACCTCGCGCGCGAATGCGATCGGGGCCAGGCTCTCGGACGCCGTGGTCGCTGCCGGTCCCGCTTGCGCCAACGTCTCCGGCATGTTCGTGCGCGCGCCGGAGAACGACATGAACCACGGCTGGGACATGACCTTGCAGCTCTGGGGCGACCAGGCGATGCGGGAGAGGTTCTCTGCTGCCTATGAGCGCGCCTTCACGGTCGCCCTGCTGGACCACAACACCTACACGCGCGTCCTGAAGCGCAATTTTCGCACCACCAGCTACGCCAAGCTCGCCGCGGACTATCCCTGCATCATCGTCCGCGCACCGTGGGAGCTCAACGAGCAAACGTCGATCGGGCTGCTGGCGCTCAATCCGGACCATTGCGTGATCGAGGGGATCCACGTCTATACGATCGGGCTCGCCTGCGCGAAGGTGCGCGAGAGCTTCCTGGGCGAGCGGTGAGGGATGGGGGCTGCCTGGCGCTCCCTAGCGGAATCGAACCGCTCTCTCCACCGTGAAAGGGTGGCGTCCTAACCGATAGACGAAGGGAGCAAACGCAAGGCCGGGCCGCATTTGGCGACAGGCCTGCCGGCCGCGCGAGTCGTGCCCGGCGGCTTGCAGCGGGCGAACGTATAGTGGCCTTTGGCCCCGTGGGCAAGCCGTTCCGGAACGCTGTTTTGGGCCCGGTGGATAGCGCGCCCCGGGATCATTCGGGCGGCGATTTCAACCGTTTCTTAGGGTTCCCTGGGCTAGCGCTGGAGCGGGAGAGATTTTTCGCCAATGCCACAGCCCAAGAAGCGCGCAAGCCGCAAGCTGCTGTCGCAGCACGCCTGGATCACGCTCGCGGGCGGATTCGCGGCGCGGCATTGCCTGGTCGAGGACATCTCGGCCTCGGGCGCCAGGATCACGCTGGACGAGGACGCGAGCCAGCTGCCGGGCGTGATCCGGATGGCATTTGCACGCGATGCCCGGACCGGGCGGAGCTGCCAGGTGGTGTGGCGCCGCGGCAAGTCGGCCGGCGTCAAGTTCCTCTGACGGCGGCCCGGATGGCGCCGGGCGCGGGTCCGGGCTACAAGGCGCAGATGCGCGCGACCGTCCTCTTTCTGATCTCTCTCGCTACTACCTCCTCAGCCGGGGCCGAGACCTTGCGCTTGCCGCCGAGCGAGCAGCCGCAGTCGGGCAAGGCCCTGCCGCTGAAGGGCGCCGCCGGGTCTGCGAGACCCAACGGCTGCGCCGCCTATGGCCGGGGCTTCACCATGGTCGAGGGGACCTGCGTCAAGATCGGCGGCGCGGTCAGCGTCGGCACCACGGTCGGGCGCTGAGGGGCCCATGTCGCCGGACCTGTTGCGGCTCGATCTCCTCGTCCCCGCGCTGATGTATTGCGCGCTGCTGTGGTGGGTCGGACGCGGGATGTCCTGGACCGCGAAGATCTCCATTGCGATCGTCACCCTGGTGCTGATCGTCGTCGTCGTGCTGGTCGAGCGCGGCCGGCACTAGGCCGCCCGAACAGAAAACGCGAAAACAACCCCATGCACAGTAGAGGCCAGGCGCGGGCAGTTTGCGCGCTCATAGCGATTTCGCGCGCGCTCACCGCAGCTTAAGCCGCGTCAGCGGGTCACGACATCGGCGGGGCCACGTGCTGCGCAAATCCGGGTCGCTTGCCGAGCTCGGCGAGCCACCGCGTCAGGTTCGGCTGCGCCGGCCGGGTGATGCCCTCGACGCCGAGCCAGCGTCGCGCATAGGCGCCAACAGCGATGTCGGCGAGCGTGAACTGGTTGCCCTCCATGAAGGGCCGCGTGGAGAGCAGGCGATCGGCGATCGCCCAGACCTCGGCGGCCGCATCGGCATCCCTTTGGATCTTGACCATGTCGCGCTCGGCGGGCGGCGTGCGCACGATGCCCCAGAACACCGGGCGGTCGACCGGCTGCACCATCGACAGCGTCCAGTCGAGCCAGCGGTCGACGCCGGCGCGCAGCTTTGGCGCCTCCGGATAGATCGGCGTGCCGCGCCCATGCGCCATGCAGAGATAGCGCATGATCGAGTTGGATTCCCACAAGCTGAAGTCGCCCTCGACCAGCGTCGGGATCCGCGCATTGGGGTTCATCGCGAGATAGCCGGCCTCGCGGGTCTTGCCGTATTCCATGCCGGCGTCGATGCGCTGGTAGGGCAGGGCGAGCTCGGCGAGGCACCACAGCACCTTCTGCACGTTGACCGAATTGGCGCGGCCCCAGATCGTCAGCTTCGTCTCTGGCATGTCGTTCCTCCCGCAGCGTTTCGTTTTCGCGCGGGTGATAGCGGAATTTCGCGAAGTCAGCGAGCCGCGATTGCCGCGAGCCCCTCATGCAAAAAGCTCCGCCCGCGGCGGAGCTTTCATGGCAGGGTCGATCAGGCAATCAATGGCCGAAGAACAGCCACAGCAGAATGATCACCGGGATCGGCACACCCAGCAGCCACAACAATAATCCGCGTCCCATTGTTTCCTCCTCCAATCGCATCGTTGGGGAGTGAACGCGGCGGGCGAGGGCCTTGTTCCTGTGGCGAGAGCCTTACCAGTGACCGGTATTCGGCATCGACGCCCACGGCTCGGCCGGCGCCTTCGGGTCGCCCTTCTGGAGGATCTCGATCGAGTGCAGATCGGGCGAGCGCACGAAGGCCATGTTGCCGTCGCGCGGCGGACGGTTGATGGTGACGCCGGCCTTCATCAGCTTCTCGCAGGTTAAGTAGATGTCGTCGACCTCATAGGCGAGATGGCCGAAGAAGCGGTCCTCGCCATAGGTCTCCTCGTCCCAATTCCAGGTGAGCTCGACCAGCGGCGCACCGCGCGTTTGCGGCTGCTTCTTCAGCGCCTCGAGATCGTCCGACGAGCACAGGAACACCAGCGTGAAGCGCCCCTTGTCGTTCTCGATCCGCCGCACCTCCTTCAGCCCCAGCGCATCCTGGTAAAACTTCAGCGCGACATCGAGATTGCGCACGCGCAGCATGGTGTGGAGATATCGCATGGTTGTTGCTCCCTTGGATGGATGGAGGGTTTTTGGCGGGGCGATGAATAGCAGCAAAATGCACCAAAGGGCACGGGTAAAGTGCGGATAACGTGCGGGTCTGTTCTGCAGCCGTTCGCACCGCTATGCCCTTGGTGCTTTCAAGTTTGAGATGGCTTCATGGTTGCAGGAGGCCACCATGCAAATCGAATCATTTTCCATCGAACAACTCGCCGAACTCCGTAACAGAGTGAATACGTTGCTCGCCGAAAGGGTATCTGACCGACAGCGCGAGCTTTCCAGTGAGGCTGAACGGCTCGGCGCACTCATTGCTCATCAGCAGAAACAAAAGCCCCCTAAAGCCGCTCTCACGAAGCCGAAGTATCAGAAGGGCGAGAACGCTTGGTCAGGTAGGGGCACTCAACCGGCCTGGGTGAAACGGCACCTGGCTTTGGGCGGTACGCTCGACGAATTGGTAGCTTGATTCTAACGCGATCGATCTTACATTCTCGCGACCAGTTCTTGCTGGGTCATGTACGTCAAAGCCTTCATCTCGGCCTCGTGGACAATTGCCGTTGGGCTCCTTGCATCGTTTGTTTGGTTCAACCTCTCAGGCATGATGGAGATTAACATGCAGGTACACGTGGAAATTCTGGGACTGCTCACGGCGCTGCGGGGAGCCCTAAACGGCCAGCCGTCCAAGTAGTCGATTTGAAGTGATGCACATGCCTCGGTTTGAAAGACCGTGAGTGGGGCGAAAGCCCTATCCCCGCACCAATCCAAAAGGGCGCCCCCGTGTGGCGCCCTTTTTCGTGGGCCGCTGGGTCACGGCCACAAGCACAAAGCCTGTTTGAGCCCGTGTCTGTTCGGAAAGCCCGGTGTCGAGACCCAGCCATCGGGTGGGTTGGGGTTTCTGAATAGCGCCTCGGCGGGGCGGCATCCGATCTTTTACGAACAAGTTCCGACTCGACTCAGAGTTCTGTTTTTGTTCTCATCGGCCATCTTTAAATCACGGGACGGACCATGCCGGACATCGACTACATCCGGGGCGAAATCGAACGCATGCGCGCCCAGGTGGGGCGACAGCGGAAGGAGATCCTCCAGCTCCAACGGGCCGGGATACCCTCGGCCTCGGCGGAAGCCCTGCTTGAGCGCATGCTGGCCAAGATCGACACCCTGTGTGGGCAGCGGTACGAACTGAGGAAGGCGGAGCCGCACCACAACAAGCGCCGGGTTCTTGGAGGCCGTAGCTGGTGAAGCGGTACTTCTCCGACGAACCTGAGCTGTCGCCTTTCCTCAAAGCCCTGAATGAGGCTCGCCACCTGGCCACACGGGAAGGTTGGTGCCGGGCGCATGTCGAGGCCATCATGGTCTCGATCGACCAGTACGCGGAAGCCGCGACGGGGAATCGCGAGTATTTCCTGAACAAGCCCCACTCAATTGGTGGTAGTAGCAAGGCCGGGGACATTCCGTAATGGGGTACGGCAACAATGAGTTGGCTGAGCGAGGCCGTCCATCAAATCTCTTGGTCGAGTGCTGCTGGCGTTCTATTCGGCGCGGCCATAAGCGCTGCCGTCTCTTATACACTCCAGCGAACCTCTTTTGCCGAGGCGCGCAAGCAAAAGGAAAAGGACAGGTACGAGGTTCGGAAAGCGCAGGCGTACTCGTTATTCTTCAAGATGATCCGTATTCATTCAACGATCGCAATCATCGACGCGACGCTGACGGACTTCGTGGAGCGGGGCAAGAAAAGCGGATTTGCATCGCTCTGGCAGGCCGTACTTCCGCTCGGCAACCTGCCGGATAGGGTGAAGTTCACACCCGAGGAAATGGCGTTGGTGTTGTCGTTAGATGACAAGTTATTCAACGAACTCGGGCCTTACGACGAGATACACAACAGCCTAATCGATACCTACCAGTCGTACGGAACGAGAAGAGTATCGGCCCTTTCAAAGTTTGGCACCGACGAAATGGAGGGCGGCACGGGGACGCACAAGCTCTCGGCAGAGGAAGTCGCTTGGCTTAAGCCGCGGGCTTACGAACTGAATAGCCTGGCCGAAGGGATGATCGAACGCGCACGGCATGATCGCGCCGAGTCGAAAGGTTTGCTTGAGCGCATTCACGCACTCTTCGCGAAAGAATTTAAGTTTAGTCCCAAAATCGAGTTTAGGGAGCCGACGGTTTAGCCGGGCCGCACGTTCCCGGCACTATTTCACGATCATTAGTCAGGAGTGTTTCTAGCTTCTTTTGAGCCCTATGGGTCTCATCTTAAATTCAGCCATGCGTATCTGATTTTTCGTGATGAGCGCATGCAAGCCTTCGATTGTGATTTCCTTATCGGTGGAGCGTTCAATCGCAGTTGTCATCTATGGTGGCTTCTGATCGGTTTACAGGTAGCCAACGGCTTCACAGCCGTCCTCGCGATAAAACATCCAAAAAGTCAGGTCAGGATATTTGATGCGAATAGCCTCAAGCCATTGGCTCGGCGGCGACCATGCGGTTTCAAAGTGAACCTCTAAATTGTCGTCACTCTCGTTGACGAGATTGATTTCACAGGCATCCCACTTTGTGCCCCACATCGCGCAGCTCCACTCGTACCAATCCTTATGGCCTGTTTCCGCAATCGCTTTAGCTTGAATTTCCTTGTACTCCGGCGTCTCCATCTGCGACCCACATCCTGAAATAGTTTGGTCAAGAATAGCCGGACGGGGAATTGTCAGATTGAATAATCCCTTTTCAGCATTGGGCGTGCATGCTTCGGTCACACATTGCCGAAATTCTGCGTACTGCTTCTTTGCTTCATCAGTATCGTGGTCGAATGAAACTCTCAGTTCGTTTGAGCACCAGTTTGGCACATGATTAGCTTCTCACTGATTGCTCTTGAAGAGCACGCAGGATTGCGTGACCGTTTACCGGCATATGCATGTTGGACCACAGCCACGCCGCTACTGTCTCGACAGTGAGCAGGTTGGGCCATTCGCCGGAATTACGGTGACAGTGCACTAAATTGACATCGCGCGGCTCTGCGGTCATGATGGTTCATGGCCCGTCTCGCCCGTGTCGTCATTCCCGGTCATCCCCACCACGTCACCCAGCGCGGCAATGGCCGGGCGCGGACGTTCTTGGGCGATGACGACTATGCGCTCTATCGCGACCTGCTCGCGGAGAGCTGCCGGGCGGCGGGGGTCGAGGTGTGGGCCTGGTGCCTGATGCCGAACCACGTGCATCTCGTTCTGGTCCCGTCCGATACGGACGGGCTGCGCCGCGCACTTGCACGCGTGCACCGGTCCTATGCGGGCGTGATCCAGGCGCGGCGCAAGCGCACGGGGCACTTCTGGCAGGGGCGCTTCGGCGCGGTGGCCATGGACGAAGAGCATCTGGCGGCGGCATTGCGCTACGTATCGCTCAACCCGGTGCGCGCCCGGCTGGTGAAGCGGGCGCAGGATTGGCGTTGGGCGAGCACGCGTGCGCATCTGCGCGGCAAGGCCGACGGGGTGACTGCGCTCGCGCCGATCAGGGATCGCTTCCCGCGTTTCGCCGACCTGCTCGCCAGCACGCCGGAGACGGACCTGTTCGACCGGCTGCGTGCCGCGGAAAGCATCGGCCGGCCGCTCGGAAATGATCGTTTCCTCGCCCGCCTCGAGCGGCTGACCGGGCGGTCTCTAAAACCAGCCAAGCGCGGACCGAAGCCGCAGGACGAGCAGGGTGGCGACGACGAGTGAATTGAGTGCACTGTCACCGAAATACGATGGCGAGCAAATTTAGTGCAGTCCAGCACTGTCACCGTAATTTCCGGGCTGGATCCTAACGCTGGAGACGTCACATCGCTCACCTTGAGGTACACAGCGGCGACGCGACTCCTGGCCGGGCAGGATCCGCCCAAAAGCATCCATGCCGGCGCCCCCTGTTACTTTGCACGGGGGTGTCTTCGATATTTGAGTTGCGGGCGCGAGCCGTGGTCGGCCTTGCGGTTGGGAAGCGTGGTGGGCCCGGCAGGACTCGAACCTGCAACCAGACCGTTATGAGCGGCCGGCTATAACCGTTGAGCCACAGGCCCCGCCGCGATCCGGCTGCGGGAATGCTTGCCCGGTCAATCTGAACGGGCCGCGATCTCTTTGGCAAACGCTCAGATCATGTGCCAGTCGTGTACGGAGATCGCCGACGCATGATCATGCGTCGCATCGCTTAGCCTTTGCGCGAAAGTTTCGTTGCCGAGGCTCACGAGCATGTTGTCCTGCGGTCCAACCCGCCAGGCATCCGCAAACAGCCCTTCGATTACCTTGGTGCTTGGATTGACCAGCCACGAGCCATTGGCAAGGCCGAAATCGTTCCTGGCGTTGCCGTCGAGATTGCCGAGCAATCCCTCGAAACTGCCGGGCCCGCGGGCGCTTCCCGCATGCACGGAAAGATCGAGATAGCTGCCGTGATCGGTCATCTGAACGAAGTCGAGCAATGTCTCGATCTGATGCGTCGTCGCTGTCGCCCTGCCGATGACGACACCATCTCCGAGGTCGAGGCGGTCGCCGACCGCGAACGTGACGGCATGGCCGTCGACGAGCATCGTGCTCGGCTTGGCCTCGTCGAACACAATGAGGTGGTCGCCCGCCTCGACAGCGACGGCTGTCAGATAACTGACCCCGGTGTGCCCCAGATTTTCAGCGCGTCCCTCGATCTCGAATTCCGGGCCTGACGTCGCGTGGGCGATGACATAATCGCCAGTCGACTGCAGATTGAATTTGAATCCATCGAACGAAGTGTAGTGAACGTCGCCCCAGCCGCCCCCGGTGGTGCCTGACTTGACGGTGACGCCAACGGTCCCGGTGGCCAGGCCGCCATGACCGTCGGAAACCGTGTAGTCGAACGCCGCGACGCCACTGTAGCCGGCATCCGGCGTAAAGGTGACGGTATCGTGGGCGGCATCGAACACCACGTTGCCGTGGGTCGCGTGACCGACACTGACCAGGCTCAGCGTGTCGCCGTCGGGATCGGTGTCGTTGGCGAGAAGTGCGGCGGCCGATGTGACGAGCGGCGTATGTTCCTGTGCGGTGACGTGATCACCGCCCGCGGTGGGCACCCCATTGGCGGCCGCCGACAGCGTGGTCGAGATCTGATCCGTGTTGCCCGCGAGGTCGGTGGCCGACGCGACCAGCGTGTGATCGCCGACACCGTGGAGCGTGACATCAGCGTGCCAGCTGCCGTCGGAGCCTACAATCGCGGTGCCGAGCACCGATCCGCCTTCGCTGATCTGGACGGTCCGCCCGGAATCCTCAAGCCCGGCGGTGCCGGAGATTTCGGTTGGCCTGTCCGTGATGGTGGGTCCGGTTGGCGCGGCGAATGCGAGATCCGGCGCCACGGTGTCGTAAGTAAACTCGATCTCGCCGGCGGCCGAGACGGATCCGGCGGCATTGGTCTGGGTAACGCTGACGTGGTGGACGCCCTGCGTGAGGCCAGCGGGGTCATAGGAAGCAACGACGCTTCCATCCACCGTATAGGTGAGTGTCGCCCCGGGGACCGCCGCGACCGCAATGGTTGCATCGTTGGTGACGCGGTCGGTGCCGGACGCGCCGGAATCGTGGGCAAGTGTCAGCGTCGGAGCCGCGGGTGTCGCGATGGCGACGGTGACGCCGACCGTCGCCGTGGCCAGGCCGCCATGGCCGTCGGAAATCGTGTAGTCGAACGCCGCGGCGCCACTGTAGCCGGCATCCGGCGTAAAGGTGACGGTTTGATTGGTGGCATCGAACACCACGTCGCCGTGGGTCGCGTGACCGACACTGACCAGGCTCAGCGTGTCGCCGTCGGGATCGGTGTCGTTGGCGAGAAGTGCGGCGGTCGATATGACGAGCGGCGTATGTTCCTGTGCGGTGACGTGATCACCGCCCGCGGTGGGCAACCCATTCCCTGTCTCGACGCCATCCACAAAGGCCGCGACCACGGCGTTGAGCAGCACGGGGTCGCTCTCCGCCTGCGTGACGGCGTCCACCGCGCTTCCCTGGACCGCCGTTTCCACGAACGCCACGTCGTCTAACACCGTCGGAGAGGTGGAGAGGTGCGCCAGGCTCGTATTGGTCGCGGCCGCGACATGCGCGACAGCATCGGCGACCGCCTCACTGAGCCCCGCCGCAGTGGCCATTGCGGTCAGTTGCGCGACGCTCGTGAGGTCGACGGCGCTCTGGGTGCTCAACTGTCCCGCGACGGCGCGGATCGCGTTGAACGCCGTCTCGCTCGGGTCCTGGCCCAAACCGACGAGCGCGGCCGCGATCAACGAGACCGTGTCCTGCACCTGTGCGCCGGCGATCAGCACGGCGATTGCATCCGCGTTGCCGGCGCCCGCCTGCGCGACCGGGTCGGCGTGCAGGAGATCGAAACCGGTCGGCAAGCCAAGCTTCGTCAGCACCGTCCCGACGCTCAGCAGCGTCGCGAGCGTCGTGAGCGGCGTGAGCACGCTCGAACCTGCGGGAGCGAGAAGCAGCCCCCCGAACGGCAGGCCGGTCGAAACATCGGTCCCGCCGGTCGCCACCAACACCCCCGTTCCGCCGACGAGCGTGAAAGCGCCGTCCGCACCGGTGCGGGTGGAGACCTCGCCGGGGCTGAGCAACAAATCATCGTTGGCGTCGGCAAAAACCGTCGCGCCGGCGATATACCCGTCCACGACCCGACTGAGGCCACTTGGTCCGCCGGCAATCTTCACCATTTCGGCCAGCGTATGGTCGCCGTCCCGGAAAGTGAAATCGTCGATGCCGTTGATGGTCGCGACGCCATCCGGCGCCCCAGGGCGGGTGTCTCTGATCGTGAGGGTGCCGGAGATCGGGTCATAGCTGATGGCGAAATCCGCCAGGACGCCATCATATATAAGGTAATCCCGATCGCCGCCCGTATCGTCGTAGATGTCGTGGCCTGTAGAGGGGGCATAGAAATCGTTGCCGTCGCCGCCACGAAGAACATCGTCGCCGGGCCCGCCGGTGAGAGCGTCGGCGCCGTCTCCGCCAAACAGAATATTCCCCTCTCCAGCGATCACGGTGAGGGTATTGTTGCCAGCGCCGCCGTAGACCGTGTTGTGATTGCCGTTGACGGTGATCTTGTCGTCACCATCGTCGCCATAGGCGACGGCGTTGTCGCCATTGATCGTGATCTTGTCGTCGCCATCGCCGCCATGGGCCTCCGGCGCCGGTTCGCCGATCGGGACATTCGCGGTCAGGACGATCGTGTCGTTGCCGGCGCTGCCGAGCAGCATGTCGCTGCCGCCATTGCCATGGATGATGTCGTCGCCTTTCCCGCCATCGATGCGGTTTGGTCCGGAATCGCCGTCCAGACTGTCGCCGAAGTCGCTGCCGATCAGGTTCTCGATCGACACCAGCGTGTCGCCGGTACCGTCGCCTGCCCCGCCTTGCGGCCCGGTGAGGTGCAGATCGATCGTGACACCCACCGTCGAGCGCGAATAGGCCGCGGTGTCCGTTCCGGCCCCGCCATCCAGCAGGTCGCCGCCACCCATACCCAACAGCACGTCGTTACCGCCAAAGCCGTAGAGTTGGTCGTTGCCCACTCCGCCTTGCAGATAGTCATCACCATCCGTGCCCGGCCTGGTGAATCCATGCCCATCAGCGTTCACTATAGTGACCTTGTCGGCGACCACCCACTGCGACAAGCCGGCAAAGTAACCGCTCAGATACGAGAACAGGATGCGTCCATCGGTGAGTCGCATCGCCTGCAATGGAGGTTGGTCCAGTCCGATGCTATCCGGGAAGAAGTCACCGTCGTCGAGCTGTACCGGGGCTTCGCCTACCTTTTTGTAGAAGGCGTGATATTTGCCATCCTCGCCGCTCTGCGCGTAGTAGTCATACCCTGGGATGGCATAGGTATAGTTGACGTTCGAGTTGAACATTCCTCGATAGTCATCGCCCAGACTGGTTTCGCCAACCACGTCGCCGTCTGCCGAGATACCGGCGCGGTAAGCGAGGTTTACCGGGCTGCCATGGCTTATCAGCGATGAGGGCGCGTAGTACTCCACGTCGGCGCCGCCGCCGCTCGACGCATAGACCGAAAGATAATATGAGTCGCCGCCCGGTGCGAAGTGCGTCTGGTTGACGGTGAATTCGTCCCCGATCGGGGTGCCGGTGTCGTCCAGCAGACGGGCGAGGATGGCGTGGGTCCTGCCCTCTCCCCCGTTCGGGGAATCCCAGACAACGAGCGTCTTGCCGCTGCCGAGCCCGATCGCGCGGACCATGATGGCGTCCGACGGGCCGGTGTTGACCTGGACGCTATCCACCAGCGTGCCCGTGGCGTCGTAGCGGAAGGCGAGGATCCGGTGGGCGGGATAGTCCAGGGCCGAAAACCGCGTGGCGACAAACCCGCCTCCGGACAGCGGCGCCACCGAGACATACATGGGCGAAACATTGTCGGCCGGATTCGGTGTGATCGTGATGCTTGCCGAGGCTGTCACCTCAAGCGACAGCGGATCGATGGTCTCGAACTGCGCGCGGGTCGTGTTCTGCAGGCGCAGCACGTCGCGCGAGTCACCAGAGTTTCCGAAATCGAAGACCAGATCATTCCCGACCTGCTGGGCGTAGCCCATCAGGCTGGTCATGTCGTGAACCTGGGTCACCTGCGTCAGGTCGAGCTTGTCGTCGGTGATCGAGAAATCGGTGATGGTGGTGTGGTGATCACCCGGGGTGTAGACAAAGGCGTCACGGCCAGCGCCACCCGTCAGAACGTCGGTCAAGCTGACATAGATGCCGTTGCCGGTGCCGCCTCCATCCAGGAGATCGTCGCCGTCGCCGCCTTCCAACACGTCGGCACCGGTCATACCGTAGAGCCGGTCGTCTCCGCTATTACCGACCAGGTGGTTGTTGCCGTAATTGCCGGTGATCGTATCGTCGCCGCTGCCGCCGATCGCATTCTCTATCAGGGCATCGTTGGCGCCGCCGGAGTATCCATTGCCGGGATCGAACGCGATCGCGACGTTATCGGTCAGGCCCATCACGCTCGAATAGCCGCCCGGCGTCAAGTCGATCGTCTGGGCCTTGTCGTAGCCGGAGGCGTCAATTGTATCGTTTCCGCCGCCATCCCAGATGGTGAACACCGGATTCGCGTTTTTAGTGAAGTCGAAGAAGTCCCACCCGGCGGTTGAGTTATAGCCATAGGTGGTGTCGCCGTCGCGGGTGGTGAAGTCGGCGCCATATTTTTCCTGGATCGCCGCAATGTCGTAGACCATCGGGGTGGACGAGAAGAAGTTTGATGTGAGAGTTTCCGTGTTCGACCAGCCCGAGTCGTCTGTGTTCTCAGAGCCGAAATACGACATGATCGTATATTTGCGCTGATCCTCCAGAAAGGTCGCATTCGCATCGTAAGTTGGTTTGATGGCGTCTGAGGCATCGTAAGGATCAGGATGCGACAGACCCAGCGCATGCCCTATCTCATGCTCGAATGTATCCAGCCCGTAACTCGAGAAAGTCGCGATTGCACCGGTCTGCAGCGACGGCCATGTTGGATTGGCATCCATCCATATCGCTTGATGCTTGATCGAAAAATCGGAATAAGTCCCGAGAATGCTTCTCACATCGCCTGTCGAGCTGCCGAGAGTGGGCGCGGTGTACGTGCCATCCTTGGTCGTCGTGGTTGAGTAAGCGAACGTTATGTTCGCGGTATCGACCGTTGTCACCGCGACGAGGTTGATATTCGCGATCAGCTCATTCCAGATCGAAAAGGCCTCGGTCGCAGCCGCGGTCTGATCCGCGGCCATGGCCGTCCAGCCCTTGCTCTCGCCAGTCTTGCCGTCGCCTACGGCGGTGGTGTCGCCAATGAAGTAGCTGACAGTCGACTGGTCCCAGTCGTGGTAGGCGATATCATTTGTCGCCCACTGCGTCTGAAGCTGAGCGATAATTTGGTCCGTCGAATAAACCGGCTTGTCCGCCATCGAATTTAAACTCCTTCATCGCAATGGTTGACGTCCCCGGCAAAGCACAAACACTCAATCTGAAACGAGCGGCCGCTGCCTCCACCGTTCGGTTGACTTCGGTCCGATTTGGGCAACGCCGCCGCCTACGCTGGTCGCGAGACAGAGGGGCCACACTTGCGCGGCGAGGTGCCAAGCCCTGTCATTTCGCCCGTGGCGTCGGAGATGGTGAAATGTTCGGCGCTGGCGCCGGTTGAACGGGCAAAGGAGCCGCGGCTGCACCGGCGACATACAGAACGCTGACGGCGTGAGCGTTCTGATCCGGCGAGCGGGAGAAGGTGGCATTGACCCGCCACCGGTCGGATGCGGTGTACTGACGGCGAGGCCGGACGAACCTTTGAGATTTCCGTAGAAACCCGCTATCGACAGCCTGACGCACGAGCCAGCCGGCGACATTTGGCTGAGCACGGGACACGTAAGGGGCCGACGTCACGTATTAAAGGATGCGATTGCCAAGGTCTCGGAGCAGCGAGTTGCTTGACACGCAGCGGCAAATTACGAAATTACGGTGACAGTGCACTAAATTGACATCGCGCGGCTCTGGGGTCATGATGGGGTATGGCCCGTCTTGCCCGTGTCGTCATTCCAGGTCATCCTCACCATGTCACCCAGCGCGGCAATGGCCGGGCGCGTACGTTCTTTGGCGATGACGACTATGCGCTCTATCGCGACCTGCTCGCGGAGAACTGCCGGGCGGCGGGGGTCGAGGTGTGGGCGTGGTGCCTGATGCCGAATCACGTGCATCTCGTTCTGGTCCCGTCCGACATGGACGGGCTGCGCCGGGCGCTTGCACGCGTGCACCGGTCCTATGCGGGCGTGATCCAGGCGCGGCGCAAGCGCACGGGGCACTTCTGGCAGGGGCGCTTCGGCGCGGTGGCCATGGACGAAGAGCATCTCGCGGCGGCGTTGCGCTACGTGTCGCTCAACCCGGTGCGCGCCCGCCTGGTGCAGCGGGCGCAGGATTGGCGCTGGTCGAGCACGCGTGCGCATCTGCGCGGCAAGGACGACGGAGTGACTGCGCTTGCACCGATCAGGGAGCGTTTCCCGCGTTTCGCCGACCTGCTCCACGGCACGCCGGAGACGGACCTGTTCGACCGGCTGCGCGCTGCGGAAAGCATCGGCCGGCCGCTCGGAAATGATCGTTTCCTCGCCCGCCTCGAGCGGCTGACCGGGCGGCCTCTAAAAGCAGCCAAGCGCGGACCGAAGCCGCAGGACGAGCAGGGCGGCGACGACGAGTGAATTGAGTGCACTGTCACCGAAATTCGTGGCCACGCATGCGTTATCGTCGGCACTGTCCTGCCGGCGAGGGGCGGGATGGCCCGCCTCGATGAACCAGCGTGGCGTGTGACGCGACGAATGCCTGGAAACGAGGTCTTTCGCCGTGAGCTGGTTCAAACGATATGTGGTCGGCTGCCTGATCGCGGTGCTGTTGTTTGCCGCCGTCGATAGCTTCAAACACCCGGACGAGGAGATGCGCTACGGCGCCATCCTGCTGGCGTCGGCCGGCTGGCCTGTCGTCGCCGCAATTGTGGTGGGCAGCACCATCGGCGACGTGGTGCATGACGTCCGCCAAGGCAAGGCAGGATGAGCGGCCATGCTTGACGCCTTGCTCAGCCTGGTGTTCGACATCGTCCTCAGTGCGGTCGGGACCGCCATCGTCAAATTGTTCAGTCTGGAAAACGCCGCCGAAATCGCGACTGCGATCATCGGTCTTGGCTTCATCGCGATCGGCCTGACGGTCGCGTTGTGGGGACACTGAAGCGAGACGTTCCGGCAGCGCCAATCCGAAATGCGAAAAACTGCCCCCGACATCGCCGGGAGCGGTTTTCGAAAAGCGGCTTTAGTGGCCGGTGCCGGCTTCGTCGTTTTCGGCGGCTTGCCGTCTTCGAGGCGGCCCTCGTTCCGGAGGTCACAACCAGCGCGTACGGCTGCGTCGATGTCGCTGGCAGAAGCCTGCGCTTAAGCTGCAATCCGCTGCACGTCCGGCGCCGCCGTCGTCAGCAGCTTCAGCACTTCGGCATGCTCGAGGTCGGGAACCGCGATCGCCGTGTGGCTGTAGGCCGCGTGCGTGCGTGATGTCGTGATCTTGTCCAGGATCTCTTTGCCCTTGATGACGTGGAGGCCCATGCCGTCTCCGGACGGGAAGATCGCCAGCACCACGTCATAGGCGCCGATGACCGCCCTGAGCGCTTCGGCCTTGTCTTCGGCGACATCGACAAACACACGAACATCGGCCGCGAGTTCACGCAGCTCGTCAAAATCCAGCACTGTGGGGTACTCCAACGCAACGATACTGAATGGAGAGTGGATGCGTTGGGTTACCAGAGTCTGAACAATGTCTGTCGAGTCACAAGTTTCACGGCGAGGTGACGCAATCTCACGTGTTCACCCGGCTACCTCACTCGGCTAGCTCACTTGCCGTAGCCCTATTTGGCGTAGCCTTATTTGGCATAGCCTTATTTGGCATAGCCCTGGGAACGGAGCCAGGCGATCTTGCGGTCGCCGTTGATCCAGTCGTCGGCATCTGCCTTGCTGGTGAAGCCGGTAATCTGGCGCTGCTCGTGGTCGGGGTAATCAGCCAGGATTTTCCACTCGTTGTCTGCAATCCGGGCGGTTCTGAAGGTCACTTTTATTTTTGCCATGCAGCATTATGCAGGAGATGGTCCGAAAAGAGAACCCTTGATTGCGGTCATCGCGAGGAACGGTCTCGACCGGTCCTCGGTCCGAGCCTGTGAGCATGACGCGGCGAGGCGGGCGCGCTTGATCGCATGCTGCCGCGCATGCCCGTGTGTCTCGGGAGACCTGGTCGCGCGCGAGCGCGGATGCGTTCGCAAGTTGGCAGAACTCTCTAGGGATGCTGTGGAATTCGATTTGTCGTCGGCATAGACAGCACGATCCGGCGGAAACATGACGGAACTCAGGTCGAACTGCTGCTTGCGTTTTCGGCCTCAATGGGTTCTAAGCCCGGCTGCTTCGTGGCCGACAGGCATGAACTGACGCGTAGCCCGCGTAGTTTTACCGCTTCCCGGACCAAGCACCGTCGCCGCTCGCGCGCATCCAATTCAGAGGAAATCCAGACATGGCGAAGATGACCAAGACCCAATTGATCGATGCAATTGCGGAAGGCACGCAGCTTGCGAAGAACGACGTGAAGTCGGTCATCGAATACATGGCGACGGTTGGCTACAAGGAGCTCAACGAGTCCGGTGAGTTCGTCATTCCCGGTTTCGTGAAGATGTCGGTCGTCAACAAGCCTGCGACCGAAGCCCGCATGGGCGTCAATCCCTTCACCAAGGAGCCGATGCAGTTTGCTGCGAAGCCGGCGAGCAAATCGGTCAAGGCCTCGCCGCTGAAGGTGGCCAAGGACTCGGTCTGATCCACGGCGATCGCGCACCGTCTGCGTGAGCCTTGAGCGCGCGGACCGCCGGCGTGATGCCGATAAAAGGGGAAAACCCCGCCTTGGGGGGAGCGGGGTTTTCTGATGGGGGTGAAGCCTGGGGAAAGCTTCCTTTATGAGACGCGCCAGCACTGAAAAAGTTCATCGCGCAAAGAGAGATCGTGCTCGCCCGTCCCCACAAGTCATCGTCCGATCTCCAAGAAGAAAAACCCCGCGCTTGCGCACGGGGCTCTCTCGCTGACGGCGTTGGGATTTCAGCGCCTGGCCGTCAGCCATCTCAAACTCGAGATCGTGCTTCACTTAAGGTTGAAGATCCAAAAAGGAACCGCGCCGCGGTGACGGACTATGTTCGTCCTTCGCGGCGCTGCCATGTGACCGGGCGCTGAAATCCCTGGCGTCCATGGGTCTCCGGCGCGGCGAAAATGTTCAGCGCGACATGCCCGTGAAATTTTGCGTGAGGGCTGGACTTTTTGTTCTCATTTTGTTCTAGTGAGTCACCCGCCTTGGAGGTGACTCATGACCGTCGAGAAACAGCGCGAAGTGATCCGGCTCTGGAACCAGCTCAGGAAGCTCGAGGGCCCGGCCGCGGAAGAGCTCCGCATCCAGATCCTGGAATGCTTCTCGGAGAAGGGCAACAAGCGCGCGGCCTGAGCGTACGCGGCTGAAGACGTGACGGCGCTTCATCGATCGTTAGGAATCGCATCGCGCCGATTTTCGCGACTCCGATTCGTTCTTCGGGAACGAAATGGAGTCGTTTGCAGAACAAGCTGCGCGTGCTCGTCCGTGCCGCAAGAGCCGCCGTCGCGAGCGCCGTCCGCAACGGCGATGTGACCCGCGCATCGGTTGGCGCGACGCAAACCGATTGTTAGGAGTTGCCTGGTTCCGATTTCGTCGATTCCGATTCGTTCTCCGGGAACGAAATGGCGGCGAAGCCCGAACAAAGCCGGTCACCGAAGGACGAGAGGCTGCCGGCTCGACGCTCCCCGCGCGCCGCGCTATCGTCGCAGGCCACGGTGGGCGCTGCCATGAAGAACGGGCTCTACTCCATCCACATCCACATGCTCGACGGCGTGAAGGGCCGCGACAGCGGCGTATTGATCCTGCGCGATGGCGTGCTGCTCGGCGGCGGACCCTACTTCTGGTCGCGCGGCTCCTACACAGTCGGCAACGGCACCTGGAAGGGCGACCTTGCCACCAACCAGCATTCGCCGTTCGCCGATCCGCTTGTCAGGCCGCTGTTCGCCGGCGCCGAGGCGACCAGCGGCTTCTCCGGCACATTCAGCGAGGAGGGGGCCGAAGTGTACGGCACCGTGCTGGTCGCGGGCCATCGCAGCCTCGGCTTTCGCGCATCGCTGAAGTGGCTGGCCGAGGCCTGAGACGCTCGGCTGTCTCCTAACGAAAGCTTGCAGCGATCGCGATAACCCTATTCGGTTAGGTTAAAAGCCCAATCGCGTTGCGCTTGCCGCGCCTTGGGATAGGAGTCCGGCAAAGACAACAAGAAACCGATTTTTGCCAATGACCCCATTTCTAGAACCGTCATTTTATCACGGCGACCGCCAGACCTATCGCCGTGTCGCTGTCGTCGGCACGCTGTTCTGTCTCGCCTTCGTGGTGATCAGCTTTTCGCTACGGCCCGAGGTCGACGACACGCGCGCCGCGGTCAAGGCCGACCGGCTGGTGCGCACGGCAGGACAGCCGCCGCACGCGAACTAGCGCTTGCTGCCATAGACCTCATCGTCGGCGGACTCCTGCCGGCATGCGGCGCCGCGGGTCGCAAGCGCCACGAACCCGGCATAGCCGGACAGGTTGAGCAATACTTCGAGCCAGGCAGGCATGATGCGCCTCTCCTCTTGCGGGAAGACTACCTCAACGTGTGCGCGGCGCGCTTGTTCCCGACTTCCGATTCCGCCGAAGGCGAATCCTTGAGGAACTCGGCAATGGCGCGGGCGAGCTCGTCGTAATGTGCGCGTTGGATTTGGGAACAAGCCTGCGAATACGGGTCAGCAATGCAGATAAAAACCCCGCCAGCACCGCGGAGATGCTGACGGGGTCGTCGTGCTGTCGCCTCGACCCGGATGGCGGAGGCTTCCGCACTTGCAGGTCCAATCCGCGCGTCCCGAAATTGTTCCTCTTCACACGAGACTTTTCTGCGCGGCGCGGTTCCACCGAAGACGAACCATCCCCGATGGTCCGCGTTGTCTCCGCGAGATGCGAAGGAGGAGATCATGAGGAAGACACTCGCAGTCCTTGCCACCGTCGCAGCCGTCGGCGTAACCGCTGTCGCGGCCCCTGCGCCTGCCGAGGCGCGCCACATTGGCCCGGGCCTGGCGTTCGGCTTGGCCGCCGGTGCGATCACCGCAGGCGCCATCGCCGCGTCGCATCCGTATGGCTATGACTATTACGGTCCGGGCTATGGCTACTATGGCGGCCCGGCCTACGTCTACGGCCCCGGCCCGTACGCCTATTATGGTGGACCGTACTACCGACACCACCGTTACTACCGTCACTGGTAACGGCTGCAGAATCGAAAAGCCCGGAGCGATGCTCCGGGCTTTTTCGTAGGCGCAGGGTCTTGTTTCGTGTGCGTCCTTTCGCGACGTCTTACGGCCAGAGCGAGGGCCGTTCCACCTTGCGGGCGTTCTCGAGCGTCGAGACGAAATACTCCTCGCGCTCGCGCTTGAATTTTTCCTGCGTGGCACGGAAAGCGGCGACACGGGCGGCGATCTCTTCGCGTTCGCGGATCTTGCGTTGTTCGTCTTCGGTCATGTCAAATCCCCCACTACACCTGAGTATACGTGCACCTGCCGAACTCAAGCACTGCCGCCGCAATCACGTTGAGTCGCGTCAACACATGCATTGGCGCTTCTGATTGGGGCGTCAATGGGGAGGAGGCATTGCAGGATTGTGATAAGCGAAGGCCGGAAAAAATTGCCGCCCTATCGCCGCCCGCGACTTGCGCGGCGGTGGATAACAGCGTCAACAATCTTGTCGCTTGCAGATGTTGCAGCTGGCGCGACGGCAAATCAGGAGGCGGCGAGTGATTGCATCGGACCTTCAGAGCGGTGTCGAACGGCTCGGCGACATGATCGCGAGTGCTGGGATCATCGTGCCGTTCACCGGCGCCGGCATCTCAACCGAATGCGGCATCCCCGACTTCCGTTCGCCGGGTGGAATTTGGACCCGCAACCGTCCGATCCAGTTCGAAGAGTTCGTGGCCAGCCAGGAGGCGCGCGATGAATCCTGGCGCCGGCGTTTTGCGATGGAGGAGGTGTTCGCCGCAGCGAAACCCGGCCGCGGCCATCGCGCACTCGCCTCGCTGCATCGCGCCGGCAAGATTCCCGCGGTCATCACCCAGAACATCGACAATCTGCACCAGGCCTCGGGCTTCGCCGCCGATCGCGTGATTGAACTTCACGGCAATACCACTTACGCGCGCTGCATCGGATGTGGGCAGGCCTATCAGCTCGATTGGGTGAAGCGCCGCTTCGACCAGGACGGCGCCGCGCCCAACTGCATCGCATGCGACGAGCCGGTCAAAACCGCAACGATCTCATTCGGTCAGGCCATGCCCGAGGATCAAATGCAGCGCGCGACCGAGCTGTCGCAGGCTTGCGATCTCTTTATCGCGATCGGTTCCTCGCTCGTGGTGTGGCCGGCGGCGGGCTTTCCGATGATGGCGAAGAACGCAGGTGCACGTTTGGTGATCATCAATCGCGAGCCGACCGAGCAGGACGACATTGCCGACCTCGTCATCCATCACGACATCGGCGAAGCACTCGGGCCCTTTGTCGGAAATTGAGGCATCAATTTGATTCGCGCCTGTGCAAGCTGTTCATAGGTTCCGGCGAATCTCTTTTTTGTCTATGCCTCGCAACCGGGAGTGTTATCTTTTGATTCGAAAGATTCGCGTCGCGTCGATTGAGAAGATTCTCTGAAGGTTCTCTAGAGACGCGTAATTCGACGCCGCCATTGAGGCGGGTTGCATGGCATGTGTGGGGTCCGGGGTTATGGGGTCGTCGGACGGATTTGAGTCCAAGAAGCTGGGAGCTCCCGCGCCGGGCGAGCACGGCGCCGGTCGCGATAGCGCGCTCAGTCCCTTCACCGGGTTGGGTGAGAGCACCGCCAACCTCGTCGAGGTCCATGGCGTCATCAAATGGTTCGACGCCTCAAAGGGCTACGGCTTCATCGTTCCCGACAATGGATGGCCCGACGTGCTCCTGCACGTGACCGTGCTCAGGCGCGACGGCTTCCAGACCGCGTACGAGGGCGCCCGCATCGTCGTCGAGTGCATCCAGCGCGCCAAGGGCTATCAGGCCTTCCGCGTCGTCTCGATGGACGAGTCGACTGCCATCCATCCCGCGCAGATGCTGCCGCCCCGCACCCACGTCACGGTGACCGCGACCAGCGGGCTCGAGCGGGCCCAAGTCAAATGGTTCAACCGGCTGCGCGGCTTTGGCTTCCTGACCTGCGGCGAAGGCACCCCCGACATCTTCGTGCACATGGAGACGCTGCGCCGCTTCGGCATGACCGAGCTGCGGCCGGGCCAGTATGTGCTGGTCCGCTTTGGGCCGGGCTCCAAGGGCATGATGGCCGCCGAGATCCATCCCGAGACCGGATCGCCGGGTCTTCAGTCGCACTAGCTGGCGGCTTCCCGTTTTCGTATTCGTGAGCAGAAGCGCGCGGCCCCGGGGTCGGGCGCTTCTGGCTTTTGTCATGATCGCCGCGTAAGGATGCCGCAGTCCCGCGCCGTCAGGCCCAGTCCCTCGCCGTCAGCCCAATGAGTCCATTTCCATGAGCTTTGATCGAATGGCCGCCCGGTCCGCTGCCCGGAGCTGGCTTGCCGCCGTCCTCGTCGTTGCCGGCTTTGCCGTCGCAATCGGGTCCGTTCGCGCGGCCAGCTTCCAGCCGCTCGAGATCGTCACCAAGAACGGCGTGCAGGTGTTCTCGGTGGAGATGGCGACCACGGACGAGGAGAAGCAGACCGGGCTGATGTACCGCAAGGAATTGGCCGACGGCAAAGGCATGCTGTTCGACTTCAACCCCGAGCAGGAAATCTCGATGTGGATGAAGAACACCTATGTCTCGCTCGACATGATCTTCATTCGTGCCGACGGTCGCATCCTGCGCATTGCCGAGAATACCGAGCCGCTCTCGACCAGGATCATTTCGTCGAGAGGTCCCGCCCGGGCCGTCCTCGAGGTGGTGGCGGGAACAGCGCAGAAATACGGCATCCGTCCCGGCGATCGCGTCGGCCACCCCTTGTTCGGCAGCAAATAGATCCGCAAATTGAGCAAAGGGGCGCGGTTTCGGCGGTTTGGGACGCTTGCTGGCGCTTCGGAAGCTTGCTGGCGCTTGGGGAAGCGTGTATCGACGGGGCTCGCCGGACATTCGGGGTATAGCGCAGCCTGGTAGCGCGGCAGTTTTGGGTACTGCAGGTCGTTGGTTCGAATCCAGCTGCCCCGACCAGTCCCGACGTTGAATTTCCTACACTTTTCCCAAGTGATTCTGACGTGACTCTGACACGCGGTTCGTGCCTCGCTCCGTCATCGCCGGCCTGCGGCGCGGCCGTTCCCGCTGACCAGTCCCGTCAACAGCGTCACCGTCCACCAACTCAGGAATACGATTCACACCGCGACTGTGGGCGTGGCGTCTGGCGTGATCCCGTCGGACTCGTTCGGACCTAGAACAGCAGCCAGTCCGCCAGGCGCCAGGCCAGCCAGCCCAGTGCGCAGATCCAGCCCACCATCGCGATCGTCGCGATTCCGAGCCCGCACAGTGCTAACGGCGACGTCGGGGGCTCTTCTGCCTCGGACAGTTTCTCGGTCGTATCAACCTGGCTCACGGCATCCCCTTGGCCAACGGCCTGCTGTTCATTGGTCTCTGTTCGCTCGCGAAAATTCACCGGCCGCGCTCCAACTCACACGGACGTGAGGCGGGATAACTGTCCATTCATGGCGGGCGGGATCCGATTGCGGGCTGATCGCGGGCCATCCGGACAGAGGGAAGAACCTGCAACTCGTGGCACGCCGATTGGTTGCTGCATGGGAAGCGGAGATAGGGCAGCGTCGCCGCTTTTTTCACGCCTGCTGCGCCTGCTTCGCGGCGGGGCCAAAAAGCGCGGTCGAGCGCGACGCAGAACGCATGGCGCTTGTTGTTCGAAGGCCGCTGTCTCTGCGCGATTTTTGCTGGAACTAATACAGCCTAGCCGGCGCAGAATTACCTGGGCTTTATCGAACCTTTGGCCGTCGCCACGGACATATCAGAGTTGGGGATTTCAGCGCCCAATGCCTAACGGACGCCGCCGAGCGATGATATTCCGCTTGCGCGGCGTTGCGCTTTTGAGGGCTCAGCCCGAAGCGTACCAGCCCACCGGAAACGGGATCAGCGGCCAGACCCGACAATTGTCGTTGGCAGCCCTCGCCGACTTCTCGTGGGGCGGCCTGGCGATCGGTGTCGGGGGCGATAAAACCATCGTCAGATGCAAATGTGCAAACTGCAAATTCATGATCATCGACCTGCGCAGTCAGTCGTTTGAAAAAATGGAGCTTGAAAATCAACCGGACGCGCGCTTCGGAAACGGCGCACGCATTCTCAAATCGCGCATGCATCTTAGGAAAGATAGGCAGGCGTTTCAACCGGCAAGGCGGCGGTCTGCCGGCAAGTAAGGTTGATCGGTTAGGTTAAGCACGGGCCGTCGTTGCGGCCGTTTTGACGGCTGCTATCAAGCTGGTCCCGGCACGCGACGACGCCGCATCAACGGCTCACACGAGATCACATTCGTCGCGGCGTTTCGTTTCGCGCGAGTTGTCCGCCATGACTTTCGATCTCACCTCCAAAACACCCCGCCAACGGTCGAGCTGGACCGAGATCTGGCACCTCTGGACCGTGATCGTGCCGCGCCGCTCGATCAACGGGCAGCTCGTCTACGGCAAGGTCTGGCGCCGTCACGACGGCCGCGACTGGATCTACAAGAAGTTCACCGAGTACGACGGCGAGGCGGCGGCCTGAGGCTTCCGCCGCCACGGGTCTCAGGCGGCCTTTTCAAGCAGGCTTGTTTTCAAGCAGCTTTGGACGCCGGAGCGGCCGCGGGTTTCGCCGGCGGCGGCTTCAGCGGCTTGTCCTGCCGCTTCGACCAGGAGATGTAATAGGCGACCGTCGTCATGATCGCGATGCCCGCGATGGAGACGAAGAGCTGCGCAAACAGCGAGCCCGAGCTCATCGACAGCTCGAAATGGCCGACGAAGGACAGGAACACGCCGACGCAGAATACGGCGAGCGATTGCTGGCCGCAGACGATCACCGGATCGAAGACCTTCCACTCCAGGCCCGGCCAGTCCTTCGGCACGAAGCGGATCACCAGGATCACGATCACGACGAAGTGGATGAAGCGGTAAGGCGCGAGGTTGGTCTTGTCGTTCGGATTGAACGCCGAGAACAGCCATTCCGGGAGCATGCCGCCGAGGGTGGGGAAGCGGCCGGCCATGGTCATGACCAGCGCGAACAGGAGATAGCCGAGGCAGAGCCACAGCGTGATCGGCGAGTTGATCAGCGTCATCGAGCGCCGCGCACCGCCCATCGCGCACCAGGCGCCGAACACGAACAGCACCTGCCAGCAATAGGGGTTGAAGTACCACTGGCCGGCCGGGTAGGCGTTCAGGTTCAGGCCGAAATGGCGCGCGGACAGCCACAGGATGATGGACAGCGCCATCGTCAGATCGGGCTTGCGCAGCATGAACCACAGCACCGGCGGAAACAGGCCCATCAGCACGATGTAGAGCGGCAGCACGTCGAGATTGAGCGGCTTGAAGCGCAGGAACAGGCCCTGGCGCAGCGTCTCGGTGGCATTGTCGACGAGGCCTGCGACGTTGAACTCGTTGATCATCTCGGAATCGCCGAAGCGCAGCGCCAGATAGCTGATCGAGGCGATGTAGATCACGAACAGGATGATGTGGGCGACATAGAGCTGCCAGACCCGCTTGGTGAGGCGGGTGGCGCCGACGATGAAGCCGCGCTCCAGCATCATGCGGGCATAGACGAACGAGGCCGTATAGCCGGAGATGAAGACGAACAGGTCGGCCGCGTCGGAGAAGCCGTAATTACGCGTCGTGATCCAGTTCACGACGTTGTCGGGGATGTGGTCGAGGAAGATCGCCCAGTTGGCGACACCGCGAAACAGGTCGAGCCTGAGGTCACGGCCCTTCTCGGGGAGCGTGGCGTTGATGTTCAGGAAGGCCATGCGACGGGAGCTCTCGAAGGGGACGGTTTCGCTGAGGTCGGCGAGGCGGGACCGCCGGGCATGATTCCCGGGCGGACGGCGGGTACGCAATTGTCACAGTGCAGCATAATGACTATACCCCGGTGAGGGACCCGGGGGCCCGGAATCACCGATCAGTTCCCGAAAGGTGTCTCTATACTATGCCCGCGGTTTCCACCAATCGCTACCGTGACGCATCAAAATCGAACGAAAAGACCGAGAGGCCGGACCGCCAATGACCGCACGCATTTTCAAGCCCGCCAAGAACGCGATGCAATCCGGCCGGTCCAAGACCAAGGAATGGCAGCTCGATTACGAGCCGGAGCAGCCCCGCGCGGTCGAGCCGCTGATGGGCTGGACCTCGTCCGGTGACATGAAGCAGCAGATCACGCTGCGCTTCCACACCAAGGACGAGGCGGTCGCCTATTGCGAGCGCAAGGGCATCGCCTACCAGGTGATCGAGCCGAAGGAATCGCTGCACCGCCAGGTCGCGTATGCCGACAACTTCTCCTTCCGCCGCGGTGAGCCCTGGACGCACTGAGGGGCGTCGCTTCGGCCGTCCTCTGCGGGGAGCCCTTGGCACCCATTCCGCCGCGTGCTTCGCTGGTCCACGTGACGGGACCATGACGAGGTGGGGGATGGCGGGGCGTGACCAGCTCGACGGCGTCGATCTGAAGATCTTATCCGAGCTGCAGCAGGACGGGCGGGTTCGCAACAACGAGCTGGCGCTGCGCGTCGGCGTGTCCGCGCCGAACTGCCTGCGGCGGCTCAAATCGCTGTTCAGCCGCGGCGTGATCCGTGCGGTGCGCGCCGTCATCGACGAGCGATTGCTCGGCTATGAGGTGGTGTCGTTCGTCTCGATCCAGCTCGGCAGCCAGGCTCAGCCGGTGCTGGAGGCGTTCGAGGGATCGATCGCCGTGATCCCGCGCATCCAGCAGTGCTGGCGGATTTCCGGCGACACCGACTATCTCCTGAGATGCGTCGCGCCGAGCGTCGAGAGCATGCGCCAGCAGCTCCTGCATTTCGCAGCGATGCCCAACGTGAAGAATGTGCGCAGCTTTCCGGTGCTGGGCGTCGCGAAGGACGTGCCGCTGCCGGTGCAGGAGATCGCGGCTGCGGCGCCGGCAGGATAGCGGCCGCGCGAGACTCAACGATATCTGTCGCGAAACTCGCGCGGGCTGGCGCCGGTCCAGCTGCGGAAGGCCCGCGAAAAACTCTTTTCGTTGCGGAAGCCGGCGAGTTCCGCAATCCGCTTGATCGGCGTGCGGCCGCGCATCAGCTCCTGCTTGGCAAGCTCGAGCTTTGCTTCCTCCTTGAGGTCGCGGAGCGAGGTGGCTTCCTCGCGCAGCCGACGATGCATGGTGCGGGTAGAGAGCGCAAGCTCGCTGGCGACATCCTCCGCGCCGAGAATGCGTCCGCGCGCCTCGCGGAGCACCCGTCGGACACGCTCCACCAGCAAACGATCGCGGCGATAGGGTAGCACGGTCAGCCGCAACGCGCCCTTGAGCATGCTGTCGAGGTCGGCGGCGCTGCGGGTCAGCGGCAGCGAGAGATAATGCTTGTCGAAGACGATGCGGGCGGCGTCAGCATCGAAGCGGACGTGCTTGCAGAAGATGGTCGGATAGACCGAGACGTGTCCGGGCTCGGAGTAGGGAAACTCCGCCGCGCGGAGTGCGATGGCGGAATCCACCGCCCAGCAGGAGAAGCCGAGCACATAGCGGAGCAGGGTGACGAGGCAGAACTCGCGCAACGGCCCGAGATCGCGCTGCTCGCGAAGGGAAATGGTCGCGGTCTCGCCGCTGACCGCAAGCTCGAACAGCACGTCTTCCGTCAGCAGCCGATGATGCCGGCACCAGCGTTTCAGAGCGACCTCGAGAGTGGGCGCGGTGATCGAGGCACGGCACAGCATCCCGTAAGTGCCGAAAGGCAGCCTGCGCGAGAACCAGCCGAGCGCCTCGTCATCGAGCTCGCGCATGGCGTGACCCGCCAGCGCCTCAAACTGCGCCGCGGTGACACGCCCGTCGGCAGATCCGACTAGGTCGGACAGAACTTGCCCCTTGCTCAATGCCTCGGCCGGATCTCGCCCATAACGGGCATAGGCCGCGACCACGCTGCGGACGAAGGCGGCGGGCGTCATGGCGCGACGGGGCGTGGCGGTTGCGGCCTGAAAGGGCATCGATAGTCCTTTGGAAAACCCTCGCCAAACTTGGCGGAAAATGCAACCTTTTCGACCGCCACGGCGCCCGGGCGGGGGTAGGTTTGGTGCCGACAAGAAATTCGCAGGGAACTGGAGGAATCGCCTTGAACATCCCGAGCATCGACTTCGATCTGGGCGAAGACATCGGCATGCTGCGCGACACCGTGCGCGCCTTTGTCGAGGCTGAGGTGGCGCCGCGCGCGGCGGAGGTCGAGAAGGCCAATTTGTTCCCGGCCGATCTCTGGAAGCGTTTTGGTGACCTCGGCCTGCTCGGCATGACCGCGCCGGAGCAATATGGCGGCTCCAACATGGGCTACCTCGCCCATATCGTCGCCATGGAGGAGATTTCGCGCGGCTCGGCCGCAATCGGGCTGTCCTACGGCGCCCACTCCAACCTCTGCGTCAACCAGATCCGCCGCAACGGCAACGACGCGCAGCGGCAGCGCTATCTGCCGAAGCTGATCTCCGGCGAGTATGTCGGCGCGCTCGCGATGTCCGAGTCCAACGCCGGATCGGACGTGGTGTCGATGAAGCTGCGCGCCGACAAGCGCGGCGACCGCTATGTGCTCAACGGCTCGAAAATGTGGATCACCAATGGCGGCGATGCCGACGTGCTGGTCGTTTACGCCAAGACCGATCCGGAGGCCGGCCCGCGTGGCATGACGGCCTTCCTGATCGAGAAGGGTTTTAAAGGCTTCACCCATGGCCAGCATCTCGACAAGCTCGGCATGCGCGGCTCCAACACCTATCCGCTGTTCTTCGACGACTGCGAGGTGCCGGAGGAGAACGTGCTCGCCGGCGTGGGCGAGGGCGTCAACGTGCTGATGTCGGGCCTCGACTACGAGCGCGCGGTGCTCTCCGGCGGCCCGCTCGGGATCATGGCGGCCTGCATGGACGCGGTGGTGCCCTACATGCACGAACGAAAACAGTTCGGCCAGCCGATCGGCGATTTCCAGCTGATGCAGGGCAAGCTAGCCGACATGTATTCGACCTGGCAGGCGACGCGCGCCTACGTCTACGCCGTGGGAAAGGCCTGCGACCGCGCCAATCACGCCCGCAGCTTGCGCAAGGACGCTGCCGCCGCGATCCTCTATTCCGCGGAGAAGGCGACGTGGATGGCGGGCGAGGCGATCCAGGCGCTGGGCGGCGTCGGCTATACATCCGAGTTTCCGGTCGGCCGTCTCTGGCGCGACGCCAAGCTCTATGAGATCGGTGCCGGCACCTCGGAGGTCCGCCGCATGCTGATCGGCCGTGAGCTGATGGCGGAAACAGCTTAAACCCTCCACGCAACCACGTCACCAGAAACGCGGGACCACATGCCGCTCCATTCCAGTATCGACACGTCATCGTCGGATTTTGCGCGCAATGCCGACGCCATGCGCGCGCTCGTCGCCGATTTGCGCGAGAAACTCAGCCAGGTGGCTGGCGGCGGCGGCGAGGTCTCGCGCAACCGCCACACATCGCGCGGCAAGATGCTGGCGCGCGAGCGCGTCGATCTGCTGGTCGATGCCGGGACCTCATTCCTGGAGCTGTCGCCGCTTGCGGCCCATGGCCTCTATGGCGGCGACGTGCACTCGGCGAGCGTCGTCACCGGCGTCGGGCGCATCTCGGGCCGCGAATGCGTGGTTGTCGCCAACGACGCCACCATCAAGGGCGGCACCTATTACCCCATGACCGTGAAGAAGCATCTGCGGGCGCAGGACATCGCGCGGCAGAACAATCTGCCCTGCGTCTATATGGTCGATTCCGGCGGCGCCTTCCTGCCGCTGCAGGACGAGATATTTCCCGACGAGCGCCATTTTGGCCGCATCTTCTACAACCAGGCGCAGATGTCGTCGCAGGGCATTCCGCAGATCGCGATCGTGATGGGATCCTGCACCGCGGGCGGCGCCTATGTGCCGGCGATGTCGGACGAGAGCATCATCGTGCGCAATCAAGGCACCATCTTCCTCGGCGGCCCTCCGCTGGTGAAGGCCGCGACCGGCGAGGTGGTGACCGCGGAGGAGCTCGGCGGCGCCGACGTGCATTCGCGGCAATCCGGCGTCACCGACCATTACGCCCAGAACGATGCGCACGCGATCGGCATCGCACGGCGCATCGTCGGCACGCTGAAGCCATCGACCCGGCCGAACCTCAACATGCACCCGCCGCGCGATCCGCTGTTCGCGGCGGAGGAGATTTACGGCGTCGTCCCCGTCGACGGCCGCAAGCCGTTCGACGTCCGCGACATCATCGCGCGCATCGTCGACGGCTCCGAGTTCGACGAGTTCAAGAAGCTCTATGGCACGACGCTGGTGTGCGGCTTTGCGCACATCTGGGGCTATCCGGTCGGCATTATTGCCAACAACGGCATCCTGTTCAGCGAGAGCTCGCTGAAGGGCGCGCATTTCATCGAGCTGTGCTGCCAGCGCGGCATTCCGCTGGTATTCCTGCAGAACATCACCGGATTCATGGTTGGCAAGAAATACGAGGCCGGCGGCATCGCGCGCGATGGCGCCAAGCTGGTGACGGCGGTTGCGACCGCCTCGGTGCCGAAATTCACTGTGGTGATCGGCGGCTCCTACGGCGCCGGCAATTACGGCATGTGCGGCCGTGCCTATTCACCGCGCTTCCTCTGGATGTGGCCGAATGCACGCATCTCGGTGATGGGTGGCGAGCAGGCCTCGATGGTGCTGAGCCAGGTCCGCCGTGACAATATCGAGGCCAAGGGCGATAGCTGGTCGAAGGACGAGGAAGATAAATTCCGCGAGCCCATCCGCGCGCAATATGAGAGCCAGGGCCATCCGTATTACGCGACCGCGCGTCTCTGGGACGACGGCGTGATCGACCCGGCCGACACGCGGCTCGTGCTCGGCCTCGGCCTCTCGGCGGCGTCGAATGCGCCCATTGAACTTACGAAATTCGGCCTGTTCAGGATGTGATGCGATGGACCGCTCAAAGCTCTACCGCCGTTTTCGCACGCTCCTGATCGCCAATCGCGGTGAGATCGCCTGCCGTGTCATCCGCACCGCGCGTGCCATGGGCCTGCGCACCGTCGCGGTCTATTCCGAGGCCGACCGCGACGCGATGCATGTCGCGCTCGCGGACGAGGCCGTGCTGCTGGGGCCTGCACGGGCTCGCGACAGCTATCTCAATGCGGAGCGGTTGATCGAGGCCGCACGGAAAACCGGCGCGGAGGCCGTGCATCCCGGCTACGGTTTCCTATCGGAAAATGCCGAATTCGCGCGGGCCTGTTTCGATGCAGGCCTGGTGTTTGTCGGCCCGACCGCCGGGATGATGACGGCGATGGGCTCAAAATCCGGCTCGAAAGCGCTGATGGAAAAGGCCGGCGTGCCGCTGGTCCCCGGCTATCACGGCGAGGCCCAGGACGATGCGACGTTGTCGAAGGCCGCGGACAAGATCGGCTTTCCCATCCTGGTGAAGGCCTCCGCCGGCGGCGGCGGCCGCGGCATGCGCATTGTACGCTCGGCGGCCGAGCTCGGGCCCGCGATCGTCAGCGCCAAGCGTGAGGCCAAGGCGGCGTTCGGCGACGACCGCATGCTGATCGAGAAGTATGTCGACAATCCCCGCCACATCGAGGTGCAGGTGATCGGCGACAGCCACGGCAATCTGTTGTCGCTGTTCGAGCGCGAATGCACCTTGCAGCGCCGCCACCAGAAGGTGATCGAGGAAGCGCCGTCGCCGACGCTCAACGCTGCTCAGCGCGAGACCGTCTGCGCGGCTGCCCGCAAGGCGGCGGGCGCGGTGAACTATGTCGGCGCCGGCACCATCGAGTTCGTCTCCGACGGCAAGGACGTGTTCTTCATCGAGATGAACACGCGCCTTCAGGTCGAGCATCCCGTGACCGAGCTGATCACCGGGATCGATCTCGTCGAATGGCAGTTGCGCGTCGCCTTCGGCGAGGCGCTGCCGCTGAAGCAGGACGAGATCCGGCTCAACGGCCACGCCGTCGAAGCGCGTGTCTATGCCGAGAACCCGATCAAGAACTTCATGCCGTCGGTCGGAAAGCTCTCGACCTGGCGTCTGCCCGAGGAGACCGGCGGATTGCGCATCGACGCCGGCTATCGCGAGGGCGATACGGTCTCGCCGTACTATGACGCCATGCTGGCAAAGATGATTGCCTGGGCGCCGACGCGCGACGTCGCGATCGACCGGCTCAACCGTGGGCTGGAGGACTCCGACGTCCGCGGCATCGTCACCAACATTCCGTTCCTGTCGGCGCTGATCACGCACCCGAAGGTGCGGACGAATGCGATCGACACCGGCTTCATCGAGCGCGAGCTGGCAGCCCTGACCTCAACGGCGCCGGCGCCCGGTGAGCTCGAGCTGTGTGCCGCAGCCGCCGCGATCGTCAATGACGAGCGGCAGGCCGCGCAAGCGGGCGCGAATTCGTCTGTGATTTCGCCTTGGCAGACCTTTGGCTGGATGCCGGTCGGCCGCCGTCAGCGCAGCTTTGCGTTCCGCGTCGGCCACGGGCCCGAGCAGGAGATCAGCCTGAACTACGGCAGCGGGCCGTCGACGCTGCTGATCGGCGAGCGCGAGCTGGCGTTCACGGTTGCGCCGAAGGAGGGCGGCTTCGACCTGACGCTCGACGGTGTCAAATCCTCCGTCGCCGCTGTGATCGACGGCCATGAGCTGTATTTGCGCACGCGCAACGGCCGCTTCGACCTGCACTGGGTCGATCCGTTCGGCGGCGAGACCGAGGAGCAGGCCGGCGCGGACAAGATCGCGGCGCCCTTGCCGGGTACCGTCGTTGCCGTGCTGGCCGAGGAGGGGGCGAAGCTCGAGAAGGGCGCGCCGATCCTGACGCTGGAAGTGATGAAAATGGAGCAGACGCTGCGCGCGCCCTATGCCGGCGTGCTGAAGTCGATCAAGTGCAAGGTCGGCGATATCGTGCAGGAGGGCACCGAGCTCGCCGTGGTCGAGGCTTCCGGGGAATGACATGAGCGATCCCGTCCGCATCATCGAGATGGGGCCGCGCGACGGCCTCCAGAACGAGAAGACGCCCGTCAGCGTGGAGGCCCGCATCGCCTTCATCGAGGCGCTGGTTGTCGCCGGTCTCGACACGATCGAGGTCGGCGCCTTCGTCTCGCCCAAGGCGATCCCGCAGATGGCGAGCTCGGATGCCGTGCTGCGCGGCCTTGCCCACGTGACCGGCGCGGAATTCCACGTGCTGGTGCCGAACGAGAAGGGTTATGACGCCGCGCGTGCCGCCGGCGCAAAGGTGGTCTCCGTGTTCGCGGCGGCCTCCGAGGGCTTTTCGCGCGCCAACATCAACTGCACGGTTGCGGAGTCCATCGAGCGGTTCAAGCCGGTGCTGGCGCGCGCCAGGGCCGACGGCGTGAAGGTGCGCGGCTATATCTCCTGCGTGCTCGGCTGTCCCTTTGACGGCGAGATCAAGCCGACGGCGGTTGCCGATCTTGCGAGCACGCTGTGGGATCTCGGCTGCTACGAGGTCTCGCTCGGCGACACCATCGGCGTCGGCACGCCTGATAAGGCCAAGGCGATGCTGCGCGCGGTGGCCGCCAATATTCCCGCCGCAAAGCTCGCGATGCATTTCCACGACACCTACGGCCAGGCGCTGGCCAATCTCTATGCCGGCCTGGCGGAGGGCGTCCGCGTCATCGACGCTGCCGCCGGCGGCCTCGGCGGCTGCCCCTACGCGCCGGGTGCGACGGGCAATGTCGCGACCGAGGATGTCGTCTATATGCTCGAGGGCATGGGCGTGACGACCGGCGTCGATATGGAGAAGCTGCTGGCGGCGACCAATACGATGAGCGGCGTGCTCGGCAAGCCGCCAGTAAGCCGCGTGGCGTCGGCGCTGAATGCGAAGAAGAAGCGAGCTGCTTCCTAATTTTCCGTCATTGCGAGCGCAGCGAAGCAATCCAGAATCCCACCGCGGAAAGACTCTGGATTGCTTCGCTGCGCTCGCAAAGACGGCGGAGAGACCTTCATCTGCTCCCGTCCGGCCCCATCACCAGGTCCGGCAGCCAGGTCGACATATCAGGCACGAGGCAGAGCAGCAGCACGGCGCCCATCATCAGCAGCACGAAGGGCAGCGTGCCCCAGATCACTTCGCTCAGCGAGATGTCCGGCGCGACGTTGCGGATGACGAAGATGTTGAGGCCGACGGGCGGATGGATCAGACCCATCTCCATCACGATGGTCATGACCACGCCGAACCAGATGATGTCGAAATTGGCGGCGCGCAACGGCGGCAGGATGATCGGTGCGGTCATGAGAATGATCGAGACCGGCGGCAGGAAGAAGCCGAGCACGACCACCATGACGAGGATCGCAAACAGCAGCCCCCAGCGCGGCAGATGCATGGCGACGACGGATTCGGCGGCCGATTGCGAGATATGGAGATAGCTCATCACGTAGGAATAGAGCAGCGACATGCCGATGATCATCATCAGCATGGTCGATTCCCGGATCGTCGACTTCATGATCGGGCCAAGATCGCTCGGCCGCCACACGCCGTAGATCGCCGCGATCAATCCCAGCGCCAGCAGGCCACCGAGGCCGGCGGTCTCCGACGGCGTGGCATAGCCGCCATAGAGTGCGGCCATGACGCCGGTCAGCAGCAGGACGAAAGGGAGCACGCGCGGCAGCACGTTGAAGCGCTCGGCAAGCGTATATTCGTCGCGGGCGAGGATCGCGGCTTCCGGGCCGCCGTTCTTGTAGGCTGCTTCGGCCGCGGCATATTCCTGACGGAAGCGGATCACGGCATAACCGCCGAACAGCGAGACCAGCAGCAATCCGGGGCCGATGCCGGCGAGAAACAGGCGTCCCAGCGACTTTTCCGCAGCGACCGCGAACAGGATCATGGTGATCGAGGGCGGCAGCAGGATGCCGAGCGTGCCGCCGGCGGCGATGATGCCGGCTGCGAAGCCGCCGGAATAGCCGCGCTTGCGCATCTCGGGGATGCCGGCCGAGCCGATCGCCGAGCAGGTCGCGGGCGAGGAGCCCGCCATCGCCGCAAACAGCGCGCAGGCGAAGACGTTGGCAACGCCGAGGCCGCCGGGCACCCGATGCAGCCAGGCGTGCAGCGCCGAATAGAGATCCTGGCCGGCCCGCGATTTGCCGATCGCCGCACCCTTCAGGATGAAGAGGGGGATCGACAGCAGCGTGATCGAGGCCATCTCCTCGTAGACGTTCTGCGTCACCGTATCCAGCGATGCCGCGGGCATGTAGATGCCCATGAACACGACCGCGACCGTGCCGAGCGCGAACGCAATCGGCATGCCCGAAAACATCACGAGCAGCGTCGCGACCCCATAAGCGATACCGATACCGAATACGCTCATGAACGCTTGGCTCCCGCGAACGGCAGCGCCAGCTGCACAAGGATCTGGACGCAGAGCAGGCTCATGCCGAGCGCCATCAGGGAATAGGGAATGGCCAGAGGCGGCGACCACATCGAGTTCGAGACCTGGCCGTCGACATAGGCTTCCTGCGCCAGCGTCCACGACTTCCAGGCGAAGAAGACGCAGAACAGGAACGTCACAGCGTCGACGATCCAGAGCCGGATCCGGTTCGCCAGCGGCGACAGCAGGCCGACGAAGGCCTCGATGCCGATATGGCCGCGGTTCTGCTGTACATAGGCCGCCGTCATGAAGGTCGCGCCGACCAAGAGGAACACTGCGGCCTCGTCCTGCCAGTAATTGGCGGCCTTGAACAAAGCACGGCTCAGCACGCTGTAGCTCAGGATGGCGCAGGCGGCGACCAGCGCCAGCGCGGCGAATGCGACGATGATGCGATTGAGGACGGCGAGGCCGCGATCGAGCGCCGCCGCAAGGCCGGTCCTTGCGGCAGCATTCGCCGTGTCGTCACGATCCGGGAGCGGACCGTGGCTCATGCAGCGACGTCGGAGGCGAGCTTGAGCAGATTCGCAGCGGTCGCGGTCTTGGCGCCGTAATCCTTCCACGCGGTGTCGCGGGCGATGTCGCGCCACTTGCCGACCGTCGCGGCATCCAGCGCCGAGACCTTTGCGCCGGCCTTCTCGTAGACCTTGGCGACCTCGACGTCGTCATCCTGCGCGCCCTTGCGGCCGAACGCCTCGAGCTCCTCGCCGACGGCGACCAGAACGTCCTGCTGGTTCTTCGGCAGCTTGTCGAAGATCGCCTTCGACATCATCAGAGGCTCCAGCATGAACCAGTAGGATGCGCCCGCGCCCGAGGTCAGCGACTTCGCTACTTCTTCGAGCCGGAACGAGATCAGGCTGGTGGAGGAGGTGATGCCGGCGTCGCAGGCGCCGGTCTGCATCGCCGCGTAGATTTCGTTCGAGGGCACCGACAGCACCGAGGCGCCGGCGGTCTGCAGCACCATGTCCATCTCGCGCGAGCCGCCGCGCACCTTCATACCCTTCGCATCCTCGGGAGCGACGATCGGCTTGGAGCGGCTGGCGACGCCGCCGGCCTGCCATACCCAGCTCAGGAGAATGATGCCCTTGTCGGCGAGGAAGTCAGTCAGCGCCTTGCCGACCGGCTCCTTCTTCCAGCGCATGCCCTGGTCGTAGGTGGTGACGAGGCCGGGCATCAGGCCGATATTGGTCTCCGGCAATTCGCCGCCGGCGTAGGGCATCGGATACAGCGAGATGTCGAGTGCGCCCTTGCGCATCGCCGAGAACTGCGCGTTGGTCTTGATCAGCGAGGAATTCGGATAGATTTCGGCGGCGATGTCGCCGTTGCTGCGCTTACTGACTTCGGTGGCGAACATGCGGCAGAGCCGGTCGCGGAAATCGCCCTTGTCGATGGTGCCGCCGGGGAATTGATGCGAGATCTTCAGCGTGGTCGCGGCATGCGCAGTACCGATGCCGAAGCGGAGGATGGCGGGCGCGGCGACGGCGGTCGCGAGCAGATGGCGGCGGGTAAGCATGACGTGATCCCCTTGGACTGTTTTCTTGTTGGCAGGATCGGGTTTTGAGGCCGGCCCAGGGCCCATCCTAGCCGGTCTTCCACCCGATATTCTCTCATCTGATAGTTCGAGATCGAATGCGGCTGCAAGTCGCGTCGTTGCTGCGACGCACACGCGGCTTGGCCCTGTTCCGGGCATTAGCACGATTGGCGAGCAGGGGCGCCGGCCTGACAGAAAAAAAGTCCGCAACGTCGCGTAACAAGCATGCGCGTCGATCCGTCGAGATTGTGTAGCGGCACAAGTCGCTGGCAAACACCATCTTGAAGGGATTATTTCTCATGACCATTCGCACCCGCATCGTGCTCGGCGTCTCGGCTGCCGCTCTCTCGCTTGGCTTGGCGCTGTCGCCGGCCGCGTTCGCCCAGGACAAGATGGGCAAGGACGACGGCATGATGAAGAAGGAGACGATGTCCAAGGACGGCATGAAGAAGGACACCATGTCCAAGGACGACGGCATGAAGAAAGACACGATGTCGAAGGATGGCATGAAGAAAGACGACGGCATGAAGAAGAACTGATCTCTCGCCGTCGTGCCGGGCGCCTCGAGGGGGCGAGCCGGCATGCGCTGCTCCGGTTTCGGTCGAGGGCCTGACAACGTACGCGCGCGTTCGCGCGGACTTGGCTGGTCCGTACCGTCAGGATTTGACCTGAAGCACGTGCGCTTCAGGTCAAATTTTGTTGAAGGTCACTTCCGCTTGGACTTGCGGGCGGCGTAACGCGCGTCACGCTTGGCCTTTTGCTCGGCCTCGACCTCAGCCGCCTTTGCTGCCGCTTCTTCCGCTTCGCGGGCGATCCGCGCGGCTTCCAGCGCTGCGGCCTCTTCCTCGCGACGCTTCTGCTCGGCCTTTTCCGCATCGCGCGCAGCCTTCGCTTGGGCGCGCTTGACCGCTAGAGCCTCGCGCTCGGCACGCTTCGCCACAACCGCGGGATCATCAGGCCCAGGCTGCGACTTGAATTTGTTCAAAAGATTCTTGCGCGCTTCCTGCGCCGCCTTTTGCCGGTCTGAAAACCCGGGTTCCCTAAATCCACTCACGGGCCTTGCCTTCCTCGCTTTCAATCCTACATCGGTGACTGTTGGTACGTCGGCTGGGCACAAGCAGGCACCACGCGACGCAGAAGCGTGTACATCGTCACGCGCCGCGAAGCCACCCATAATCGCAGCCGATCAGGTCAACGAAAATCGCTCGACCAGCCGATCCTTCGTAGTCCGGAAAAACTGCCGAATTGTGATGTCCCTCATAAGGGCACCCCAACGGCGGCGCCTAGCGTCCGCCACGAGACGGAGCACGGGCATGATCTTTTTCCGGCTGAGCCTGAAGGCCCTTGCAATCACGGCCGCCGCAGTGGCGGTGACAGGTGCGGTGCTTTTACTTGCCCGCCCGCAGCCCATCGAGAGCACCGTTCTAGGGGCCGCATGGGAGTGCACCCAGACCGCCTTCATCCTGACCAGCTGCGCGCCGCGCCGGCAGCAGGCGATCCCGGCGGTCGAGACCTCGCGCAAGGAGGCGCTGAGGGCGACCAGGGGCTAAGCGGCGAGGGACAGGGCAGGATGTGACGCGACGTCGCAGAGGTGATAAAGGGCCTCACCGCGCGACAAGGTCCCCAAATCCAAGTAGCCATGTCCAAGCCTGATCCTGCCAACAAGCCCGGCGCGCCGCCAAAACCCCAATCCGGCGACAGTCGGCGCGGCGCAATCGCGGGTCTGATCATCGCCGCTGTCATCCTCGGTGTCGGGCTGTGGCTCGCCCGCGACCTCACGGCCGCCAGCAAGATGCAGGACTGCCTGATGTCGGGGCGAAGCAATTGCAATGTGATCGAGCCTGCCCGCTAGGCCGGTCTCGCCGGACCACGCCCGAACGAAAAATTGCCGTGATCTTAATCATTTGTAACGGGACATAGCCGACCTGTCGGGGTCAATTTGACAGGCCGGTCATGTCCGTCGGCATCACCCAGGCGCGATCCGAATCGCCTATCGCGCGTGGACTACGGCAATTGCGAAAGTTGAGGGGGGTAAGCGCGCATGAGTGCGTCCAGCCGCATGAAGATCATCATTCCCATAGTTTCGGCCATGGCGTTGCTGGCAGTGTCAGCGCAAGCGCAGGACGCAGCGCCGCCGAAGGGCGCCGGCCAGCCGCCAGGGCAGGGCGCAGGTAGCCCACCCCCCGCCAATCCGAACATGCGCAAGGGTCCTCCGCCGCAACAGGCCGTGCACCCCGCGCCTCAGCCCGGCGGCCAGGCCCACATGGCTCCAGGCCCAGGTTCGGGAGCAGCTCCCGGCCCGCATGGTCCCGGGCCGCGTAATGCCGGTGGCCCGCCGCCGGGACCCGGTCGCTACATGGCACGCGGTCCGGCACCGGCGCGCGACTGGGGCGGCCACGCCTATCGCGGCAATCTTGCCTGGGACGGCGGACGCTGGCGCCACGAGGTCCACAACGGCCGTCCGGGCTGGTGGTGGGATGTCGGCGGCGTCTGGTACTATTATCCGCAGCCGATGGACGGCCCGCCCGCCTACATTTCCGAAGACTATATCGACGACGTGCCGGTGGCCTACGCACCGCCGGGTCCGCCGGTCGCCTACGAACCGCCGCCGCCGGCACCAGATCCGGGCGCGAGCGCGCTCGGCGGCGCCATCGTCGGCGGCGTCCTTGGCGGCCTGATTTCCGGCAACGCCTCGGGGGCGGCCGCAGGCGCCGTGATCGGCGGCGCGACTGGCGCCATCGCCGGTGCCACCGCTGCTTCGCGCCCCGGCTACTATTTCGCACAAGGTAACTGCTATTACCGCTATCCGAGCGGTCAGTATGTGCAGGCCGATCCGCGCGCCTGCTACTGAACGGCTCACGGCGACATCCGGCATGAATGGGGCGGGCCTGGTGCCCGCCTCATCTGCGTTGGGGCCTGCGCGGAGACGTGGTCTGACAACGTTGCGGCGACGCGCAACAACTGTCCCGACTTTTCTCTCGCGCTCCCTGCGGCAACGCGCCTTGATCAAAGAAAAAACGGGGTGCCGTGCCTGTTCTGATGCCGCAGCTTCGGCCTTTTGTGTCATGAGAGCCCGGCGCTCACAACAGTCGCGTCGGGACGTCGGCACCTCAAGTTCGTCGCGGTAATATCGTGCGGAAGCGCGCACGCGGTGCGACCTTCGTCCACCGCAATCATACGGACGAAATTGCCACGCCCTTGTCCATATCGGCCGGTTAAAGTTGCCAGCATGTGTACGAAGTACGACCCTCAGCATGAAGCCGAGGCAGCAATGAAGCGCGCCGCGGCGTCCGAAGGCCCCGACCGGCAACGCCTCATCGAACTGGCCTTGGCGTGGCATCAACTCGCTCGCGATCGGCGCGACGACGAGCGAAGGGCCGATTTTCGTCTGACAGACAAGTCGACCCGGTTCGGGTCTTAGCACCAGTCATGAGAAAGCCCCTTGCTCGGGGGGATTTGCGAAACGCGCCGTTAAGACATGCGCGGCACTACGTTTTGCGGTCGCGATTCGTGCTTTGGGAACGAAGCAGAGTCGGACCGTGAACAAACGGAATGCTGGAACACTCGGGGCCCAAGTTAGAATCGCTCGACCGCCGTCGGCTGCTGCGCTCGATGCGCGCACGCCTGAACGGCGGAGGCGAGCTGATGCTGGCTCATCGCGACGTCGGCAATGGACGCCTGCGCCAGCTCGATCCGCTTTGCGATCACGCCGGAGTTGACGTCCACGATTGCGTCGAGCGCCAGAAACGACATCGCGACGATCGCCACCGCAACGGCGATCCCCATTCTCGTCAATTCCGTTCGCGGCATCGGCAGTCCTTATCGGGCGCAGTTTGCCCGCCGCATAGATAGGGCGCACCCGCACGGTTCAAAGACCGGGGCGAGGGCACCCACGCGTTCGTGAAAGGCCGCGAATTGCAATTGGGCGTCACGCCGTGGCGTCGATCATGAACGCCGGCACCGGTCGATAAAATCAGGGCTGGCGATCCCGGCAGGAATCGAACCTGCAACCCTCAGAGTAGAAATCTGATGCTCTATCCAGTTGAGCTACGGGACCGTCTTGGCCACCCCGGTTCGGGGGCTGGCCGTCATATATCATGCCAATAGGAAAAATCTGGTGCTTCGCCAAGCCTGAACCGAACCGTTTTCCAGGGAGCGGCGACAAAGCGGAACGGCGGAGTGTCAGGGTGCCGGGTCGAGCGGCAGCGTACTGGACGATGGATCACATCGCCGGGGGCGCTGACTAGCTTCCGGGACACGGCTGCCGGACGACTGGTCCGATGTTGCTGCGCCCCAGGACGGCGTGCGCGGCGATATCTCGATCGGTCTCCTCTGGGCGTGCCTTGCCATGGTGAATGCGACGATTTGCACCTTTGGTTCCATCGCCTTGAGTCCGTCACCTTTCCGCGCACTTTATCACCGCCGCGGCGTTCGTCCGCGATTTCCGGGAGTCCCTTCATGATCGGTCTGGTTCGCGCCGTCACCATCTGCGCAACGCTGGCGCTTGGGCTTTGCGCCGCGCAAGCCACGGACAAGGCGTTCAAGCGCGACGATCTCGCCGATTCCGCCATCAAGCTGGAGGCGCAGATCAAGAGCGAGGCGGGGCCGGTCGCCAAGACCGGGGCAACCTTGCGCACCGACGCGGATGCCGCCTTCAAGCGCAACGATTACCGCACCGGGCTCTCGGTGCTCGGCCAGATCGCCGCCGTCACGCCTGAGGACGCCGGCAACTGGCTGCGGCTCGCAAAAGTCATCTTCCAGATCACGCCGAAGAGCTCGAGCGAGCAGACCTTCCTGCTGGAGCGCGCCTCGACCGCTGCCTACATCGCTTACATGCGCGCCGGCAATCCGGGTGAGGAGGCGGATGCGCTCGCCGTGCTCGGCAAGTCGCTCTCCGAACGCAAACTGTGGCGGCCGGCGCTGGATGCGCTGCGGCTGTCGCTCGATATGCGCGAGGTCGCCGATGTTCGCGGCAATTACGAGAAGCTGCGCGACGAGCACGGCTTCCGGCTGCTCGATTATACCGTGGACTCGGATTCGGCGAGCCCGCGTGCCTGCTTCCAGTTCTCGGAAGAGCTCGCCAAGCGCACCGACTTCGCGCCGTTCCTTGCGCTTGCCGGCCAGGACAAGCCGGCCCTGTCGGCCGAGGGCAGGCAGCTCTGCGTCGACGGGCTGAAGCACGGCGAGCGCTACAACATCAATCTGCGCGCCGGCCTGCCGTCGACCGTGAAGGAAGGCCTGCCGAAATCGGCCGAGTTCAACATCTATGTGCGCGACCGCAAGCCGTTCGTGCGCTTCACCAGCCGCGCCTATGTGCTGCCGCGCACGGGCCAGCGCGGCATTCCCGTGGTCAGCGTCAACACGCCAGCGGTTACCGTCAACGTGTTCCGGATCGGCGATCGCAATTTGATCAACACGGTGGTCGACAGCGACTTCCAGAAGACGCTGTCAAAGTACCAGCTCAGCGATCTTGGCGGCGAGCGCGGCGTAAAGGTCTGGTCCGGTGAGCTCGCGACTGCGACGACGCTGAACCAGGACGTCATCACCGCTTTTCCGGTCGACCAGGCGCTCGGTGAGCTCCAGCCCGGCGTCTATGTGATGACGGCAGCGGCCAAGGGCCCGGGCAGCGACGACGATTACCAGCTCGCCACCCAATGGTTCATCGTCTCCGATCTCGGCGTCACGGCCTATTCCGGCAATGACGGCATCCACGTGTTCGTCAACTCGCTGGCCTCGACCGATCCGGTCGGCAAAGCCGAGGTACGGCTGGTCGCCCGCAACAACGAGATTTTGGCGACGCGCAAGACCGACGAGAGCGGCCACGTGCTGTTCGAGGCGGGGCTGGCGCGCGGCGAGGGCGGCCTGTCGCCGGCGATGCTGACCGTCACAAGCGAGAAGGCCGACTACGCCTTCCTCAGCCTGAAGACCTCGGCCTTCGACCTGTCCGACCGCGGCGTTGCGGGCCGCGCGGTGCCCGCGGGCGCCGACGCTTTCGTCTATGCCGAGCGCGGCGTCTATCGCTCCAGCGAGACGGTCTATCTCACCGCACTGCTGCGCGACGGGCAGGGCAATGCCGTCAATGGTGGACCGCTGACCCTGGTGATCGAGCGCCCCGACGGCGTTGAATTCCGCCGCGCCGTGCTGTCCGACCAGGGCGCCGGCGGCCGCACGCTTGCCGTGCCGCTGAACTCGGCCGTTCCGACCGGCACCTGGCGGGTGCGCGCCTTCACCGATCCGAAGGGCTCATCGGTCGGCGAGACCACATTCATGGTCGAGGACTACGTCCCCGATCGGATCGAATTCGACTTGTCGGCCAAGGACAAGCTGATCAAAGCTAACGCTCCTGTGGAGCTTAAGGCCGACGGTCATTTCCTCTATGGCGCGCCCGCATCCGGCCTTCAGCTCGAGGGCGACATGCTGATCGCGCCCGCGAGCGAACGCCCGGGCTATGCCGGCTTCCAGTTCGGCGTCGACGACGAGCAGACCACCTCGAACGAGCGCACGCCGCTGGAGAACCTGCCGGAAGCCGACGCCAATGGCGTTGCTACATTCCCGGTGACACTGGAAAAGCAGCCGGCCTCGACGCGTCCGCAGGAGGCGCAGATCTTCGTCCGCATGGTCGAGACCGGCGGCCGTGCCGTCGAGCGCAAGCTCGTGCTCCCGGTTGCGCCGGCGACTGCGCTGATCGGCATCAAGCCGCTCTTTGGCGACAAGAACGTCGCGGAAGGCGACAAGGCCGAGTTCGATATCGTGTTCGTCTCGCCCGAGGGCAAGACGCTTCCCCGCGACGGGTTGCGCTACGAGCTCCTGAAGATGGAGTCGCGCTACCAATGGTACCGCCAGAACAATTACTGGGAGTATGAGCCGGTCAAGTCGACCTCGCGCGTTGCCGACGGCGACGCCACCATTGCCGCCGACAAGCCAACGCGGATCACGCTGGCGCCCAAGCCCGGTCGCTACCGGCTCGACGTGAAGTCGAACGATGCCGACGGCCCGGTAACCTCGGTGCAGTTCGACGTCGGCTGGTATTCCGACGGCAGCGCCGATACGCCGGACCTGCTGGAGACCTCGATCGACAAGCCGCAATACGCTTCCGGCGACATCATGACCGTCTCGGTCAATGTCCGCTCCGCCGGCAAGCTCACCGTCAACGTGCTCGGCGATCGCCTGCTGACGACGCAGACCATCGACGTCAACGAAGGCACCGCGCAGGTGAAGCTCCCGGTCGGCAAGGACTGGGGCACAGGCGCCCATGTGGTGGCGACGTTGCGCCGTCCGCTTGATGCGGCTGCCCAGCGCATGCCGGGCCGCGCCATCGGCCTGAAATGGTTCGGCATCGACAAGCAGACGCGCACGCTCCAGGTCAAGCTGACGCCGCCGGCGCTGATCCGGCCGAATGCGACGCTGAAGATTCCGGTCAAGCTCGACGGGCTCAATCCGGGCGAGGACGCCAAAATCGTGATCGCTGCGGTCGATGTCGGCATTCTCAACCTCACCAATTACAAGCCGCCGGCGCCGGATGATTATTATCTCGGCCAGCGCCGCCTGAGCGCGGAGATCCGCGATCTCTATGGGCAACTGATCGACGGCATGTCGGGCACGCGCGGCCAGATCAAGTCAGGCGGCGACGCCGGCGCTGCCGAGCTCCAGGGCTCGCCGCCCGCGCAGAAGCCGCTCGCCCTCTATTCGGGCATCGTCACCGTCGGCGCCGACGGCAGTGCGGAAGTGAGCTTCGATATTCCGGAGTTCGCCGGCACCGCGCGCGTGATGGCGGTGGCGTGGACCGCGACCAAGCTCGGCCGCGCCAACACGGACGTGGTGATCCGCGATCCCGTGGTGCTAACCACGACCCTGCCGCGCTTCCTGCTCAATGGCGACCATGGCACGGTCAATCTCGAGATTGACAATGTCGAGGGCGAGGGCGGCGACTACATCATCAACGTGAAGACCGGCGGTCCGGTGAAGATGACCGGCAATGCCGCAACCACCGTCAAGCTCGCCGCCAAGCAGCGCAATTCGTTCACGCTTGCGATTGACGCGACCGCGGCGGGGCAGGCGACGCTCGACGTCGACATCAAGGGACCGAACGGCCTTGCGCTCGCGCGCCACTATGCGCTCGACGTCAAGGCGGCAACCCAGGTGCTGGCGCGGCGCTCGATCCGGACGCTGGCGAAGGGCGAGAGCCTGACACTGACATCGGACATGTTCTCCGATCTCGTGCCGGGCACGGGCAGCGTCTCTGTCTCGGCGAGCCTGTCGACCGCGCTGGACGCGGCGACGATCCTCAAAGCGCTCGACCGCTATCCCTATGGCTGCTCGGAGCAGATCACGAGCCGCGCCATGCCGCTGCTCTACGTCAACGATCTCGCGGCCGGGGCACATCTCGCGATGGACACCGAAGTCGACCAGCGCATCCGCGATGCGATCGAGCGGCTCCTGGCCCGTCAAGGCTCCAATGGCTCGTTCGGCCTGTGGTCGGCGGGCGGCGATGATGCCTGGCTCGATGCCTATGTGACGGACTTCCTCACCCGCGCCCGCGAAAAGGGCTTTGTGGTGCCGGACGTGCTGTTCAAGAACGCGCTGGATCGTATCCGCAACTCGGTCGTCAACGGCAATGAGCCGGAGAAGGATGGCGGGCGCGATCTCGCCTACGGCCTCTATGTGCTCGCCCGCAACGGCGCGGCGCCGATCGGAGATCTCCGCTATCTCGCGGATACCAAGCTGAACAACCTGGCGACGCCGATTGCGAAGTCGCAGCTCGCGGCGGCGCTCGCTTTGGTAGGCGATCGCAACCGTGCGGAGCGGGTCTATGGCGCGGCGCTCGATAGCCTCGCGCCAAAGCCGGTGCTGGAGTTCGGTCGCACCGACTACGGCTCGCAGCTGCGCGATGCCGCAGCACTGGTCTCGCTCGCAAGCGAAGGCAACGCGCCCAAGGCGACGCTGACGCAAGCCGTGATGCGGGTCGAAACCGCGCGCGGGCTCACGCCCTACACCTCGACGCAGGAGAATGCTTGGCTGGTGCTGGCGGCGCGGGCGCTGGCCAAGGAAAACCTCTCGATCGAGGTCGACGGCCAGAGCGTCAAGACCGCGCTCTACCGCAGCTACAAGGCGGACACGCTGAGCGGCAAGCCGCTGAAGATCACCAACACCGGCGACGCGCCGGTGCAGGCGGTGATCTCGGTGTCGGGCTCTCCGGTCACGCCGGAGCCGGCTGCATCGAACGGCTTCAAGATCGAGCGTAATTACTTCACGCTCGATGGCAAGCCCGCCGATATCAGCAAGGTCAAGCAGAACGATCGCTTCGCCGTGGTGTTGAACATTACGGAGGCGAAGCCCGAGTACGGCCACATCATGGTGTCCGACTATCTCCCGGCAGGTCTTGAGATCGACAATCCCAAGCTGGTGTCGTCGGGCGACAGTGGCACGCTGGACTGGATCGAGGACGGCCAGGAGCCGGAGGATACCGAGTTCCGCGACGACCGCTTTACGGCGGCCGTGGATCGCGCCTCGGACTCCAAGGCGGTCTTCACCGTCGCCTATGTCGTGCGCGTGGTCTCGCCCGGCAAATACGTGCTGCCGCAGGCCTATGTCGAGGACATGTACAACCCCTCGCGCTACGGCCGCACCGGCACGGGCACTGTCGAGGTGCGGGCGGCGAAGTGAGTGTTTGGAATGACTGATGCTCCGAACGAGCCAGCAACTCCGCCGTCATGCCCGGGCAAAAGCGCGAAGCGCGTCTTCGCGCGGACGTCCCGGGCATCCACGGACTTTGGTGCCGCGAGTCAGAACGTGGATGGCCGGGACAAGCCCGGCCATGACGGAGTGCGGGGATACGGTGCTCGTATCCTCTCAATAACTGCGTTCACATTCATCCTTGCCATCGGCACCTTCGTCGGCTGGGTCTATTCCCTCGGTCCGCTGCCGCTCGACGAGGCGCGCCGCGTCTCGACCACGGTCGTCGACCGCAATGGAAAACTGCTGCGCGCCTATGCCATGGCCGACGGGCGCTGGCGGCTGCCGGTCGATGCGAAAGCCAATGTCGATCCAACCTATCTCAAGCTGTTGTTCGCCTATGAGGATCAGCGCTTCTACGCCCATGATGGCATCGATCCGCTGGCGCTGGGCCGCGCCGCGGTGCAGCTCACCACGCGCGGCCACATCGTGTCCGGCGGCTCGACCATCTCGATGCAGTTCGCCCGGCTGATGGAGCCGAGGCGGCAGCGCTCGCTCTACGCAAAACTGCACCAGATCGTGCGCGCGATCGAGCTGGAGCGGACGCTGAGCAAGGACGAGATTCTCAACCTCTACCTCGCGCTCGCACCCTATGGCGGCAATCTCGAAGGTATCCGTGCCGCCTCCATCGCCTATCTCGGCAAGGAGCCGAAGCGGCTGTCGCTGGCGGAAGCAGCGCTACTGGTCGCGCTGCCGCAATCGCCGGAGACGCGCAGGCTCGACCGCTATCCGGACGCCGCGCGCATCGCCCGCGACCGCGTGCTCGACCGCATGGTCGAGGAGCATGTGGTCAGCGCCGACGAGGCGAAGCAGGCCCAAGCCGTGCCGGTGCCAAAGCTACGCAAGCCGATGCCGATCCTGGCGCCGCACGCGTCCGACAGCGCGCTGACAACCGTCAAGGATGCGCCGGTCATCAAGCTGACGCTGGATTCCAATCTCCAGAAAGTGCTCGAGCCCCTGGCGCGCGACCGCGCGATTGCGCTGGGGCCGAACATCTCGGTCGGCATCATCGTGGTCGACAATGAGAGCGGCGACGTGCTCGCACGCGTGGGGTCTGCCGATTATTTCGACGAGAGCCGGGCAGGGCAGGTCGACATGACCCGCGCCATCCGCTCGCCGGGCTCGACGCTGAAACCGTTCATCTACGGGCTCGCCTTCGAGGACGGTTTTGTCCACCCCGACAGCCTGATCGACGACCGTCCGGTCCGCTTCGGCTCCTACGCGCCGGAAAATTTCGACATGAGGTTCCAGGGCACGGTGCCGGTGAAGAAGGCGCTGCAGCTGTCGCTGAACGTGCCGGCGATCGTGCTGCTCGACCGCGTCGGCGCGAGCCGGCTGGCCTCGCGGCTGCGGCAGGCCGGCGGCAATCTGGTTTTGCCCAAAGACGAAGCACCGGGGCTCGCGATGGGCCTCGGCGGCGTCGGCGTGACGCTGCAGGATCTCGCCCAGCTCTATGCGGGCTTCGCCCGGCTCGGCACCACCAAGCCGCTGCGCGAGGTCATGGCGGCCGTGGACGACCGCGAGCCGCTGCGGCTGCTGGATCAGGTCGCGGCCTGGCAGGTCGGCAACGTGCTTCTCGGAACCCCACCGCCGGAGAACGCCGCCCACAACCGTATCGCCTTCAAGACCGGCACCTCCTATGGCTATCGCGACGCGTGGTCGGTCGGGTTCGACGGCCGCATGACGATCGGCGTCTGGGTCGGCCGGCCCGACGGCGCGCCGGTTCCCGGCTTGATTGGCCGTGTCGCCGCTGCGCCCATTCTGTTCGATGCCTTCGCGCGGACCGGCAAGACGTTGACGCCGCTGCCGAAGCCGCCCAAGGGAACCCTGGTCGCCAGCAACGCGAAGTTGCCGTTGCCGCTGAAGCGGTTTCGTCCGGTCGGGGAGCTCGTCCGAACCGGCGGCGAGCAGGCGCTCCACATCCAGTTCCCGCTCAACGGCTCCCGGATCGACGTGGATCGCTCGGGCGGGGCCGAGGCTTCCGCCATGCCGGTGAAGGTCGCCGGCGGGGTGTTGCCGATGACTGTCATGGTCAACGGTACCGCGCTCGGCGAGATCGACGGGCGGCGCCAGCGCCTGATCGATCCGCCCGGCCCGGGCTTTGCACGGCTGACCGTGATCGACGCCGTTGGCGCCGCGGACACAGTTGTCATTCGAATTCAATGACTGTGGCTCAAGCGGTTGTGGCGATGGCGGTTTCAGCGTAAGCGGAACCAATGGCCGAGACCTATCCGACTCCCCGTTTTGGAGCGCCCCGAGAGCCGAAAACGCCTGTGAATCCGGGCAGCCGGCTCGTGCTGATGCTCGACCTTGTCACCGCCAGCCACGCCCGCGCTGTGGCCTTCCTCGTGCTGTGCGCGCTACTGCTCTTCCTGCCCGGCTTCTTCACGATTCCGCCGGTCGACCGCGATGAGGCGCGCTTTGCGCAGGCCACCAAGCAGATGGTCGAGAGCGGCGACTATGTCGACATCCGCTTCCAGGAGGACGTGCGCTACAAGAAGCCGGTCGGCATCTACTGGTTGCAATCCGCCGCGGTCGAAGTCGCGACGGCGCTAAAGCTGCCGAAGGCTGAACTCCGGATCTGGGTCTACCGGCTGCCGTCGTTGTTGGGGGCGATCGGCGCCGTGCTGATGACCTATTGGGCGGCGCTTGGCTTCGTGACGCGGCGCGCCGCGGTCCTTGCCGGGCTTCTGATGTGCTCCTCCGTGCTGCTCGGCGTCGAGGCGCGGCTCGCCAAGACCGACGCGATGCTGTTGTTCTGCGTGGTCGCCGCAATGGGCGCGATGGCACGCGCCTATCTGTCCTGGCAGCGCGCCGAGGACGAAACCCATCCGCCCTGGAGCTGGCCTGCGATCTTCTGGACCGCGCTCGCCGTCGGCATCCTGATCAAGGGCCCGCTGATCCTGATGTTCGCGGGCCTGACGATCGTTGCGCTCGCGATCCAGGACCGCGATGCTTCATGGCTGTGGAAGCTGCGTCCGCTCTGGGGCCTGATGTGGCTGCTGGTGCTGGTGCTGCCCTGGTTCATCGCGATCTTCTGGCGCGCGGGCGATGCCTTCTTCGCCGACTCCGTCGGCGGCGACATGCTGAGCAAGATCGGCGCGCAGGAATCCCATGGCGCGCCGCCCGGACTGTACCTGGCGCTGTTCTGGATCACCTTCTGGCCGGGCGCGCCGCTCGCGGCGATGGCGGCGCCTGCGGTGTGGCGGGCGCGGCGCGAGCCCGGCGCGCAGTTCCTGCTGGCCTGGCTGATCCCGTCCTGGATCGTGTTCGAGGCGGTGCTGACCAAGCTGCCGCATTACGTGCTGCCGCTCTATCCCGCGATTGCGATCCTCACCGCCGGCGCGCTGGAGCGGAATGTGCTGTCGCGCTCCTGGCTGGCGCGCGGCTCGGCCTGGTGGTTCGCGATCCCCGCGGGCGGCTCGATCATCGCAGTCGTCGGCGCCGTCGTGCTGACGCGGCAGCCGGCCTTCGCGGCCTGGCCGTTCATCGCGGCCTCGCTGATTTTCGGCCTGTTCGCCTGGTGGCTCTTCGACAGCAACCGAGCCGAACGCTCGGTGCTCAACGCGCTGGTCGCGGCGCTGATGCTGGCGGTCGTGGTCTACGGCATCGTGCTGCCGTCGCTGACGCCGCTGTTTCCGAGCATCGAGGTCGCGCGCGCGCTGCGCAACGTCACCTGTGTCGGGCCGAAGGCGGCGTCGGCCGGCTATCATGAGCCGAGCCTCGTGTTTCTGACCGGCACCCAGACGCTGCTGACCGACGGATCGGGAGCCGCCGATTTCCTCAGGCAGGGAAGCTGCCGGTTTGCGCTGATCGAGCAGCGCTCGGAGCGCAGCTTCGTCCAGCGCGCCGAGGCGATCGGGCTGCGCTACAAGGTTGGGGCGCGCATCGACGGCTATAATTTCTCACAGGGACGCGCGATCTCGATCTCGATCTTCCGCTCCGAGGGCACCGAGTAGGATGCCGGCCTCAACCGATATTGCGCCGCGCGCGAGCTACCCCGCGCAATTGCTCGCGATCTTTGGCGGTGCGTTGGCTCAGCTCGTGCGTACGCCCTCGCATTCGCGCCGCGCCGAGGCCGCGCGAAAGCTGGCGCGGCATTCGCTGTGGCTCAGTGCGGCGGGCGCTGCTCTGATTATCGTGCTGATGGTCGCGTTCGACGGGACCGAGATCCAGCTGATGCCGGCGCGCGGCACGCCGGCGCTCTGGCCGATCCGCATCCTCACCGATTTCGGCCAGGACGAGTATGTGCTCTCGGTGCTGGGAGTTGCGCTGGTTGTCGTGGCGCTCGTTGCGGCGGGGCTCCACGGCGCCCGCCGCGTACTGCTATTGGGCTTGGGCACGCGGCTCCAATTCTTGTTTCTGTCTGTTGCCCTGTCGGTGTTCGCCGGAGAGATCCTGAAATATCTGATCGGTCGGGGCCGGCCCTTCGTCGGCGGCAAGGCCGATCCGTTCAACTTCATCCCGTTCGAGGGAACGGGAGCCTATGCGAGCCTGCCTTCAGGCCATGCAATCACGGCGTTCGCGCTCGCCTTTGCGGTCTCAGCGCTATGGCCGCGTCTGCGCGTGTTCATGTTCACCTACGCGGTCGTGATCATTCTGACGCGCCTGGTGCTGCTGGCGCATCACCCGAGCGACGTCACGGCCGGTGCGCTGGTCGGCATGATCGGCGCCATGGCTGTCCGTTACTGGTTTGCGGCCCGCCGCCTCGCTTTTGCGATCCGGGCCGACGGCACCATCGTGCCGCTGCCGGGACCGCTTCCCGGGCGCCTCAAAAGGGTTGCCCGCGGGGCATCCGCCCCATAAAAGCGGCTGCTTCCCGGGGCTGCCGGTTCCCCCCGGAGGCAGGCCAATTCCAACCACGAGCTTCGATTTGTCGTCGTCCCAGCCTTCGGTTTCCATCGTCGTCCCCGTGCGCAACGAAGCCGACAACATTGCGCCTTTGATCGAGGAGATCACGGCCGCGCTCGATGGCCGCTGGGCCTATGAGATCATCTATGTCAACGACGGCTCGACCGATGCGACCGGCGAGCGGCTCGCGGCGATCATGGCGGAGCGGGACAATCTGCGGCAGCTGCGTCATGCCAAATCGGGCGGCCAGTCGGCGGCGGTGCGCAGCGGCGTGCGTGCGGCCCGCGGCGCGATCGTGGCGACGCTCGATGGCGACGGCCAGAACAATCCCGTCTTCCTGCCGGATCTGATTGCCGCGGTCGAGAAGGGCGCAAATGTCGGGCTTGCCGCGGGACAGCGGGTCGGGCGCAAAGACACCGGCTTCAAGAAATTCCAGTCGCGCGTAGCAAACGGCATCCGCAACGGCATCCTGAAGGACGGCACGCGCGACACCGGTTGCGGGCTGAAGGCATTCCGGCGCGAGGTGTTCTTGATGATGCCCTATTTCGACGGGCTGCATCGGTTTCTGCCGGCGCTGGTCCGCCGCGAAGGTTTTGACATCGCCTATGTCGACGTGATCGACCGGCCGCGCCATTCCGGAGTGTCCAATTACGGCTTCTTCGACCGGCTGTGGATCGGGATCATGGATCTCGCCGGCGTGTGGTGGCTGATCCGCCGCAAGAAGCCGGCGCCAGAAGTGACTGAGGTGAAGGCATGATCATCCAATACGGCCAGGCGCTGAACAACTATCTCTACGACGTCTTCGTCGCCAAGTTCGATTTCTGGCTCGCCTTCGGCCTGGTCGCGCAACTGTTTTTCACCGCGCGCTTCCTGGTGCAGTGGATTGCGAGCGAGCGCGCCGGCAACAGCGTGGTGCCGATGGCGTTCTGGTTCTGCTCGATGGGCGGCGGGTTGATGACGCTGGTCTACGGCGTCGTCAAGCGCGAGCCCGTCATCATTCTCGGACAGGCGCTGGCAACGATCATCTATGTCCGCAACATCATGCTGATCATCAGGAACCGCGGCCGGACGTCGAAGACATTGGACCGCTGATCCGGGACTAGGCCGCAAACCTCCCAAAAGCTGTTCGGAACCGATCCAAAACGCGCTTGCTATTTCAAGACCGATCGGTTCATATATTGGGCATGCGCCACGAATCCCCTGTGCACTCGCCGCGTGGGCGGCCCCGAGGTTTCGACATCGAGGCCGCGGTCGAACGTGCGATGGATGTGTTCTGGTCGCGCGGCTATCACGGCACGGCGCTGCCCGACCTACTGCGGGCAACCAAGCTCTCGCGCGGCAGCCTTTACGCCGCCTTTGGCGACAAGCACTCGCTCTTCCTGCGGGCGCTCGATCGCTACATTGCCGATGCCCTGGCGCGGATGGAGTTCGAATTCGACCCGCGCAAGGATCCGATTGACGGCCTCAAGGCCTACCTGGCCGGTTACGTCGAGCGCACCAGCGGGGGCAACGGGCGGCGCGGTTGCCTGCTGGTGGCTACCGCCATGGAGCTGGCGGGCCAGGATGCCGAGGTTGGCCGGCGCGTCGCGGGCTACTTTAAGGCGATGGAGGGCAGGGTGGCGAACGCACTATCCCGCGCGAAGGCGGCGGGGCAGCTGGCCGACGGTGTTGAGCCTTCAAGTGCCGCCCGAATTCTCATCTGCTTCCTTTGGGGGCTGCGAGTGGTTGCCAAAACGGCACCGACGCGAAACACGTCGCAAGCCACCGTTGACGCTCTTCTCGACCGTTTCATTAGATAAACAACCCATGGACGTCTCCGCTATTGGCGCGTCGATATTTGGACTGATCGGTCTTGAAAGGAAAGGTGCCATGTCCGCCATCCAGATCGTCTGCGCGGTGGCCGTTCCCTTGCTCTGGGGCTATCAGTTCGTGGCCATCAAGGTGGGCGTTACGGAGTTTCCGCCGCTCTTCTTCCTCGCGATACGCTTTCTGGCCATCGCGTTGCTGCTTGTTCCCGTTGTCAAAAGCCCCACGCGGCAACAGTTCGGCCCTATCGCAGCTATTTCGTTTTTCCTTGGTGGACTGAACTTCGGGCTGTTCTATGTTGGCCTTGGGCTCGGCTCGGGAAGCATGTCGGCCGTTGCATATCAACTCGCGCCGCCTTTCACCGTCCTGCTGGCCTGGCCGCTGCTCGCGGAGAGGCCGTCTCTAACTACGTCCGCCGGAGTGGTGCTTGCTTTCGTCGGCGTGGTCGTGTTGGTGGCGGGGCCTGGCCTGTCCGCAAACGCACTGCCGCTGCTGCTTGTGGTCGGGGCAGCCTTCGCGTTCGCGGTGTCCAACGTCTTGACGAAGCGCTACGGCCCTTTTGATCCCCTGATGTTGATGGGGTGGGCGTCGCTGCTCACGGTGCCGCAGGTCATGTTGATGTCGTTGCTCCTCGAACATGGACAGCTGGCGAGCCTTGTCACGGCGGATGGACGTGGCTGGCTGGCGCTCGCCTACACGATCTTCATCGGCGGCATTGTCGGGTTCAGCCTCTGGTTCTGGCTGATCGGGCGTTGCTCGATGGGGCGCGTCGCACCGTTTGGCTTGCTGCTGCCGGTGTTTGCGTTGATCTCGAGCGTATTGTTCCTGGGCGAGCGCATGACGCCGAAGCTGATCGTCGGCGGGCTGCTCGCGATCTCCGGCGTCGCCATCACGCAAGTCAAGCCGCGCGTCGCGTCGCAGCCCTAGCGCGGCAGCGCCGTGGCGCCCGAGGCGGGCAGGGCGTTCGTCTCCGCCTCGGTCCGGCGATAGGGCTCGCCGGCCGCATCCAGCACGGGATAGGCGACCGAGCAGATATGCGAGTGGATGCGGCGCAGATCGCGCAGCACGTCCAGATGCAGCGACGTGGTCTCGATGGTCTCGGGGCGGCCCTCGCGCAGGCGGTCGAGATGGCGTTCGACGGCAGCGAGCTCGGTGTTCTTCAGCGCAGTCTTTTCCACCAGCAGCTTGCGGGCCTCGTTGGCATCGCCCGACATGAAGACGCCGAAGGCGATCCGCAGCGAATCCATCGTGCGCTTGTGGAACGCGGCGAGCTCGTCTGCGCCCTCAGCCGAGAACTGGAAGCGCCGCTTGATCTTCTTGGTCGCGAGCTCGCTCAAATTCTTGTCGATGATATCGCCGATATGCTCGAGGTTGATGGCGAAGGAGATGATCTCCATCGCACGCCTTCCCTCGCTCTCGTCGAGGCTGCCGCGGGTCAGCTTGGTGACATAGAGCTTGATGGCCTCGTCGAGACTGTCGACCACATTGTCCGTCTTCGAGACCTGGTCGACCAGCGAGCGGTCGCCGGTCATCATCGCGGCCATCACCTTGCGCAGCATGACCTCGACCAGATCGCCCATGCGCAGCGTCTCGCGGGCAGCGTCCGCAAGCGCGAGCGAGGGCGTCTCCAGCGCCGTCTCGTCGAGATAGCGGGGGCGGGCCGGGTCGGTTTCCTGCACGCGATCCGGCAGAAGCTTTGTCAGCAGGCGCGACATGGTGTCGAGCAGGCCGATGAAGATGACGGCCGTGCCCACGTTGAAGGCGATGTGGAAGGCCGCAATCATCTTGGCGAGATCGGGCTGCCAGGCGTGCATGTGGCCCGCGATCGTGCCCAGGAACGGCAGGACCAGCGCAATGCCGACGATGCGATTGACGAGATTGCCGACCGGCAGGCGATAGCTCGCGGGATCGTCGCGTTTTGCGCCTTCAAACACGGGGTTGACGGCGCTGCCGAGATTGGCCCCGAGCACCAGCGCCAGCCCCGCATCGGGCGTGATGAACTGCGAATAGGCCAGCGACATGATCAGCAGCACGCTGGCGACGCTTGAATGCACGGCCCAGGTCAGAAGCGCGGCGACGATGATGCACAGAACCGGATCGCCAGTGATCGCCGACATCACGACGCGCACGCCCGGTGCGTTCTCCGCCGGCGCCAGCGTGTCGAGCAGGATGTGCAGCGACAACAGCATCAATCCAAGGCCGATCGCGATACGGCCGATATCCTTGATCCGCGAGCGCGGGCCGGAGCGGAAGGCGACGAGGCCGAGAACGAACAGTACGGGAGCTACGGCCGCGATATTGAACGACAGCGCCTGCACGATCAGCGTCGTGCCGACATTGGCCCCCAGCATGATGGCGAGCGCGGCGACGAGGCTGAGCAGACCCTCGGCGGCAAAGGAGCTGGTGAGCAGTGCGGTCGCCGTGCTGCTCTGAAGTAGCGCGGTGAGGCCCAGGCCCGCAGCGAGCGCGCTGAAGCGGTTGCCGAGTGCCTTGCCGAGCAGGCGTCGCAGGTCGGGGCCAAAGGCGCGCAGGATGCCGCTCTGGACCATATGGAGGCCCCACAGCAACAGCGCTACGCCGCCCATCAGATCGAGCAGAACCAACGTTCCCATGCTCCGTGTCCGGATTGGAGTCGAAGGGGCAGGCTAACGCCAAACGCCAGCGGATCAAACCCCTTGTTGGCGCGTCGGCGTTAACGCATTCGGTGCTTGCACGTTCCCGCGGCGTGTCTTGGCGCGTCCGCAGGCGCAATGCCTTGTGAGCAGGCTCACATTGCCGCTTTGAGGGCCGCAAAGCCGCGATCGAGATCGGCCTTGAGGTCGTCGGTGCTCTCGAGCCCGATATGCAGTCGCAGTGTCGGACCGTCCGGCGCCCAATTCGTCGCCGTGCGATAGTCGGTGCAATCGAAGGGAATCGCGAGGCTCTCGAAGCCGCCCCAGGAAAAACCCATGCCGAACAGCTTGAGCGTGTTGAGCATGGTGTCGACGGCCTTCTGCGGCACGGGCTTCAGCACGATGCTGAACAGGCCGGAGGCGCCGGTGAAGTCGCGCTTCCAGATGGCGTGGCCCGGATCGGTCTCGAGGCCCGGGTGCAGGACGCGCGCGACCTCGGGCCGGCTGGCCAGCCAGTGCGCCATGTCGAGACCGGAGCGATGATGCTGCGCGAGGCGGACCGACAGCGTACGCAGGCCGCGCAGCGCCAGGAAAACGTCGTCGGGGCCTGCGCAGACGCCGAGCAGGCGGATGCCTTCCGCGATCTGCGGCCAGGTCTTGGCGTTGGCCGAGATGGTGCCGAACATGATATCGGAATGGCCACCGATATATTTGGTGGCAGCCATCATGCTGATGTCGACGCCCTGCTCGAGTGAGCGGTGATAGAGCGGCGTGGCCCAGGTGTTATCGTCGATGACGAGCGCGTCGCGCGCATGCGCAATTTGAGCGATGGCGCGGATATCCGGCATCTCGAACGATTGCGAGCCCGGCGCCTCGACCAGCACCGCGCGGGTGTTGGGCTTGAACAGCTTCTCGATGGTAGCGCCGATCAGCGGATCGAAATAGGTGGTCTCGATGCCAAGGCGGGCGAGCATGCCGTTGCAGAAATTGCGCGTGGGACGATAGACATTGTCGCAGACCAGCAGATGGTCGCCGGTCTTCAAGACCGAGAGCAGGGTGGTCGAGATCGCCGACAGGCCCGACGGCACGATGCCGACGCCAGCGCATTGTGGCCCCTCCAGCGCCATCAGCGTGTCCTGGAACGCCCGCGTGGTCGGGGTGCCGTGACGACCATAGGTGAACTCGCCGCGATGGGCGTGCAGGTCCTCGGCGGTCGGATAGAGCACGGTCGAGCCGTGGAACACCGGCGGATTGACGAACCCCTTCTGCGCCTTGGTGTCGCGGCCGGAGGTGACCAGCCGGGTTTCGGCGTGCTGCTGTGCGGGGTGCGAGGAATCCATGCGTCTGCTTTCAAAAAGCGTTTCCGCCGGGCGCGGATCGCGCGGTCGGGGCGGCCTGGGGGCCACCGACGTTAATAACAGAACACAGAAGAGTCCCGTCAACCCCTTGACCCGGCTCGCCAGTCGTTCTGTGATGCGCGGGTGCTATTCAGTCGCTGCATGTTGAGGGGCCTGCCGCGACCTTCGATCCATCGCCTGACCGGACCTTGCGCCACGGCCTCAAGTGCGGGCGCCTGCGACGAGGATTAAGGTATGGCCTCCCGGGATGGGCGAGTGTTCGGCAAGGTTTTCCAGCATGACTCTTGCAAGGCTACCCTTTTTGTAGGGAAAGTCTTGGCAGAGACACCGTTCCCGACCTTGAGATGACTTTGAAAGGCTTGAAGCCCATGAAACGCGTGACCCTGGCTTTCTCTCTTGCTCTCGCCGTCGGCCTCTCTGCCCAGGCCGCCGACGCACAAACGCTCAAGACCATCAAGGACCGGGGCACGCTGTCCTGCGGCGTCAGCCAGGGCCTGCCGGGCTTCTCCTCGCCCGATGACAAGGGCAACTGGACCGGGCTCGACGTCGACGTCTGCCGCGCCATCGCGGCCGCGATCTTCAACGATCCGACTAAAATCACATTCGTGCCGACCTCCGCCAAGGACCGCTTTACCGCGCTGCAGTCCGGCCAGATCGACGTGCTCTCGCGCAACACCACCTGGACCATCTCCCGCGATACCTCGCTCGGCGCCAACTTCACCGGCGTGACCTATTATGACGGGCAGGGCTTCATGGTGAAGAAGTCGCTCAAGGTCAATTCGGCGCTGGAGCTGAACAGCGCCTCGGTCTGCGTGCAGACCGGCACCACCACCGAGCAGAACCTCGCCGACTACTTCAAGGCCAACAACATGAAGTACGAGGTGATCGCGTTCGGCACCAACGACGAGACCGTCAAGGCCTATGAGGCCGGGCGCTGCGACGTCTTCACCACCGACCAGTCCGGCCTCTACTCCAACCGTCTGAAGCTCGCCAATCCCAACGACCACATGGTTCTCCCCGAGATCATCTCGAAGGAGCCGCTCGGACCGATGGTGCGCCACGGTGACGACCAGTGGTTCGACATCGTGAAATGGACGCTGTTCGCCATGATCACCGCCGAGGAGCTCGGCGTGACCTCGAAGAACGTCGACGAGAAAGCCAAGATGGAGAATCCGGAGCTGAAACGCGTGCTCGGCACCGACGGCAATTTCGGCGAACAGCTCGGCCTGACCAAGGATTGGGTGATCCGGATCGTGAAGGCCGTCGGCAATTACGGCGAGGTGTTCGATCGCAACGTCGGCGCGGGCTCGCCGCTCGCGATCAACCGCGGTCTCAACAATCTCTGGAACAAGGGTGGTCTTCAGTACGCGCCGCCGATCCGCTGATCCGGCCCGATCAGCCGGCACATGGCAATGAGCACCGAAGCTCGTAAACCGCCGCTCCAGATCGCGCTGAAGATCAGGCGGCTTCTGGGTGGCAAGGCAGGCTGGAACGGCGTCGCCGTCCAGTTTGCCTTCGCGGCGGTGCTGGGCTGGATTGCCTACGAGATCATCTCGAATGCCCGCGCCAATCTCGAAAACCAGCACATTGCCGCCGGCTTCGGCTTCCTCGCGAACAATGCCGGCTTCGACGTCAACCAGACCCTGATTTCCTATACCGGCTCTGACACGTTCCTGCGGGTGTTCGTGGTCGGGCTGTTGAACACGCTCGTGGTCTCTGCGGTGGGCATCGTGTTCGCTACAGTGATCGGCTTCATCGTCGCGTTGTGCCGGCTGTCGCCGAACTGGCTGGTGTCGCGTATCGGCGAGATCTATGTCGAGCTCATCCGCAACCAGCCGCTCCTGTTCCAGATCCTGTTCTGGTACCTGGCGGTGCTCGCGGCGCTGCCCAATCCGCGACAGAGCATCTCGCTGCTCGGCATCGCCTTTATCAGCAATCGCGGTCTCGTCATTCCACAGCCGATCGGCCAGGCCGGTCTGGAGCCGTTCCTGGCAGCGCTGGCATTCGGCGTCGTCGCCGCGCTGGGCTTGCGCATCCATGCGCGGCGGGCATTGTTCTTGCGCGGACAGATGATCCACATCTGGCCATATGTGCTGGGCCTCATCATCGGGCTGCCGCTTGTCACCATGCTGGTGTTTGGTCTGCCCATCACCGTCCAGCTGCCGCAGCTCAAGGGGTTCAATTTCGCCGGCGGCGCGCGCGTCATTCCGGAATTCGTGGCGCTGGCGCTGGCGCTGTCGACCTATACCGCGGCCTTTATTGCGGAGATCGTGCGCGCCGGCATCCAGTCAGTCCACAAGGGGCAGATGGAGGCGGGATCCTCGCTGGGCCTGAGTCGCGGCACCACGCTGCGGTTGATCGTGGTGCCGCAGGCGATGCGCGTGATCGTGCCGCCCCTGACCAACCAGTATCTCAACCTTACCAAGAATTCCTCGCTCGCGGTCGCGATCGGCTATCCCGACCTCGTGTCGGTATGGGCCGGCACGTCGCTGAGCCAGACCGGGCAGGCAATCGAGATCATCACGATGACGATGGGCGTCTACCTCCTGATCTCGCTCGTCACCAGCGGCGTGATGAGCATCTACGGCTGGCGCCTGAACCGGAGCCTCGGCGCATGACCGACATCATGGCGTCATCCTTCGTCCGTCGGGACCTCGTCGCCGAGCGTCCCGCGCCGGTCAAGACCACCGGCTTTGTCGGCCTGCTGCGCACCCGCCTGTTCAATTCGCCGACCAATATCCTGCTCACGATCGTCAGCGCCTTGCTGCTCTGGTTCACCATCATTCCGTCCATCAGGTTCCTGATCGTCGATGCGGTCTGGAGCGGCAACGACCGCGGCGCCTGCCTCGCCGAGAACGCCGGATTTACCGTCGGCGCCTGCTGGCCCTACATTCAGGCCAAGCTGCCGCAGTTGATCTATGGTTTCTATCCCGAGGCCGAGCGCTGGCGCGTCAATCTCGCGCTGATCCTGGCGGCAGCACTGCTCCTGCCGCTGCTGATTCCACGCCTGCCTGCCAAGGGCCTCAACGCCAGCCTGTTCTTCTTCGCCTTTCCGGTCGTCGCGTTCTTTCTCCTGCATGGTGGCGGCATCAGCGGCTTCGGCTTGAGCTGGACCGCCGGCCTGCTGGAACTGTTCGATGACAGCATCGTTAGCGCCGGGCACGTGCTGCTCAGCCTGAGCAAGACATCGGCCATCGCGCCGCTGCTGTGGGTTGTCGGCAATCTCATCGTGCTGGTCGGCATTGCGATCCGTTGGCTGATCTACCCGCTGACCTGGCTGCGCGACCAGCTCCAGGGGACGGGCCAGTCGGTCTGGGTCGATTTTGCCATCACGACGGCGTTCGTCTCGCTGATCGCCTTTGTCCTCGGCGGCGGCATTCGCACGGGGTGGCGCGCGCTCGCGTCGAGCATCGCCACCTTCGTCGCCATCGCGATGGTTATCAAGCTGATGGGGCTCGACCACGGCGGCTTGCCGATCGTCGCGACAAATCTCTGGGGCGGGCTGCTGGTGACACTGGTGGTCTCCGTGACAGGCATCGTCACCTCTCTGCCGATCGGCATTGCGCTGGCGCTCGGCCGGCGCGCCTCAATCCCCCTGATCCGGATCTTCTCGATCGCCTTCATCGAGTTCTGGCGCGGCGTGCCGCTGATCACCGTGCTGTTCTTCGCCACCTACATGCTGCCGTTGTTCCTGCCGGGCAATTTCACTGTCGACGGCCTGGTGCGCGCGCTGATCGGCATCGCGCTGTTCACCGGCGCCTACCAGGCCGAGAACGTCCGTGGCGGTCTCGCCGCGATCCCGCGCGGGCAGAACGAGGCGGCGGCGGCGCTGGGGCTGTCCTGGTGGAAGACGACCTCGCTGATCGTGCTGCCGCAGGCGCTCCGCCACGTCATTCCGAACCTCGTCAACAGCTTCATCTCGCTGTTCAAGGACACCTCGCTGGTCTCGATCGTGGCGCTGTTTGACTTGCTGGGCTCGCTCCGGGCTTCGTTCTCGGATCCGAAATGGTCGACGCCGTCGACCGCGTTCACCGGCTTTGCCTTCGCCGGTATCATCTACTTCATCTTCTGCTTTGGAATGTCGCGCTACTCGCTCTTCGTCGAGCGCCGCCTCAACATCCACCGCCGCAACTGATCGAGGTCATCATGTCCGCTGATCCCATCGTCAACATTTCCGGCCTCAACAAATGGTACGGCGAGTTTCATGTGCTGCGCGACATCGACCTCGAGGTCAACAAGGGCGAGCGCATCGTGATCTGCGGGCCCTCGGGCTCGGGCAAATCGACGCTGATCCGCTGCATCAATGCGCTCGAGGAATTCCAGGAGGGCAAGATCGTCGTCGACGGCATCGAGCTCGGGCCGAACCTCAAGCATGTCGACGCGGTGCGCCGCGAAGTCGGCATGGTGTTCCAGAGCTTTAATCTGTTTCCGCATCTGACGGTGCTGGACAATTGCACGCTGGCGCCGATCTGGGTGCGCAACATCCCAAAGAAGGACGCCGAGGAAACCGCGATGAAATTCCTGGAGCGGGTCAAGATCCCGCACCAGGCCAGCAAGTTCCCCGGCCAGATGTCAGGTGGCCAGCAGCAGCGCGTCGCGATCGCGCGCGCCCTGACCATGAACCCGAAGGTGATGCTGTTCGACGAGCCGACCTCGGCGCTCGATCCCGAAATGGTCAAGGAGGTCCTCGACACCATGGTCGACCTGGCGAAGGAGGGCATGACCATGCTGGTCGTGACCCACGAAATGGGCTTTGCCCGTGAGGTCGCCAACCGCGTGGTGTTCATGGACGCCGGCCAGATCATCGAGGCCAACACGCCGAACGAATTCTTCGCCACCCCGCAGCATGCCCGCACCAAACTGTTCCTGAGCCAGATCCTGCGCTGATTCCCGCGACATCCCGGAGGGGCCGCCGATCGGCCGGCAAGGTTTGATCTCGTAGGGTGGGCAAAGGCGCTCTTGCGCCGTGCCCACCATCTCTCCGCGATCGCCAGCGGAATGGTGGGCACGCTGCGCTTTGCCCACCCTACCGCACCGCCGCACGACCGCGCCGAAGCGTAAACTTTTACGCAATTTCATCGCCAGCTAAAAACCATAACACCTTTCGACACCCCGCCGCTTCATGCGTCCGAAAGCTCTTTCTGCGCATAACGCCCCAAAAAGGGGATGTGTCGCATGCTCGGCTTCGTGTTCGGCCTCAATGCCCGCCTTGGGCGCCTGCATTTCTTTCTGGCCACGGTCGTGCTGGCGATCGTGATGACCGCGATCTGTTTTGCGATCGCAATGGCCGCGTTGCGCACGACATCACCGAGCATGGTCCATCCCGAAGATCTCACCCGAAACTGGGCCATCATTGCGGCGGTGGTGTTCTTCGGCGTTGTGACCTTCACGCTGCAATCGATGCGCATCCGCGACATCGGCTGGGATCCGGTCTGCGTGATCCCGGCCTGGATCGCGCTCATGATCGTGGATCATGTGGCGGCAGGCCGGTTTTCGGCCTGGGCGATCGGCCAGGAGCATCAGGGCACGATGCTCGGCGGGCTGGTCAATCTCGCTCTGCTGCTGGCGCTCACCTTCTGGCCGGGCGCCGACAACGAGGGCTCTTACACCAACCCCTTCGAGCCGCCCGCGCGCGCAGCCGGCAAGCCGTCGGCATCGGACCAGCGCCTTGCGCGCGTGTCGCAAGGCACGGCGCGCCCAACTTGGAGCTGAGAGCCTGGAGCTAGACGAACGGCAGCTTGACGTTGCTGCGCTTCTCCAGCCATTCCGGCACCGGCAGGTTCTTGGCGCGCATGAAGTCGGCGTTGAACAGCTTTGACTGATAGCGGCTGCCGGAATCGCAGAGAATGGTGACGATGGTCTTGCCGGGTCCGAGCTGCTTGGCGAGCCGCATCGCGCCGACGATGTTGATGCCGGTGGACCCGCCGAGGCAGAGGCCTTCGTGCTGGAGCAGCTCGTAGATCACCGTGACCGCTTCGGCATCGGGAATGAGATAGGCGTCATCGACCTTGGCGCTCTCGACGATCGCGGTTTTCCGGCCGAGCCCGATGCCTTCCGTGATGGAGTCGCCTGGCGTTGCCTTGGCTTCGCCGGTCCTGAAGTATTCAAACATGCCGGCGCCGTGCGGATCGGCGCAGGCGATCCGGATGTCCTTGTTCTTCTCTTTCAGGTAGCGGCTGACGCCGGCGAGCGTGCCGCCGCTGCCGACCGAGCAGACGAAGCCGTCAACCTTGCCGCTGGTCTGTTCCCAGATCTCGGGGCCGGTCGAGTCGTAATGCGCCTTGGCGTTGTCGAGGTTGTTCCACTGGTCGGCGAACAACACGCCGTTCGGCTCGGTCTTGCGCAACTCGTCGGCAAGGCGGCGGCCGACATGCTGGTAGTTGTTCGGATTGGAATAGGGCAGTGCCGGCGATTCCAAGAGCTCGGCGCCGCACAGCTTCAGAAAATCCTTCTTCTCCTGGCTCTGCGTCTCCGGGATCACGATCAGCGTGCGATAGCCGCGCGCGCTGGCGACCACCGCCAGCCCGATGCCGGTGTTGCCGGCGGTCGCTTCCACCACGAGGCCGCCCGGCTTCAGCTCGCCGCGTTTCTCGGCTTCCTGAATCATCCATTTGCCGGCGCGGTCCTTGACCGACTGGCCGGGATTCATGAACTCGGCCTTGCCGAGAATGGTGCAGCCGGTCAGCTCGGAGGCGCGCTTGAGCTTGATGAGCGGGGTGTTGCCGATGGCTTCGACAACGTCGTTTTTGGTGGTCATGTCAGGCAATTACCGGCTGGATGCGTGAAGTCATCGAGACCCTAAAGTAGGGCTACCGGCCTTACAAGCGACCCTTGCAAGGCGGGCCGGCAAACTCTTATTGCTGCTTTGCGAAGATGACCTGCCGGACGTCGATATTGCCGGACAGGAATCCGGCCTCGCAATAGGCGAGGTAGTACTCCCACAGCCGCCGGAACCGGTCGTCAAAGCCGAGCGGCACCAAGCCCGGCCAGGCCGCGCGAAAATTATTTCGCCAGGTGGCAAGCGTCTTGGCATAATCTTGCCCGAAGATGCGCTCGCCGATGACAGGGACGTTGAATCGGTCTCCGAGCGACTTCAGCACCGCGGGCGAGGGCAGCATGCCGCCGGGAAAGACGTAGCGCTGGATGAAGTCGACCTCGCGCCGGTAGCCCTGGAAGAGCCGGTCCTGGATCGTGATGGCCTGGATGCCGACAAGCCCGCCCGGCAGCAGCCGGTCGCGCAGCTGGGCGAAATAGCGCGGCCAGAACCGCTCGCCGACAGCCTCGATCATCTCGATCGATGCGATCCGGTCGTAGCGATCCCGCTCGTCGCGATAATCCTGCAGTCGGATATCGACCTTCTCGGCGAGGCCCGCCTCGTGGATGCGCTTGCGCGCGAAGTCGCGCTGCTCGGTCGAGATGGTGAGGCCAACGACGCGTGCACCAAAAGTCTTGGCGGCGAATTCGGCGAAGCCGCCCCAGCCGCAGCCGATCTCGAGCACCTTCTGGCCCGGCTTCAGGTCGAGCGCCTCGGCGAGACGGCGATATTTGTTGGTCTGCGCGGCCGCGAGGTTTGTGCTCGCGCCCTCGAACAGCGCCGACGAATAGGTCATGCTCGGATCGAGCCACGCCGAATAGAACGCATTGCCGATGTCGTAATGGGCGTGGATGTTGCGCCTGGCCTGGCGACGGGTGTTGCGGTTGAACCAGTGCTGCACCGTCTGCACGAACCGCATCAGCGGCCTGTCGCGCAGCATGGCCTGGATCAGATCGTGGTTGACGCAGAACAGGTAGAGAAATTGCGTCAGGTCCGGCGTATCCCAATCGCCGGCGAGATAGGCTTCCGCGATGCCGATATCGCCGCCATTGATCAGGCGCGCGGCAAAGCTGTAATTGTGCAGGCGCATCGCGGCCTTCGGTCCCGGCTCCTGTCCGCCCATCCGGATCAAGCGCCCGTCGGGCAGGGTGACATCAAGCGTTCCGCGCCTGAGCCGGGAGCCGAAGGCAACCGCAAGTCGGACGATGCGTGGCAGATCGGCGAGCGTTGTCTCCACAGTCTCGGGCGTCACCGAGATGGCATTCGACATCGGAAAATCCATCAATTGAACTGATAATATCCGACCGCGAGCTAGCCGCGCCCAACTCACCATGTCGCCAGACCCGAGCGCGCCCTGCATGCGGTCAGCGACTGGTAATATAGCTGTGCGATTTGCCGGCCGCCAAGATGGTTTCGCCGCGGACGACCGCGATGCGCATGCCTGAAAGTGTCCTGCCTTGTGTGAAACAAGCTACGGTGCGTTGCGGCGCAGGTTTCAGTGGAGCAAAGGCCGCCTTTGCTGGTCTCGCGGCCAGTGTGGCCGCAATATCACATGAAATCTTGGTAAGCTTGAACGCGCTTCGGAATGACGCGACAAATCAAAAAGCCGCTGCGAGACAGTGGTTTTTTGTATTTTCGTCGTCCAGACGCCGGGGGCGATCAGGTGTGCTTTTCGCAGGTGCGGGACTGTCCCGCAGTTCCGCGCCCGGCTAGGATGAATCTCAGGTCCCGCAGAAAGCATCACGCCGTGAACGAGTTACAGAAAGGCCTCCGGCCGTCCGTCCGCGAATCGGCTAATCCGGCCGCGCGGTGGCGGTGTGATCTGCCCGGCAGGGGGTGGATGTGACACAGCGGGTTCCGGCCGTCGCCAAGGGGCACTTCCTCGAGCTTACGTCCCGAACGCTGCGTACGTTCGCCGTGGTCTGCCTGGCGTCGAGCTCGGGCGCCTGTGTGCTGACCCAGGACCTTCCAGATCCCGCGCTCGATGTCCCCACGCAATACAAGTACGCCGGGAAGGCGGACGCGCCGCCGACGCTGGATTGGTGGCGTGGCTTCCGCTCGACTGAACTGACGCAGCTGATGGAGGAGGCGCAGACCGTCAACCTCGACATCGCCGCCGCGGTCTCGCGGATTGTCGAAGCTGACGCCCAGGCGCGCCAGGCGGGCGCAGCGCTGTTGCCGAGCCTGTCGGGAGGCGGTTCGGAGACCTATTCGCGCACATCCGGCTCGAGCGCATCGGGCCTGACCAATGGCGGCCGTGAGGTTGTCAACTACTCCGCGTCGCTGAGCGCCAGCTACCAGCTCGATTTCTGGGGCCAGAACCGCGACGCGCTGCAGACGGCGGAGGAGACCGCCAATGCCAGCCGGTTCGACCGCGACACCGTCGCGCTGACGACGCTCGCAGCCGTCGCTAATGCCTATTTCCAGGTGCTGTCCTCGCAGGACCGCCTGCGCACCGCCCAGCGCAATATTGCGAGCGCGCAGCGCATCCTCGATGCCATCCGCGAGCGCCGCAAGGCCGGCACCGGCACCGATCTCGACGTCGCCCAGCAGGAGAGCGTGCTGGCCAACCAGAAGGCGCTGGTGCCGCCACTGCGGCAGACGCTCGACCAGAACACCAATGCGCTGGCGGTGCTGGTGTCGCGTCCGCCGGAGAGCGTGCGCGTCGCGGGCGGCTCGCTGGACCGGATCGCGATCCCGCGCGTCACCCCGGGGCTGCCGTCGGAGCTGCTGACGCAGCGGCCCGACATCCGCCGGCAGGAAGCGCAGCTCGCCTCGGCGACCGCCAATATCGGCAACGCCCGCGCGCAGTTTTTCCCGACCATCCAGCTCACCGGCAATGGCGGTTATCAGAGCTCGGCACTGGTGTCGCTATTTCAGCCGCATGCGGCGTTCTTCCAGCTGGTCGGCAGCGCAACCCAGCCGATCTTCGACGGCGGCAAGATCCTCGGCAATTTCGAGTACGCCAAGGCGCGGCAGGAGGAGTTGCTCCAGACCTACCGCAAGACCATCGTCCAGGCCTTCACCGACGTCGACAACGCGCTGTTCTCGATCAAGCAGACCACGATCAAGCTGCAATTGCAGCGCGATGTCGTCAACGCCTCGCAGCGTGCCTTCGACCTCGCCGAGCAGCAATTGCGTGCCGGCACCGCCGATATCGTGACCGTGCTCAACACCCAACTGACGCTATTCCAGGCCGAAGACACGCTGGCGCAGGCGCAGCTCGCACGCCTTCTTGCCATTGTCAGCCTGTATCAGGCGCTCGGCGGCGGCTGGGAGCCGCGAATGGAGAAACCGGTCAATGCTCTTTAAGCCGGATACGAAGGACAACGCGAAAGTGGGGACGGCGAAAAAGTCGCGCGGCCGCGGCTTCGTCATGACCCTGATCACGCTCGCGATCCTCGGCGGCCTCGGCTATCTCGGCTGGACCGTGATGCACCAGCAGCCGCAGCAGGCGGGGAACGGTCGCAACCAGCAGCGGCCCGATCTGCCGGTGCCGGTGCTGGCGGCGACGCCCAAGGTCCAGGACGTGCCGGTCTATCTCGACGGCGTCGGCGCGATCCGCGCGCTCAACACGGTCACCGTGCGCTCGCAGGTCGACGGCAAGCTGATCGCGGTGAAGTTCACGGAAGGCCAGGACGTCAAGAAGGGCGACGTGCTCGGCGAGATCGACCCGGCGCTCTACCAGGCGACCTATGACCAGGCCGTCGCCAAGAAAGCCCAGGACGAAGCCCAGCTCGCCAATCAGCGCATCGATCTGACGCGCTACGAGCAGCTCGCGGCGTCCAATGCCGGCTCGAAGCAGCAGGCCGACACCCAGCGCGCGGCGGTCGCGCAGACCGAGGCGCTGGTCAAGGCCGATCAGGCGTCGATCGACAATGCGGCGGCGACGCTGAGCTACACCAAGATCGTGGCGCCGCTGTCAGGCCGTGCCGGCCTGCGCCAGGTCGACCAGGGCAACATCATCCACGCCGCCGACACCACCGGCCTCGTCGTCATCACACAATTGCAGCCGATCGCGGTGTGGTTCAGCCTGCCGCAGCAGCAGATCATGCGCGTCAATGCTGCCGCCGCCAAAGGCACGCTGGCGGTCGACGTGTTCGGCAATGACGGCGTCACCGTGATCGACACCGGCAAGCTCACCGGCATCGACAACCAGGTCGACCAGACCACCGGCACGCTGAAGCTCAAGGCCGAATTCCCCAACGCCAACTACCAGCTTTGGCCCGGCCAGTTCGTCAACGTCCGCCTCAAGGTCGAAACCCTGTCGCAGGCGCTGGTGGTGCCGACATCGGCGGTACAGCGCGGACCGATCGGCACGTTCAGCTATGTCATTGGCGAGGGCGACATCGTCTCGGCCAAGCCCGTGACGGTGACGCAGCAGAACGAGCATGATGCGGTCATTGCCAGCGGCCTCACCGCGAACGACAAGGTCGTCACCACGGGCTTCGCCAATCTGTCTGACGGCTCCAAGGTCATCATTGGCCGCGACGAGCAGACGCCGTCGGCCGATCTCGCCCCGCGCAAGCGCACGCGTGCGCCGGACGGCCAGAAGGACGGACAGGGCAAGGACGGCGAGCACCGCGCCAAGCGGAGCAGCAGTGAGGGCGACCAGAAGGGCCAGACAGGCCCGGCGCCGGGGCCGGGGGCTCAATCATCGGGACCTGGAGCCAAGCAGCCATGATCCCGGCAACAGCCGCCTGAGCGGCAGGCGCATCTCATGGGTGTCTCCGAACCCTTCATCCGCCGGCCGATCGCGACCTCGCTGCTCGGCATTGCCCTGCTGATCGGCGGGGCGCTCGGCTATTTCGCGCTGCCGGTCTCGGCGCTGCCGCAGGTCGATTTCCCGACCGTGCAGGTCTCGACGCAGTTGCCCGGCGCGAGCCCCGACGTGATCGCCTCGCTGATCACTGCGCCCCTGGAGCGGCAGCTCGGGCAGATTCCGTCGCTGACGGCGATGAACTCGACGAGCTCGTTCGGCGTCAGCCAGATCTCGCTGCAGTTCGACCTCAACCGCGACATCGACGGCGCGACCCAGGACGTGCAGGCCGCGATCAACGCGGCCGCGGGCGTCTTGCCGAAGACGCTGCCGTATCCGCCGACCTACGCCAAGGTGAACCCGGCGGATGCGCCGGTCATGACGCTGGCGCTGCGCTCGGACACGATCTCGCTACGGGCGATGAGCGACATCGCCGACACGCTGCTGGCGCAGCGGCTGAGCCAGATCTCCGGCGTTGGACGTGTGTCCGTGCTAGGCGGGCTGAAGCCGGCCGTGCGTATCCAGGCGGATCTGGCGCGGTTGGCGGCCTACGGCATCGCGATGGAAGATCTGCGTGCCGCCATCGCCAATGCCAACGTCTCCGGGCCGAAGGGCTCGCTCGACGGCGCCCAGCAAGCCTACACCATCGCGGCCAACGACCAGATCGCCGCCGCGGAGGCCTACCGTCCCATCATCATCGCCTATCGCAACGGTTCGCCGGTCACGATCGCCGACGTCGCCCAGATCGTCGACGGGCTCGAGAACGACCGCACCGGCGGCTGGTACCAGGGCACGCCGGCCGTCATCATCGACATCCAGCGCCAGCCCGGCGCCAACGTCATCGACGTCGTCAGCCAGATCCGCGCCGAGATCCCGAAAGTCCAGCGTGCGATTCCGGCCGGCGTGAACCTGACCATCGTCTCCGACCGCACCGTCACCATTCGCGCCTCGGTCCACGACGTGCAGTTCACGCTGGTCCTCAGCGTGGTGCTGGTGACGCTGGTGGTGCTGTTGTTCCTGCGCTCGCTGCGCGCCACGCTGATCGCGGGCGTCGCGCTGCCGCTGTCGCTGATCACGAGCTTCGGCATCATGTATTTTGCCGGCTTCAGCCTCGACAACCTGTCGCTGATGGCGCTCACGATCGGCACCGGCTTCGTCGTCGACGATGCCATCGTCATGATCGAGAACATCGTCCGCCACATGGAGAACGGCGACAGCGCGATGCAGGCCTCGCTGAAGGGCGCCAGCGAGATCGGCTTCACCGTGATCTCGCTGACGGTGTCGCTGATCGCAGTGTTCATTCCGCTGCTGTTCATGTCGGGCCTCGTGGGCCGCATGTTCCGCGAATTCGCACTGACCTTGACGATCGCGGTGGTGACCTCGGCCGTGGTGTCGCTGACGCTGACGCCGATGATGTGCTCGCGGCTGCTTAAGCACGCCCATGAGGAGTTCGCGGTGCCGGGGCTGGTCGCCGTCAGCCGCTTCATCGACCGTACCGTCGAGTTCTACCACCGCACGCTGCTCGTGGTGTTGCGGCATCAGCGCACCACGCTGGTCGTGACCTTTGCGACGCTGGCCGCGACCCTGGTCCTCTACGTCGTCGCGCCCAAGGGTTTTCTGCCGCTGCAGGACAGCGCCTCGATCACGGCGGTGACGGAAGCCGGGCCCGATGTGTCGTTCGGCGAGATGCAAAAGCGGCAGGCCGACGCCGCCGACGCCATCAAGGCCGATCCTGACGTGACAGGCGTGGTCTCGGTGATCGGCGCGGGCTCGGTCAACCCGACCACCAATGTCGGGCGCCTCGTCATGACGCTGAAGCCGCGCGGCGAGCGGCGCGACGATGTCAGCGCGGTCATTGCCCGGTTGAAGGACAAGGTCTCCGGTATCCCCGGCATGACCGTCTACTTCCAGCCGGTGCAGGACGTGCAGATATCGACCCAGTCGAGCCGCTCGCAATACCAGTACACGTTGACCGGGACCGACGCGACGCTGGTGTCGGAATGGGCGAAGAAGCTCGTCGACGAGATGCGGCGCGATCCCCTGTTCCGCGACGTCTCCTCGGAGGCCCAGGAAGGCGGCCTGCGCGCGCAGCTCGACGTCGACCGCACCCGCGCCGGCCAGCTCGGTGTCAGCCTGCAAGCCATCACCGACACGCTGAACGACGCCTTTTCCCAGCGGCAGATCTCGACCATCTACGGCCAGGCCAACCAGTACCGCGTGGTGCTGGAGGCGCTGCCGATGTACCAGCGTGATCCCTCGATCCTGTCAAAACTGTACCTGCCGGGCGGCGCCAGCAGCGCCCTCGTCGGCGCGCCAAACGCCCAGGTGCCGCTCGATGCGGTAGCCACGCTGAAGCGCACCACGGCGCCGCTTGCAATCTCGCACCAGGCGCAATTCCCGGCGATCTCGCTCAGCTTCAACCTCGCGCCGGGCGCCGCGCTCGGCGACGCCGTCGAGGCGGTCAAGGCGATCGAGACCCGGATCGAGATGCCCAACAGCATCGTCGGCGTCTATGCCGGCGATGCCGCCGAGTTCGCCAAGGCGCTCGCCGGCCAGCCCTGGCTGTTGCTCGCCGCCGTGATCACGATCTACATCGTGCTGGGCGTGCTCTACGAGAGCTACATCCACCCGATCACGATCCTCTCGACACTGCCCTCGGCCGGCGTTGGCGCCATCCTGGCGCTGATCCTGTGCGGACAGGATCTCTCGGTCATCGGCCTGATCGGCATCATCCTGCTGATGGGCATCGTCAAGAAGAACGCGATCATGATGATCGACTTCGCGCTGGAGGCCGAGCGCGGGCAGGGCATGCCGGCGCATGAGGCGATCGTGCAGGCCTGTCTGTTGCGCTTCCGCCCGATCATGATGACGACGCTGGCCGCGCTGTTCGGCGCGCTGCCGCTGGCGATCGAGAGCGGCACCGGCGCCGAGCTGCGCTTTCCGCTCGGCATCTCCATCATCGGCGGCCTGCTGCTGAGCCAGCTGCTGACGCTCTACACCACGCCCGTGATCTACCTCGCGCTCGACCGCATCAACCGCCGCCTCGAGCAGGCGCTGCCGCCGCCCGAGCCCGACGCGCCGCCCACGGCCGGCGCGACCGAGGGGATGCAGTGATGGTATCGATCTCTGAGCCCTTCATCCGCCGCCCCGTCGCGACCACGCTGCTGTCGATCGGGCTGTTCCTGCTGGGGGGCGTCGCCTACGAGTTCCTGCCCGTCGCCTCGGTTCCGAATGTCGACTTCCCCGCCATCTTCGTCTCGGCGAACCGACCCGGGGCCGATCCGTCGGTGATGGCTGCAACCGTGGCTGCGCCGCTGGAGCGGCGGCTCGGCGAAATCGCAGGCATCAACCAGATCACGTCGACCTCGTCGCTCGGCACGGCGAACATCCAGCTCCAGTTCGACATCGGCCGCAACATCGACAAGGCCGCGCGCGACGTTCAGGCCGCCATCAACGCCGCGCTGGTCGACCTGCCGAGCGATCTGCCGGCGCTGCCGCGCTTCCGCAAGGCGAACACGGCCGGCGCGCCCGTCTTCGTGCTCGCGCTGACCTCCAAGACGCTGTCCGCCAGCGCCATCTACGACGTCGCCGACACGGTGCTGGCGCAGCGCATCTCGCAGGTGCCGGGCGTGGGCGACGTGACCGTGAGCGGCGCCGACCAGCCGGCGGTGCGGATCCAGCTCAACCCGGTCGCGCTGTCGAATGCGGGGATCGCGACCGACAACGTCCGGACCGCCATCATCAACGCCAATCCCCTCGGTCCCGTCGGCATCTTCAACGGCGAGCGCCAGAGCGAGACGCTGTCGCTGAACAGGCAGATGCGCACGGCCAAGGAATTCCGCGACATCGTCATCAAGAGCTCGAACGGAAATTTCGTCCGGCTCTCCGACGTCGCCGACATCGAGGATTCCGTCCGCAACGCGCGCTCGATCGCCTGGTTCAACAAGCAGCCGGCGGTGTTGATCCAGATCACCAAGCAGGGCGACGCCAACGTCATCGACACGGTCGACCGGGTCAAGGCGCTGATCCCCGCGCTGAAGCAATGGATCCCGGCCGGCGTCGACGTCTCCACCCTGGTCGACCGCACCTCAACGATCCGCGCCAGCGTGATGGACATGCAATGGACGCTGCTGGCGACCGCGATCCTGGTCATGGTCGTGGTGTTTGTGTTCCTGCGCCGGGTGACGCCGACGATCGCGGCCGGCATCTCGGTGCCGCTGGCGCTGGCCGGCACCTGCGCCGGGATGTGGGTCGCCGGCTTCTCGATCGACAATCTGTCGCTGATGGCGCTGGCGATCTCGGTCGGCTTCGTGGTCGACGACGCCATCGTCATGATCGAGAACATGTTCCGCAATCTCGAGCACGGCATGCGGCCGATGCAGGCGGCGCTGGAGGGTGCCAAGCAAATCGGCTTCACCGTGGTCTCGATCAGCCTGTCGCTGATCGCCGCGTTCACGCCGCTGATCTTCATGGACGGCATCGTCGGCCGCCTGCTGCGCGAATTCTCGCTAACGCTGACCTTCGCGATTGTGGTCTCGACCCTGGTGTCGCTGACGGTCACGCCGATGATCTGCGCCCACTACATCCGGCAGACCACTTCGGGGTCCGCCACGCTGTTCGACCGCCTGATCGAAGGCTCGCTGTCGCGCATCGTCTCGTTCTACACCCGCACCCTGCGCGCGGTGCTGGAGTTCCCGCTGCTGACGCTGCTGGTGTTCTTCGCCACCATCGGCCTGACGGTGATGCTCTACGTCAAGGTGCCCAAGGGCTATTTCCCGACGGATGATTCCGGCTTCGTCATCGGCGCGACGCGCGCCTCGGCCGACATCTCGTTTCAGTCCATGCTGACGCTGCAGCAGCGCCTCGCCGACATCGTGATGCAGGATCCGGCCGTGGCCGGCATCGGCTCGACCGTGGGCAGCGGAGGCGGGGGGCCGGGCGCGGCGACCTCCAACCGCGGCACCATGTTCATCAGCCTGAAGCCGCCCGAGGAGCGCGACCACATCTCGACGCAGGTCGTGATCGACCGGTTGCGGAAGGCACTGTTCGCCGTGCCCGGCATCCGTCTCTTCATGTTTGCTGCCCAGGATGTCCGCGCCGGCGGCCGGCAGAGCGATTCCAACTTTCAATACACGCTCTCAAGCACCGACCTCGACCTGCTCCAGAAGTGGGCGCCGATCGTGGCCAAGCGGATGGAGACGGTCGAGGGCATCACCGACATTTCCAGCGACCGCGATCCCGGCGGGCTTCAGCTGACATTGAACATCGACCGCCAGAAGGCAGCAGCGCTTGGCGTCAAGGTTCAGGACATCGACAATGCCCTGAACAACGCCTTCTCGCAGCGCCAGATCTCGATCATCTACACCCAGCGCAACCAGTACATGACCGTGCTGGAGATCGATCCGAAATTCCAGGTCGATCCGTCCAACCTCGATCGCATCTATGTCGCCGGCGCTGGCGGCGTGCAGGTGCCGCTGTCCGCCGTGGTGCACGCGACGCGCGGGCTCGCTGCGCTTGCGGTCTATCATTCGCAGTCGGTGCCCTCGACCACGGTGTCGTTCAACACCTTGCCGGACGTGGAGCTCCAGGCCGCTACGCAAAACATCCAGCGTGCGGTCGACGAGCTGCACATGCCCGAGGGCATTCGCGGCAGCTTTGACGGCAATGCCGGCGATTTCGCCAAGACCAGCGGGCGTCAACCACTCTTGATCCTCGGCGCGCTGGTCGCGATGTATATCGTGCTCGGCGTGCTCTATGAGAGCCTCGCCCATCCGCTCACGATCATCTCGACGCTGCCCTCGGCCGGCCTCGGCGCGCTGCTCGCGCTCCAGATCACCAACACGCCGCTGACGGTGATCGCCTTCGTCGGCATCATCCTCTTGATCGGCATCGTCAAGAAGAACGGCATCATGATGGTCGACTTCGCGCTCGATGCCGAGCGCCAGCGCGGCCTGTCATCGGCGGAAGCCATCTTCGAGGCCTGCCAGGCGCGCTTCCGTCCGATCCTGATGACGACCATGGCGGCGCTGTTCGCCGGCATTCCGCTGGTGGTCGCGACCGGTCCCGGCACGGAGCTGCGCCGCCCGCTTGGCATCACCATCATCGGCGGCCTGTTCGTCTCGCAGATTCTGACGCTGTACACGACACCCGTGATTTACCTCTTGATCGACCGCCTGCGCCGGCGGTCCGAGCCGCAGCCACTCGCGGCGCCGGCGGAATAGGTTGTTGCAGCACCGCTTCAAGCGTATAGCGGCGGCATGTCGAACCCAGCTGAAACCACGGCCGCAGCGCCGGAGCCTGTTCCCGAATGCCCGCACTGCCAGAAGCCGATGCCGCTCTGCATCTGCGACAGTGTCACGCCGATCGAGAGCCGCCTCGGACTCCTGATCCTCCAGCATCCGCAGGAGCAGGACAGGGCGCTCGGCACTGCGCGGCTGACTGCGAAGCATTTCCCCAAGGCGACGCTGCGGGTCGGCCTGTCCTGGCCGAGCCTGTCCAAGGCGCTCGGTCACCCCGTTGAAAACGCCTCGCACTGGGCCGTGCTCTATCTCGGCTCGGCCCGCGCGGCCGACCTCGAAGTGGAGGGTGAGATCGTTGCACTCAACCGCAAGGGCGAGGTCGCGGAGAGCCAGCGCGCCATCCTCGGCAAGCTCGAGGGTGTGGTGCTGCTCGACGGCACCTGGAGCCAGGCCAAGGCGCTGTGGTGGCGCAATCCCTGGATGCTGAAATGCCAGCGCGTGATCCTCAATCCCGCGCAGCCCTCGCGCTACGGGCGGCTGCGCCGGGAGCCGCGCAAGGACGGCCTGTCGACCATCGAGGCAGCCGCAACGCTGCTGGCCGGTCTCGAGCGGCGCCCCGACATCGCCGAGACGCTGAACGCGAGCTTTGAACGGCTGTTGACGCGCTACCGCGAGGTTCAGGCCGAGATGCCGGAACTGGCGCCAAAGCCGGCGCCGAAAGGCCGGCGACGCGATTTCCGCCGCGGCAAACGGTCCTGACTTCAGCCTGCTAGTTCTCGACGCTCTCCTCGTCGTCCTGCGTCCCTTGGTCGGGCGCGGAAGGCGGGAAGATGCTGTCATAGATCGCGCGCGCCTCACGAATGAGGCGAGCTCGCTCCAGCTCGGACTTCGGGATAAGTCGGACGATCTCGCCCACGTGCTCTCCAGCGCTCGCTTGTTGGGACTGCATCACCCAGGTGATGCGAACTTTATGCCAAGCGACCTGAATCCGGGGTTTCCAACCACCCCGGGCAAACCCGGTGAGGGCGATGCCCGCAGGCGCGGCACGACCGGCGCTTGGGGGCGGTTTTATGCTCGGATATCAGGGAGTTGTGATGGAGGCCACGACCAGAATTGAACTGGTGTACACGGTTTTGCAGACCGTTGCGTAACCACTCCGCCACGTGGCCTCAACGAGGGCGGAGCAATATAGGGGATCAGCGGTTTAGGCAACCCCGCGGCCGTCGCACGACGTCGGTCTTAGCGACAACGCCTCAGCAGGCGGCGTACCAGCCGTCTGGAAAGGGGACGAGGGGCCAGGCACCCTCATTATCATTCGCGGCCATTGGAGTTCTGGCCATTGGATTTTTCTTGGGCGTCGGGTGAAAGCTCCACGAGCGGGGCACGAATTCCTGCTCCGGCGCGGGCGCGAAATCTTCGTTGATCATGGCGTCGCGGACGGTATCCAGCAGCAAGTTGAATTCGGCTTCGCTCATCACACCCTCCCGAACGCGGATGGCGCACTGTCGCAAAGCCGGCTTGTTTCCCGATTGACCCGATCGCTCGCATTTTAACGATCGGGCGATCGAGATCGGTTTGGTTAGCGATTCCTGAAAATCCCCGCGGAGACACTAGGTTCCTCCGCCGCCCCGCCAGTGTGAAAGAGATCACATCCGGCGCGATTTATTCCTCCTACCTCTTTGCACATGCCGGCCAACGCGGGCCGGCGCGAGCAGGGCAGACAGGAGACCGGTCATGAAGGCGAGGTTCTTGCGGTTTGCGGGTGTGAGAAGCCGGGCGCGTCGTGCCTCGACGGTCGGGCTGTTCCTGACGCTGTTTGCCAGCGCCGCCCAGGCGCAGCAGGGCACGCCGGAGCAGCGCCGGGCCTGCACCCCCGACGTCTACCGGCTCTGCGCCGGCGAAATCCCCAACGTCCGCGCCATCACGGCGTGCCTGCGCCGTAACCGGTCAAGCTTGAGCGAGGCTTGCCGCACCATGTTCGACCAGGCCGGCGGCTGAGCGCGGCCTGTGGATTTGTGCGCAGCAAGTGGCTCGTGCGGGCTCACGAATCCGGCATAGTCGCCCTGTGGATATGCTGCGGACAGGCTGTGGAAGGCCGTGACGGTACCGCGGACCCTCAAAGCAGATGCGTCTTTCGAGCGTCATATCTCTGTCAAAGCGCTTCACTAAATAATTCGAAAGCTACGCAGAGTGGGTTACGCCTTCGGCTAACCCACCTACAAGCCTTTGTGCTGCCCGACGGGCAAAACACGCCAGGGGCTCGGTCACCCCGCCTCCACAGAAATATTCCACTTTACCGAATTCGGGTTGCAGTGCGAGTTGGTGGCGCGAGGTGTTGCATCCAGCTCCGTTTTTGCGAGCGCAGCGAAGCAATCCAGAATCCCACCGCGGAAAGACTCTGGATTGCCTCGTCGCACCAGCGCAAAATTGCTTCGCAATTTTGTCGCGGGCTCCGCGCAATGACGGAGCTGAGAGGACATGCGTCTCAACCTCGGTCTCATGCCGCGGACGCAGCTCGCGCCTTTGCTTAAATTGCAACCCGTGCGTGCAAGAAGTCTTTGATTGGCGGTGATCTAGAGGTGATGGCCCGCCTTGAACGCGGCCCGGGGTGACAGCGACTAACCCTCAGAGTGCATCAGGATCAGCGGAACGTGATCGACCTTCCCTCTTGTAAAGCACTAAAATGGTGCTTTAGTGCTTTCCATGAGCCCGTCGCCCCGACATGCGCCCTCGGCGCTGCGTTACAGGCTAGCCCCTGACCCGGCCGCCAGGGCCGCGATGGAGGCGACGTTTAGGGCTTATGACCGCATGATGGAGATCCTCGACGAGGTCGCGCGGACCCATAATGTGGGCTCCAACGTCGTCCTGCTGCATGCCCATGCCTATGAGCCGATCCGCAAGCAGACCGCGCTGCCGTCGCGGCTGGTGACGCTGGGCCTGCGCGACCGCGCCGACTATCGCGCAGCGCAAGGCCGCCGCCTGCCGCTCGACGACAAGCTCGCCAAGATCAAGGGCCCGGCGACCATTTCGATTTCAACCGTGCAGGGCCGCTTCAGCGTGCCCTTCGACTACGTCGGCTACGCGGAGGGCTGGGGGCAGAGCGTGCCCGCGCACCTGATCCGCACCGACGACGGTTTCGAGGTTCACTACGGCGTCACGCCGAACAGTCTGCCAGAGGAGGAGAACGCTATGGATACCATCGCTGCCGCTCCCGAAAATTTCCTGTCCCGGGTCGGACGTCTGATCGCCGGCATCGCCTATGACGCGATCGAGCAGGCGGAAGGCAAGAACAAGCTTGGGGTGGTCGGACAGGCCATCCGCGAGATCGAGCGCGCGGAGAGCGAAGCGCGCGATGCGCTCGCGGCCGCGCGTGCCGAGGAATACCGGCTCAATGCTCGGCGCACCGAGATCGAGCGCGAGATGACAGATCTCGCCGCAAAGATCGAGGGCGCGATCGCGGATAGCCGCGACGATCTCGCCCGCGCCGGCATCGCGCGGCAGATGGATCTGGAGGCGCAGTTTGAGGTGCTCTCCCGCGCCATCGACGAGAACAATGAGAAGATCGAGAATAGTGTCACCTCGCTGCGTGCCGTGCTGTCGGCGCTCCAGGATGCCGAGCAGCGCCGCGCCGATCTCCAGAAGAGCGAGGCTCTCGCAAGCCACCAGGCCTCGACATCACCCCAAAAGCACGGCGGCGCCTCGGCCGCGGCGAAAGCACTGCGTGCGGGCAAGGCTGTGGCGCGCGCCACCGGCGTGCCGCAAGGCATTCCGTATTCGAGCGACATCGACGAGCTCAGCACGTTGCATCGCGACAAGGAGATTGCAGCGAGGCTGGCGCGGTTGAAATCGCGCTCTTGAGTAATGTGTCATGAGCGCTCTGCTCGAGCACGTGATTTCGCCGGAGGTCAGGCCGTTCGCGATCGCGGCGGCCATGATCCTCATCGTTGGCTCTATTGAGGTCGTCTCGATGCTGGTCGGGGCGTCGCTGAGCGAGATGCTCGGCACCAACATCGATTTCGGTCATCCCAGCGACAATGGGGTGATCAACGCCATCTCCTGGATCAATGTCGGCGGCGTGCCGCTCTTGATCTTCCTGCTGCTGGCGCTCGGCGCCTTTTCCATCACCGGCTTCCTGATCCAGGACATTGCGCGGATGATCGCCGGTCCCTTGCCGGCGACACTCGCGTCAGTCGGGGCGGTGGCGGTGTCGGTGCCGCTGGTCCGCGCCGCAAGTGGGGCCATCGCGCGGATCATTCCCAGGGATGAAAGCTATGTGGTTGGCCTCGGCGATCTCGTCGGCCGCGTCGGCGAGGTCGTCATCGGCCCGCTCGATCAGGGGCCGCCCGGCCGCGTCAGCGTCGCCGACATCCACGGCAACAGGCATTTCGTCTGGGCGGTTGCAGCGCCCGCATCGGGCCCATTGCCGCAGGGAACCCTGGTCCTTCTGGTCGATCGCACCGGCACCCGCTTCGTGGCGGTCAAGGCCGACGATGAACTCAATCCGTCCAGGCCCACTCTAACAAGTCCACTCTAATCAATCTAAGCAGCCAGCAAGTCATTATTGGAGAAAGTCATGTTTGACATCGCAGTCCCGGCCACGATCGGCGTCGCGCTGATCGTCGTCCTCGGGATCGTCTTCACCATCCTCTACAAGCGCGCCACCCGCGACGAGGCCTTCGTGCGCACCGGCCTCGGCGGCAAGAAGGTCGTGCTCGATGGCGGCGCCATGATCCTGCCGATCTTCCACTCCTACGCCAGCGTCAATCTGAAGACGCTGCGGCTGACCGTCGAGCGCAAGGAGCGGGAATCCCTGATCACCAAGGACCGCCTCCGCGTCGACATCGTCGCCGAATTCTACGTCCGCGTCCGGCCCGACGATGAGAGTATTGCGCTCGCGAGCCAGACGCTGGGCGCGCTGACGAATGACGCCGAAGCCCTGCGTAACCAGGTCGAGGCAAAATTTGTCGACGGCCTGCGTTCGGTGGCGGCCACCATGACCATCCTGGAGCTGCAGGAAAAGCGCAGCGATTTCGTCAAGCACGTGCAGGCGACCGTGGAGTCCGACGTGAAATCCAACGGTCTCGAGCTGGAGTCGGTTTCGCTGACCAAGCTCGACCAGACCGATGTGAAGTTCTTCAATCCGGAAAACTTTTTCGACGCCGAAGGCCTGACCCAGCTGAAAACCGTCACCGAGACGCGCAGGCGCGACCGTAACTCGATCGTGCGCGACAACGAAGTAGCAATCGCGCAAAAGGACCTCGAGGCGCGGCAGCAGACGCTGACGATCGAGCGGACCAAGAAGGAGGCCGAGCTGTCGCAGGAGCGCGACATCGCCAACAAGACCGCGAGCACGAGGGCTGAAGTCGCAACCGCGACGCAGACCGCGCGCCTGACCGAGGAGAACGCACGCATCGACACCGACCGTGCGGTCGCGGAGAAGGAGGCTGGCGCCAAGCAGGTCAAGGAAACCGCGGTCATCGAGTCCGATCTGGCGATCAACAAGCGCAAAACCGACGCGCAGCGCGAAATCCAGATCGCAACGCAGGAGAACGAGATCCAGATCGCATCCAAGAGCAAGCAGACCTCGGAAGCCGTCGCAGAGGCCAAGGCCGCTGAAGCGCTCGCCGTCTCGGCAGAGGAAAAGGTCGTGACCGCGCGCGCCGTCGAGGTCGCCGACCGTTCCCGCCTGACCCAGGTGCTCGCCGCGCGCACCGAGGCCGAGCGCAAATCGACCGAGCTGATCGTGGCGGCCGAAGCCGAGAAGAAGGCGTCGCTGGACCGCGCCGAGGCTGTCAAGACGCTGGCCACGGCTGAAGCCGAGTCGAACAAGATCAAGGCGGTCGGTGTCAGGAACATCGGCGAGGCCGAGGCTGCAATCATCACGCTCAAGAACGAGGCGCAGAACAAGCTCGGCGCCAACGTGATCGACTTCGAGCTCGCCAAGAAGCGGATTGAGACGATGCCGTCGGCGCTGGCCGAGATGGTCAGGCCGATCGGAAACCTCAAGGATGTTCGGATCCTGCACACCGGCGGCGCGTTCGGCGGCAGTGGCATCGGTGGTGGCAATGTCGGCTTCGGTGAGGGGCTCGCCGGCGAGCTCCTCAAGGTCCACGCGCTGCGCCCCATGATCGACGAGATCCTGCGCCAGAGCGGCTTTGCGCCGGGCGATGATCCCGTGAAGGCGCTGGTCGGCGCTGTTACCGGCAAGGCCAATGGTGCCGCGGTAACGTCGCCGGCCGTACCTGGGCCGGAGAAGACAAACACCGCCGATCTATGAATGCCGGTTCATTGCTGCGGAGAATTCGAAACGATATGAACTGGCTCGTTGCGCGTCTCGCGTCGCGCAACGATCCGGAGAATTTCACATGAAGTTTTTTCTGTCTGGACTGATCGCGATCGGACTTGCGATTGCAGCCACTCCGTCGTCGTTCGCCGCCGATGCCCGCAACGTCACCGTCGTCAACGAGACCGGTTATGCCATCAAATTCCTCGGCTTCAACGCGCCGGACGATGGCCTGGACGAATGGGACAACGAGCTGGACAAGGTTTTGCAGAACCAGGCCTCGACCTATGTCGAGTTCGACGAGGACGACGAGGGCTGCGTCTGGAACATCCGCGTCGACTGGCAGAACTATGACGAGTCGGTGCTCTGGAAGAACGTCAATCTCTGCAAGATGACCGCGCTTCGGCTGCGCTACGATCCCGGCACCAAGACCACGTCCTTCACCGCTGAGTAATCTTGACTTGACCCAGGCCCGAAGAGGGACCCGGCGGGCCCTTCCTCAATGCTTTGCGAAGGATGACGAATTCGTCCTTTGCAAGCGCAACCGGCTTTGTTATACGCAGCCGCGCGCGAACGACTGGTTCGCCTTTTCCTCGGTAGCTCAGCGGTAGAGCATCCGACTGTTAATCGGATGGTCGCTGGTTCGAATCCAGCCCGGGGAGCCAAATTCCGCTTCGTTTTCAATTATTTGTTGGCGTTCGCTGATGCGGCGCGCGATGTCGCACGATCAGTTTCTCCGCGTCGTTACGCTTGCGTCCAGCAGAATCGCGCTCAAGCGGATGTGTGGGACGGCGGCATCCCCACTACGCAGACGGCACCAAATCGACTTAATTCGAATCGAGCTTGGTGAGGCCGGACTCTTACGGAGCTGATTCCCATGCCCGACATCCAGATCGACCGCGCCCACCTGGCCCCCTCGATTCTGCCGGCCGATATTCCCGAGCTGAGCGACGATGAATGCCTGGCTTGTCTGGCCCGCGCGGTCGAGACCCCCGATTCGGCGCGGCTGGACGAAGTGGCGGCCCTGATCGGCCGCCTTGCCGTCGCGATCGAATAGGCCATCTCGCCTCCGATGCCTGCGTGGCGTCGCCGTTGGTTCACCGGCCAACGGACGTGTTGCGTTTTCGCGGAGCCTGCTCCAAATATGCCGCCAAGTTTCGTCCGCGGCTATTGTCCGCCTTGCAGGGTCCGCAAATGTCCGGTTTCTCGACCGCGCGCCTAAAAATGGTCGATGGCCAGGTGCGCACCAATGACGTCACCGATCGCGGCATTCTCGATGCCATGCTCACGGTTCCCCGCGAGGCCTTTGTGCCGGCGAACCGGCAGGCGCTGGCCTATCTCGACCTCGATCTCGATGTGAGCGAGGGCGGCGCCAAGCGCTTCCTGATCAAGCCGCAGCTGATCGGCAAGCTGCTCCAGGCCGCCGAGATCGGCGAAAGCGACAACGTGCTGGTCGTCGGCTGCGCCACCGGCTACCTCGCCGCGCTGGCCGCCAAGCTTGCGCGCCAGGTCACGGCAACGGAGAGCGATTCGGCTCTGGCTGCGAAAGCCAAGGACGCCTTCGCCGGGCTCGGGCTCACCAACGTGACCTCCAAGGTCGCCGCCTGTGCCGAGGGCGATCCGGCTGCCGCGCCCTATGACGTGATCATCCTCAACGGCGCGACCGAAGTGACGCCGGACGGGCTGTTCGGCCAGCTCAGGGAAGGGGGACGCCTGGTGGGGGTCTCGGCCGAATCCCGGCCATCACGGGCCATGATCGTGACCCGTACCCACGGCGAATTCGGCCATCGGTCGCTGTTCGACGCCGCCGCCCCGGTGCTTCCGGGGCTGGAACGGGCCGCCGCCTTCGTCTTCTGACGGCCGAAACCCCGTTAAAATCCCGTTCTGAATCAGAAGTGTGGCCGGGATGCTGCACGTGAAGAGTTTCCACCGAGAACTACCCGGAGGTAGTTCCGTTGCGCTCAGTCGCGTCCTATGTTGCACCGGGGCAACGACTCCACTTGGATACGGTAACCAGGCTCGCGGGCACGAGCCTGACGTGAGAATGAACGGATTTTCAAGGATGCATGGGGTGAAGTTCTTCACCGGAGCAGCGGTTTCGGTCCTCCTGACGGCGCTCGCCGGGCCGACGCCTGCATTGGCGGATACGATCGAGGCCGCGCTGGTGCGCGCCTATCAGAACAATCCGCAGCTCAACGCACAGCGCGCTCAGGTGCGCTCGACCGACGAAGGTGTGCCGCAGGCCTTGTCGGGCTATCGCCCCAAGGTCAATGTGACCCTCGGCACCGGGTATCAATATCAGGATACCCAGCAAGCGCAGAAGGGAGCGACATTCAATGGCGTCCTCCAGTCCAACAGTGCGAGCCTGACCGTTAATCAGACGCTCTACAACGGCAATCAGACTGCCAACAGGACGCGCGCGGCGGAGAGCCAGGTCTCGGGGTCCCGCGAGGCGTTGCGTGTGCTCGAGCAGACGGTCCTGCTGCAGGCTGCCACGAGCTACATGGACTACCTGCGTGACGCGGCAACTCTCGAAGTTCAGCGCAGCAACGTGCGCGTGCTCGAGCAGACGCTCAAGCAAACGCGAGATCGCTTCAACGTCGGCGAGGTCACGCGCACAGACGTGGCGCAATCCGAAGCGCAGCTGGCTGCCGGCAAGACTCAAGCGCTGACCGCCGAATCGAATCTCACGACGACGCGCGCGACTTTCCGCCGGATCATCGGAAACGAGCCGACCAACCTTGCCCCCGGCTCGCCGGTCGATCGCTTCCTGCCCGGGACGATCGCCTCTGCGGTCAGTCTCAGCCTGGTGGAGAATCCCAACGTCACGGCGTCGATGTACGGCATCGACGTCAACTATCTTCAGGTTAAGATCAACGAAGGCGCACTGCTGCCGACGGTCACGGTTCAAGCTGGCGTGAGTACGGCCTACCAGCAGACCCTCCAGGTTTTCCGAACGAATACCGCGTCCGCCATCGCGACTGCTTCGGTGCCGATCTTTCAAGGCGGCGCTGAATATGCGCTGATCCGCCAATCGAAAGAGAACTTGGCGCAGCAGCGCCTGAATCTTGAAACCACCCGCGACCAGACCCGCGCGAACGTCGTGCAGGCCTGGGGCCAGTTGGAAGCCGGCAAGGCGCAAGTGCAGTCCGCGCAGGCGCAGGTCACGGCTTCCGAGATCGCGCTGAACGGCGTCCGCGAAGAGGCCAAGGCCGGCCAGCGCACCACGCTCGACGTGCTCAATGCACAGCAGGCCCTGGTGAACGCACGCGTTGCACTCGTCACGGCCCAGCATGACCGCGTGGTGGCGTCCTATTCGGTGCTCAACGCGGTTGGCCGCCTTGCACCGCAGGTGCTCGGACTCAACACCACGGTCTACGATCCGAGCGTGCACTACCAGCAGGTCCGCGATAGCTGGGTCGGCGTGCGTACGCCCGACGGACGCTAAGACCCGTAGTCCTCCGGTCGGCCTCGCAAACTGCCATGGCCGACCGGTGCTTTGCTTGCAATCACCAAAATCCCTGACATAGCCTTGCCAAGAAGCTGCGGGTCGATTCGCCCCGCATCCAATGTTGCATGCGTAATGCTTGAGTGACGGGGCTGGGGCGCGCCGCCTCACGTTGAGCCGTGATCTGGGGACAAGTCTGGCTGTCGCGACGAAAATGTCGGGGCGCACATCCGGAACCGGCCAATCCTGTCGTGCTTGGTGTAAAACAACGCATGCGAGGGCGTTGATGATGTGGAGTCGGAGATGACGCAGCCTGCAAAGGTCACAGAACCCTCCATGGAGGAGATTCTGGCCTCGATCCGGCGCATCATTGCCGATGATGAGGCCAAGCCGCCGCCCGCAGAGGCTGCAAAGCCCGCGCCGGCACCCGCCACGCCCGCACCAAAGCCCCAGGCGATGGCCGACATTCCACCATCCAAGGTCGCGCCTGCAAAACCTGCCGCTGAAAAGCCCGCGCCACCGCCGGCCGCGAAGCCCGCGCCGGCGCCGCCCCCTGCGCCAGCAGCGGATGTCGGCCCCAACAACCAGGACGACATCGACGCGCTGCTGGCGGGCCTCGACGAAGCTACGCCTGCGCCAGAAGTGCGGGTCCCCGAACCCGAGCCTGAGCCCGAACCCGACGTGCTCGAGCTGACCGACGAGATGGCGATGGACCCGGAGCCGACGCCCGCGCCACCGCCGCCGAGCTTCCACAGGGTCGAGCCGCGCGACGATCTCGAATTCGCCGAAGCGCCGCCGCCCCGTCCGACATCGCCGCCGCCATCCTATGCATCGGTCGACTTCGATGCGCCGCCACTGCCGCCGCAGCAGCCGATCCTGGCCCAGTCGACCGTCTCGGCGGTCGAATCCGCCTTCAATTCCCTGGCCCACACGGTGCTCAGCAGCAATGCGCGGACGCTGGAGGATCTGGTCAAGGAGATGCTGCGTCCGATGCTGAAATCCTGGCTCGACGACAATCTGCCGGGCCTCGTCGAACGCATCGTGAAGGCCGAAATCGAGCGGGTCTCTCGCGGCGGCCGCTGAAGTAGGCCGCTCGACCCCGATAAAACCCTGCTCCTGTGTCATAATCGACCTGCCGGTCGGGCCGGAAAGCCCTTTTGCCGCTGAGCTTTCCGTTGACTTGAACCCCGCGCGCGGCTTTCTAGCGCCCCATGATCGAGAAAAACTACCAACCCGCCGATATTGAAGCCCGCATGTCCGTCGTGTGGGAGGACAGCCTTGCCTTCAAGGCCGGTCGCCCCGACCGCCGCGACGCCGTGCCCTTTACCATCGTGATCCCGCCGCCGAACGTGACGGGCTCGCTGCACATGGGCCACGCCCTCAACAACACGCTGCAGGATATCCTGTGCCGGTTCGAGCGGATGCGGGGCCGCGACGTGCTGTGGCAGCCCGGTACCGACCATGCCGGTATCGCCACCCAGATGGTGGTGGAGCGCCAGCTGATGGAGCGCCAGCAGCCCGGCCGTCGCGAGATGGGCCGCGAGAAGTTTCTGGAGCGGGTCTGGCAATGGAAAGCCGAGAGCGGCGACACCATCATCAACCAGCTCAAGCGCCTCGGCGCCTCCTGCGACTGGTCGCGCGAGCGCTTCACCATGGACGAGGGCCTGTCGAAGGCGGTCGTCAAGGTGTTCGTCGAACTGCACCGCGACGGCCTGATCTACAAGGACAAGCGGCTGGTGAACTGGGACACCAAGCTCTTGACCGCGATCTCCGACCTCGAAGTGCAACAGACCGAGGTCAGGGGCAACCTCTGGTATCTGCGCTATCCGATCGAAGGCAAAACCTTCAATCCCGAGGATCCCACGACCTTTATCGTGGTCGCCACGACGCGCCCGGAGACCATGCTCGGCGATACCGGCGTGGCTGTGCATCCGGAGGATGAGCGCTACCAGAAGCTGGTTGGCAAGAACGTCATCCTGCCGCTGGTCGGCCGCAAGATTAAGATCGTCGCCGACGAATATTCCGATCCGGAAAAGGGCTCGGGCGCGGTCAAGGTGACGCCGGCGCACGACTTCAACGATTTCGAGGTCGGCAATCGCCACGGCCTGCGCCGCATCAGCGTGCTCGACAAGGAAGGCTGCCTCGATCTCCTCGACAACGAGGATTATCTGAAGGGCCTGCCTGAAGGCGCCTCGCAATTCGCCGAGGAGTTCAACAAGGTCGACCGCTTCGCTGCGCGCAGGCGCATCGTCGAGCGGCTGGAATCGTTCGGCTTCGTCGAACGGATCGAGCCGCACACCCACATGGTGCCGCATGGCGACCGCTCTAACAGCGTGATCGAGCCGTATCTCACCGATCAGTGGTATGTCGACGCCAAGACACTCGCAAAACCCGCGATCGCGGCGGTGCGTTCGGGCGAGACGTCGTTCGTGCCGAAGAACTGGGAAAAGACCTATTTCGAGTGGATGGAGAACATCCAGCCCTGGTGCATCTCGCGCCAGCTTTGGTGGGGCCATCAGATCCCGGCCTGGTACGGGCCGGACGGCAGGGTCTTCGTCGCCCAGACCGAGGAGGAGGCCGTCAGCCACGCGCTCGGCTATTACGTCGAGCAGGAAGTCATCACGGCCGAGCAGGGCCGCGAGATGGCGCTCGACCGCAACAAGCGCGAAGGCTTCATCACCCGCGACGAGGACGTGCTCGACACCTGGTTCTCCTCGGCGCTGTGGCCGTTCTCGACGCTCGGCTGGCCCGAAGACGCGCCCGAGGTGAAGCGCTACTACCCGACCAACGTGCTGGTCACGGGCTGGGACATCATCTTCTTCTGGGTCGCGCGCATGATGATGATGGGCCTTCACTTTATGAAGGAGGCGCCGTTCTCGACCGTCTATATTCATCGCCTCGTTCGCGACGAGAAGGGCGCGAAGATGTCGAAGTCGAAAGGCAACGTCATCGACCCGCTCAACCTCATCGACGAGTACGGCGCCGATGCTCTCCGCTTTGCGTTGGCGCGAGAGGCGGCCCACACGCATGACATCAAGCTTTCGTCGCAGCTTGTCGAAATCAATCGCAATTTTGCGACCAAGCTCTGGAACGCATGTCGCTTCGCGGAGATGAACGATTGCGTCTTGCCGGAAGGCTTTGAGCCGGCGAAGGCGAATGAACCGCTGAATCGCTGGATCGCACACGAGACTGCACAGGCCACTCGCGAGGTTACAGAGGCGCTTGAAGCTCATAGCTTCAACGAAGCTGCGAGTGCAATGTACCGGTTCGTCTTGAATGTCTATTGCGACTGGTATGTCGAGCTCGCAAAGCCTGCGCTGCTCGGCGCCGACGGCCCGCTGAGGGTCGAGACCCGCGCCATGGTTGCCTGGGCGCGCGACGAGATCTTGAAGCTGCTGCATCCCTTCATGCCCTTCATCACCGAAGAGCTTTGGGAGGTGACGGCCAAGCGCGACGGCCTGCTCGCGCTGGCGCCATGGCCGCTGAAGCCGTCCGGTCCGACGCCGGAGCAGCTTGCGATGCTTGCGGCTGCGGCCGGTCCGACCGATCCGCTGATCTCGCCGGCATTGGTGATGCCGATCTTCGACCATGCCGACTTCGCCGATCCGAAGGCTGAAGCCGAAATCGGTTGGGTGATCGACCTCGTCACGCAGATCCGCTCGGTGCGCGCCGAGATGAACATCCCGCCGGCGACGCTGACGGCGCTCGTGCTCGTGGGTGCCTCAACCGAGACCAGGGAACGTGCACCGCGCTGGATCGACGTCATCAAGCGCATGGCGCGGCTCTCCGACATCTCCTTTGCCGACCGCGCGCCCGATGGTGCAGTTCAGCTCCTCGTCCGGGGCGAGGTGGCCGCGTTGCCGCTGAAGGGCGTGATCGACGTCGCCGCCGAGAGCACGCGTCTCGACAAGGAGATCGGCAAGGCCGACGCCGACATCAAGCGCGCCGAGTCGAAGCTCGCGAACGAGAAATTCGTCGCCAACGCGGCCGAAGAGGTCGTCGAGGAGGAGCGCGAAAAGCGCGAGGCGGCGCTGGCCCGCAAGGCCAAGCTGCTCGAAGCGCTCGAGCGGCTGAAGCAGGCGTCGTAAGCTTATTTCGGAAACGGCTTGCTGAGGAATTTCGAGCCCCTGACGCCATAGCGCCAGGGCAGCTCGACGGCCTTGGTGATGCCGATGCGGATGCCGGTCGCGACCTCGACGTCCTCTGTCCGCGCATGCAGCGCGATCGGCGGCCGGTCCAGCGGCAGTGTGTTGTGCGCGATGGTGATCCCAAGCGCTTCGGTGAGCTTGCCCGGGCCCGAGCACAGCGCGTGCAGATCCTGGAGGTGGCGGCGGCGGCGCATCGCGGCGAGGCCATGCGTCGGCTCCAGCGCGCGGATCAGCACGGCGGCGGCCGAGCCTTCCGCCTCGCAGACGAAGTTGACGCACCAGTGGATGCCGTAGGAACGGTAGATATAGGCAAAGCCGGGCGGGCCGAACATGATCCGGTTCCGCGGCGTCGGGCCGTTGTAGGAGTGCGCCGCCGGCTCGGTATGATGATAGGCCTCGACCTCGACGATGATCCCGCCGACGCCATCGACCAGCATGGTCGCACCGATCAAATCGGGCGCGACCTCGCGGACATTGCGGTCGAAAAAGCCGCGCTTCAGGGCTTTGCCGAGCCGCGGTGTGGAAGTCTTCGAGGTTGGAGCCATTCGACGTGAGAATCGCCAGAGAACAGAGCAGGATATTGCCCATATCTGCCATGTTCCCTGAAGCAGGGCGAGCCGGGTTGCAGCAGGCAACCAGACCGACTAGGTAGGACCTGAACAGACCGGACACCCCATGGTCGTTATTGTCGATACCATCACGAACCCGTTGCGCCCGCGCCACCCCGAAAAGGTGAACCGCCCCGATTCCGCTTCGCCGCCGAAGCCGGACTGGATCCGCGTGCGCGCCCCTAATACCCGCGGCTATGCCGACACGCGCAACATCGTGCGCGCCAATGGCCTGCACACGGTGTGCGAGGAGGCGGGCTGCCCGAATATCGGCGAGTGCTGGGACAAGAAGCACGCGACCTTCATGATCATGGGTGACACCTGCACCCGTGCCTGCGCCTTCTGCAACGTCAAGACCGGCATGCCAAATGCGCTGGATGCGGCCGAGCCGCAGAACGTCGCCGAGGCCGTCGCCAAGCTGGGACTCGCCCACGTCGTCATCACCTCGGTCGACCGCGACGATCTCGTCGATGGCGGTGCCGAGCATTTTGCACAGACCATCCGTGCGATCCGGGCCGCGTGCCCCTCGACCACGATCGAGATACTGACGCCCGATTTTCTTCGCAAGGAAGGCGCGCTTGACATCGTCGTCGCGGCCAAGCCCGACGTCTTCAACCACAATCTCGAGACCGTGCCGTCGCGCTATCTCACCGTGCGGCCCGGTGCGCGCTATTTCCATTCGATCCGGTTGTTGCAGCGGGTCAAGGAGCTCGATCCCGCGATCTTCACCAAGTCCGGCATCATGGTGGGCCTCGGCGAGGAGCGCCACGAGGTGCAGCAGGTGATGGACGACCTGCGCTCCGCCGACGTCGACTTCCTCACCATCGGGCAGTACCTCCAGCCGACGCGCAAGCATCACGCCGTGATGCGCTACGTGCCGCCGGACGAGTTCAATTCTTACGAAAAGGTGGCTTACACCAAGGGCTTCCTTATGGTGTCGGCGAGCCCGCTTACCCGTTCGTCGCATCATGCCGGCGAGGACTTTGCGAGACTGAAGGCTGCGCGGGCCGCAACGGCCCGCTGAACCGCTATGCCCAAATTTTCGAGCAAGCGCCGTGTCAATCACAGCGCATCCAAGATGTTTGATCTGGTCGCCGACGTCGAGCGCTACCCGGAATTCGTGCCGTTGTGCAGCGCGCTGAAGATCCGTCAGCGCATGGCGAAACCCGACGGCACCGAGGTGCTCGTCGCCGACATGACGGTGTCGTTCAAGCTGGTCAAGGAATCCTTCACCAGCCGCGTGACGCTCGATCGCGCCAATCTGAAAATCCTGGTCGAATATCTGCAAGGTCCGTTCAGCAATCTCGAGAACCGCTGGACGTTCGAGCCCAAAAGCCAGCAGGAGGGCCATGACGTTTGCGATGTAGGCTTCTTCCTCGCCTATGAATTCAAGAGCCGCATGCTGGCCATGCTGATGGGCTCGATGTTCGACGCTGCGTTTGCGCGCTTCTCGGCCGCGTTCGAGAAGCGGGCCGATGCGATCTACGGCCGGCCGAAGCTGGCGTCGTCCTGATCAATCCACCGCCTTCACCACATCCGGCGGCTGCGAGGCGTAATAGGCCACTCACGCCTCGATGAGCGACGGTGACAAGTGCAGTTTGTGCCAAAACGCTGGGGAGTGACGGAACACCCCTTGCCGTGGGCGGCACATCTGGACCGGCTGCTTTTCGTGAGGAGGACAATTACAGTCTGAGTCGGGCGCAGGGCTTGTGTAGCGGGACCCAGGAGACATGGCGCGCTGGAAGCAATCGTGGAGCGACGACGACCTCAATCGGCTCAGGAAACTTGCAGGGACCAAGCCAATCACGATGATCGCGAAGGAGCTCGGTCGGACCACGGGAACTGTGCTCGCGAAGGCGATCGAGCAAAACCTTCCCGTCATCCATCGGATCGAGCGAACCTCGCAAGGATCGGACCTGCCTTGAATGTCGAATTCCCGCCGATAGATACCGGGGAATTCAGGTCGACCTCACCTATGCGATCCAGCAACGGGCGTCTGACGGTCGGTCGGGCTCGAAAGGGATCGTTCTACGCAACTGCGAGTTCTCAACCGAATGTTCCGGTTGGAGATATCATGACCATCAATTTCGACACGCTGAAAGCCTCGCTTGTCCTGTATGGGCTCAACGCGATCTACGCGATCCTGCTGCTTGCAATAGGCTGGTACCTGTCCGGCGCCATGCAGCGCGTCGTCACGCGCATGCTCGCCGTCGGCCATCGCGTCGATCCGCTCGTCACTCTGTTCGTGTCCAGTGTTACGCGCTACGGCGTGCTGGCGGTGGTCGGCATCGCCGTGCTCCAGTTGTTTGGCATCCAGACCGCAAGCCTCGTTGCGGTGTTGGGCGCGACGTCCCTCGCAATCGGTCTGGCGCTACAAGGCACCCTGTCCAATCTCGCGGCCGGCGTGATGCTGCTGCTATTCCGGCCCTTCCACATCGGCGATGACGTCGAGGTCGGCGGCAAGGCCGGCAAGGTGAGATCGCTGTCGCTGTTCATGACCGAGCTGGTCGCGGCCGACAACACGCAGATTCTGTTGCCGAACGGGCAGGTGTGGGGCGCGGCGATCATCAATCACAGCGCCTATCCCGGTACGGGCGAGGTCAAGGTGACGTTTCCGGTCCGGGCAGGTTCAGCCAATACGCTCGCCGACCAGATCTTGAAGGAGTTGCGCGACGATCCCCGCGTTGATGCGCGGACCGAGCCGTCCGTCAACGTGTCCAAGGTGATCGCCGCCGATCCGGCCGCGCCTGTCGTGGAATTGACGGTGAGTGCGACGGTGAAGCCGTCGGATACCGATGCGGTCAAGCAGCGTGTGCTGGACCACGCCAGCGCGCTGCTGGCGGCGGCGTAGCGTGCATCAGCCCCGCGGCGACCGCGGTGGCCGGCGCTTCACCACATGCCGGCGTGGCGAGCGGGTGACGCGGGGACGCAGTCTCGTTGCGGCGGCCGTGCGGCGCGGCTTGGCCGCGGCCTGCGGGCCGCGGGCGAGTTCCATCAGCATGCGTAGCGCCTCGACCACGGAGCGCTGGCGGACTGCGGTGCGGCCGATCGCGCCAAAACGCTGCTCGCGATGGATGATGCGGCCGTCGCGCGCAGCAGCGGCAAAATGGACGAGGCCGACCGGCTTGCCGGGCGTGGCCCCCCCGGGGCCGGCAATGCCGGTGATGGCCACCGCAAGATCGACGCCAGCACGCTCCAGCGCGCCGACCGCCATCGCGGTCGCGGTCTCCTTGCTGACGGCACCGAAATTGGTGAGCGTGCTGGCCTCGACCCCGAGCATCGCGCGCTTGGCGTCGTTGGAATAGGTGACGAAGCCGCGATCGATGACGTCAGACGAGCCGGGGATGTCGGTCAGGGCGCCGGCAACAAGACCGCCGGTGCAGGACTCGGCGGTCGCGATCGTCAGCTTGCGCATCCGGCACAAATCGAGCAGCGAGCGGGAGAGGGCGCGTGCGTCGCTGCCGCCCATGGCCTAGACGCTCCAAATCTTCTCGTTAAACGGCAGGCGAATGGTGGCGCTCGCGGTGGCCGCGATGCCTTCCTCGCGGCCGGTGAAGCCGAGCCGCTCGCTGGTCGTCGCCTTCACCGCGACGCGGGAGATGTCGACGCCGGAGATCTCGGCGATGCGCGCGCGCATGGTGTCGCGTAAGGGACCGATCTTCGGCCGCTCGCAGATCATGGTGACTTCGAGATTGGCGACGCGGCCGCCGCGCGCCGTGACGCGCTCGATGGCGTATTTCAGAAACCGGTCGGAGGAGGCGCCCTTCCACTTGGCATCGCTCGGCGGGAAGTGCGAGCCGATGTCGCCGTCGGCCAATGCACCGAGGATCGCATCGACCAGCGCATGCAGGCCGACATCGCCGTCGGAATGGGCGAGGAAACCCTTGGTGTGCGGCACGCGCACGCCGCAGAGCATGAGATGGTCGCCGTCGCCGAAGGCGTGCACGTCATAGCCCGTGCCGGTCCTGATGTCGCCGAGCAGGCTGGCCAGGCGCGCTTCCTCGCGCACGAAATCCTCGGGAGTGGTGAGCTTCATGTTGGCAACATCGCCTTCAAAGGTCGCAACCGTCAATCCCGCCCATTCGGCGATCGCGGCATCATCGGTGAAATCGCCTCGTCCGTCCTTTGCCGCGCGACGATGCGCCTCGAGGATGACGTCGAAACGAAAGGATTGCGGCGTCTGCGCGATTCGTAGACTTGCCCGATCGGGCGTGTCCTCGACATTGCCGTCCGCGCTGGTGATCTTGATGGTGTCGGTGACGGGAACGACGGGGATCGCCGCGCCCGTCCGGCTTGCCGCTTCGATCGCCCGCGAGATAACGCCCGCCGAGACGAAGGGACGCGCGGCGTCGTGGATCAGGACGATGTCGGGCTTGTGCCTGGCGAGCGCTTCGAGACCGGCGAGCACCGAGGCCTGACGCGTCGCGCCACCATTGGTCGGCGCCTCGTGCTGCAGCCCTGCGACCGTTGCCGTGAACATGGCGCTGTCGTCGGGGTTCACCACCGGTTGCACGGCGAACACGTCGGCGTGGGTGCTGAAGGCTTCCATGGCGCGGTAGATCACGGGCACGCCGCCGATCTCACGATATTGCTTCGGGCCGCCCGCGCCTGCGCGCAGGCCACGACCGGCCGCGACAAGAACGACTGCGGTGCGCTGTGATTTCGCCATAGGACTCAAATATTCGACTGTTTAAGGAGAGGCGCCCGGCATGGGGTGATTGCCGGCATGCCTCTAGCACGGCAGGTCCGCAAAAAAAGAGGGTTTCCCCGGATTGTGGGATTCAGCATTTTGCTGCACTGCACTTGAAAGATTTGCAGAACTGTCTAAACTGTAGGCATGGCGCTTGACTGCACAAGAATTGTGCGCAAGATAGGCCATGGCAGGCGCGATGAGGCCCCTGTCCACTCAATGAGACCGCTGTGACCGGCCCGGCAAGATCAGGCTCTAAGCCGTTGAAAATAGGCGATATTGAAATCGCTACCCCGGTCTTCCTGGCACCGATGTCGGGAGTGACGGATTCACCCGTCCGCCGGCTGGCCGCCGAGCTTGGGGCGGGTCTGGTCATCTCCGAAATGACGGCCAGCGATGAGCTCGCCAACGGTCACCGCATGTCGCGGTTGCGCTGCGAAGCGACCGGGATCGGGCCGCATGTGGTCCAGCTCGCCGGCTGCGAGGCGCATTGGATGGCGGAAGGCGCCCGGATCGCCGAGGCCGAGGGCGCCGACATCATCGACATCAACATGGGCTGTCCCGCCCGCCACGTCACCGGCGGCCAGTCAGGCTCGGCCCTGATGCGCGACCTCGATCATGCCGTCAGCCTGATCGAGGCCACAATTGCCGCTGTGAAGGTTCCGGTGACACTGAAGATGCGGCTCGGCTGGGACGACCGCACCCGCAACGCGCCGGAGCTCGCGCGTCGCGCGGAGGCCGCCGGCATCAAGCTCGTCACCGTGCATGGCCGCACCCGCTGCCAGTTCTACAAGGGCGAGGCCGATTGGGATGCGATCCGCGCGGTGCGAGACGCCATTTCCATTCCGCTCGTCGTCAACGGCGACATCACCACGTTCGAGAAGGCGCTCGCGGCGCTCGAAGCTTCCGGCGCCGATGCCGTGATGATCGGCCGCGGCGCACAGGGCCAGCCCTGGCTGCCCGGCGAGATCGGCCGGCGCCTGAACGGCGGGGCGGCGGAAGCGACGCCGTCGCTCGCAACGCAGCTGCATTATGTCCGCACGCTCTATGAGGGCGTCTGCGCGCTCTATGGCCTGCGCGTGGGCCTGAAGCACGCGCGAAAACATCTCGGCTGGGCGCTTGATGTCGCGGCCGGTGCGAGCGGCGCGCCGGTCGAGACGCTGAAGGCCTGGCGCCGGAACATCCTCACGTCTGAGGATCCGGGCCTCGTCCACCGCTCACTTCAGGATGCCTTCGACGATTTCGCATGGAGCGCCGCTGCATGAGCTCAGCTGCTGACCATCGCCGGCCGCTTCTGTCCGAGAGCGACGCGATCCTGGATGCCTTGCCCAATCCCGTGCTGATGATCGGACCGGACGGCAAGATCGTCGCAGCCAATATTGCGACCGAAGCGTTCTTCGATATCTCGACGCAGTTCTTGAAGCGGCAGTCGCTGAAAGAGCTGGTGCCGTTCGGCAGTCCCTTGCTGGCGCTGATCGACCAGGTGCGCTCGTCGAACTCGCCGGTCAATGAATACAAGGTCGATCTTGGCACACCGCGCATGGGCGGCGACCGCCAGGTCGATCTGCATGTCGCGCCGCTCACCGAACGGCCCGGCCACATCGTGGTGATGCTTCAGGAGCGCTCCATCGCCGACAAGATGGACCGGCAGCTCACCCATCGCAGCGCCGCCCGTTCGGTGATTGCGCTGGCCGCCATGCTGGCACACGAGATCAAGAACCCGCTCTCCGGCATCCGCGGCGCGGCACAGCTGCTGGAGCAGCAGGCCTCGTCCGAAGACCGCATGCTGACCCGCCTGATTTGCGACGAAGCCGACCGCATCGTGACGCTGGTCGACCGCATGGAGGTATTTGGCGACGAGCGGCCCGTGGTGCGCGGCCCCGTCAACATCCATTCGGTGCTCGACCACGTGAAGCGGCTGGCGCAGTCGGGCTTTGCTCGCAACATCCGCTTCATCGAGGATTACGATCCGTCGCTACCGCCGGTGCTGGCCAACCAGGACCAGCTGATCCAGGTGTTCCTCAATCTGGTGAAAAATGCCGCCGAAGCGCTGATCGACGTCCCCGACGCCGAGATCCAGCTCACCACCGCGTTCCGGCCCGGCGTGCGCCTGTCGGTCCCCGGTCAAAAATCCCGGGTATCCCTGCCGCTTGAATTCTGCGTGAGGGACAATGGACCAGGCGTGCCGGACGATCTTCTGCCCAATCTGTTCGATCCCTTCGTGACCACCAAGCAGACCGGCTCTGGCCTCGGTCTCGCGCTGGTCGCCAAGATCATTGGCGATCACGGGGGCATCATCGAATGCGAGTCTCAGCCGCGCAAGACCACCTTTCGCGTCCTGATGCCGATGTATTCCACATCGGTGAAACATCCCGATCACAGCAGTCGCGACGGCTCTGCCGGGAAGTCGTCGTCTGCATCACAGGGGGCAAAATGAGGATTAACGATGCCCGCAGGTAGCATTCTCGTAGCTGATGACGACACCGCCATCCGCACGGTTCTCAACCAGGCGCTTTCCCGGGCCGGGTATGAAGTCAGGCTGACCGGCAATGCCGCGACGCTGTGGCGCTGGGTCAGCCAGGGGGAGGGCGATCTCGTCATCACCGACGTGGTGATGCCGGACGAAAACGCCTTCGACCTGCTGCCACGGATCAAGAAGATGCGGCCAAATTTGCCGGTCATCGTCATGAGCGCGCAAAACACCTTCATGACGGCGATTCGCGCCTCCGAGCGCGGCGCCTATGAATATCTGCCAAAGCCCTTCGACCTGAAGGAGCTGATCGCCATCGTCGGCCGTGCACTAGCCGAGCCGAAGGAGCGGGTCGCGACGCCTGACGACGACGCCGAGATGGAGGCGATCCCGCTGGTCGGCCGCTCGCCGGCGATGCAGGAAATCTACCGCGTGCTCGCGCGGCTCATGCAGACCGACCTCACCGTGATGATCACGGGCGAGTCCGGCACCGGCAAGGAGCTGGTGGCGCGCGCGCTGCACGATTACGGCAAGCGCCGCAACGGCCCGTTCGTTGCGGTCAACATGGCGGCTATCCCGCGCGACCTCATCGAGTCCGAATTGTTCGGCCATGAGCGCGGCGCCTTCACCGGCGCCAACACCAGAGCGTCGGGCCGCTTCGAGCAGGCCGAGGGCGGCACGCTGTTCCTCGACGAAATCGGCGACATGCCGATGGAGGCGCAGACCCGCCTGCTGCGCGTGCTGCAGCAGGGCGAATACACCACGGTCGGCGGCCGTACGCCGATCAAGACGGACGTGCGCATCGTCGCGGCCTCCAACAAGGATCTGCGCGTCCTGATCCAGCAGGGTCTGTTCCGCGAGGATCTTTTCTTCCGCCTCAACGTCGTGCCGCTGCGGCTGCCGCCCTTGCGCGAACGTATCGAGGACCTGCCCGATCTGATCCGTCACTTCTTCGCGCTGGCCGAGAAGGACGGCCTGCCGCCGAAGAAGCTCGATTCGCTGGCGCTGGAGCGGCTGAAGCAGCATCGCTGGCCCGGCAACGTGCGCGAGCTCGAAAACCTCGCCCGGCGCCTCGCTGCCCTCTATCCGCAGGACGTGATCACGGCCTCCGTCATCGACGGCGAGCTCGCGCCGCCCTCGGTCAGCCCAGGTGCTGCGGTCCAGCAGGGCGTCGACAATCTTGGCGGTGCGGTGGAGGCCTATCTCTCGTCGCACTTCCAGGGCTTCCCGAACGGCGTGCCGCCGCCGGGCCTCTATCACCGCATCCTCAAGGAGATCGAGGTGCCGCTGCTCACTGCCGCGCTGGCCGCCACCCGCGGCAACCAGATCCGCGCCGCCGATCTGCTCGGCCTCAACCGCAACACGCTGCGGAAGAAGATCCGGGATCTCGATATCCAGGTGTATCGGAGCGGGGGCTAATTTCGGAACGGCGGCTCAGCTCCCCCTGCCAAAGGTGAGCTGAGCCTGTCCGCATCATCGGGCTGAAATGTTCCGCCGGATCTGACCAGGCGCGCCACGACCGGCTGCGTATTGGCATCTCCGCCGTCTGGTCCTGCCTGCTGGGGCCATTGACCAAGAGGTCAGTGGCCACGATCAGCAGCAGCATCGCCGTCACCGTGATCACGAGAAAAATCCTGTCCATGCCGGGTCAAGCCGGGATGGCCTGATTCTGTTCCGGCCGCCACCCCTGTGGATGCGCTCGTCCGTCGCGGCGCGGACGCCGTGGAATTGTCACAATTCGGCAACAATGTGGTACGAATACATCAGTACCCGCCCATCGCGGACCCGTTTTCAGCACCCCATTGCCGGAATGACCAGCGCAGACACCTCGGCCGCATCCTTTGACACGGCCCCAGCGGAAGAGCCCCGGCGTTGGTCGGTGCGGCGCTGGCTGGTGCCGTTTGCGGTGGCGCTGGCGCTGTTGTCGGGCCTCCTGACCTTCCTGGTCCTCACCGGCCTCACCAGGATCGATCCGACGCCGGAGGTGGTCCGCTCGTTCTACCTGATCAATGCGGGCACGATCCTGCTGCTGGTCGGCATCATCGTGCGCGAGCTCTGGCAGCTGATCCTGGCGCGGCGGCGGGGCAGGGCGGCGGCGCGCCTGCATGTCCAGATCGTCAGCCTGTTCTCGATCGTCGCGGTGCTGCCGGCGGTGCTTGTTTCCGTCGTCGCCAACGTCACGCTCGAACGCGGTCTCGACCGGCTGTTCTCGGGGCCGACCAAGGAAGTCATCCAGAACTCGCTGGATATCGCACGGGCCTACATGCAGGACCATGCGCAATTGATCCGCGGCGACATCATTGGCATGGCCAATGACATCGCCCATGCAAGGCCACTCTACGACCAGGATCGCCGGTCGTTCCGCGAGCTGCTGACCGCCAGCGCCGGCTCCCGCAATCTGCCGGGCGCGATGATCATCGACAAGAACACCAATATCCTGGAGTCCGCTGACACCGGCATGCGACTGGCCTATTCGCCCCCGGCGCCGGACTTCCTCAGCAACGTCAACGAATCCGAGCCCGAGATCGCGGTGCTGCCTGATGCGAGCTACGTCGCGGCAGTGATCCGCCTGCGCGCCTTCAGCGACACCTTCCTGTACGTGGCACGGCCACTCGATCCGAAGGTCGTCAGTCAGCTCAAGCAGACCGAGATCAGCGTCGCCGAATACGCCCAGATCGAGTCGCGCCGGCTCGGCATTCAGGTGGCGTTTGCGCTGATGTTTGCGGTGATCGCGCTGACCATCCTGATGGCCTCTGTGCTGATCGGCCTGAACTTCGCCAACTCGTTGGTGGCGCCGATCCGGCGGCTGATGAACGCGGCCCACACCGTCTCGACCGGCGACCTCCATGTGAAGGTGCCCGTGCATCAATCGGAAGGCGATCTCGCCCAGCTCGGCGAGACCTTCAACAAGATGACGCAGGAATTGCGCAGCCAGCGCGACGAGCTCGTCAACGCCAGCGACCTCATCGACAGCCGCCGCCGCTTCATCGAGGCCGTGCTGTCCTCTGCAAGCGCCGGCATTATCGGCGTCGACACCTCGGGCAGCGTCGGCATCCTCAACCGCTCCGCCGAGAAGCTGATCGGGCATTCCGAGGCCGAGACGCTCGGCCATCCGCTCTCCGACGTGCTGCCCGAGCTCGACGAGATGATGAAGACGTCGCGGGAAGGGACCCAGCGCCTGGTGCAGGGCCAGATCACGATCACGCGCGACGGCACCGAGCGAAATCTTTCAGTGCGCGTCAGCGCCGAGAAGAACCAGCCGCACGACAGCTACATCATCACGCTCGATGACATCACCGAGCTGGTGTCGGCGCAGCGCACCTCGGCCTGGGGCGATGTCGCGCGCCGCATCGCCCACGAGATCAAGAACCCGCTGACGCCGATCCAGCTCTCCGCCGAGCGCATCCGCCGCAAATTTGGCAAGGACATTACCGAGGCCAAGGACAAGCAGATCTTCGAGCAGTGCACCGACACCATCGTGCGCCAGGTCGACGATATCAGGCGCATGGTCGACGAGTTCTCGCGCTTTGCGCGGATGCCGAAGCCCGTGATGGAAGGCGAGGACGTCGCCGACACCGTGCGGCAGGCGGTGTTCCTGATGAAGGTTGCCCATCCCGAGATCGAGATTGAGGCCGAGTTCAGGGACGATCCGCTGCGCGCCCAGTTCGACCGGCGGCTGATCTCGCAGGCGGTCACCAACATCATCAAGAACGCCACCGAGGCGATCGAGCAGGTCCCGGCGGAGGAGCTCGGCAAAGGCCGTATCGACGTCGTGGTGTCGCGCGAGGACGAGGACGTGCTGATCGACGTCGTCGACAACGGCATCGGCCTGCCCAAGGTCGCGCGTTCGCGGCTGCTCGAGCCCTATGTGACGACGCGCGCCAAGGGCACCGGCCTTGGCCTCGCTATCGTCGGCCGCGTGCTGGAAGACCATGGCGGCCGCATCGAGCTGAAGGACGCCTCCGACTTCCGCGAAGGCCAGCGCGGCGCCTGGATGCGGATGCGCTTTGCGATCTCCGGCGAGGCCAAGAAGGCCGAGGGAGCCGAGCAGGCGCAGGAAACAAAAGAGCCGGCGGGCGAAACCAAAGAGCCCGCTGAAAAGACCAATGATTCAACGAAAATCGAAGCCTCATCAGGCATCTGACAAGATAGGCGCGACCCCATGGCAAGTGAAATTCTGATTGTCGATGATGAGGCCGATATTCGGGATCTCGTTGCGGGCATCCTCGAGGACGAGGGTTTCGTCACCCGAACCGCACGCGACAGCGACTCGGCCTTGGCCGAAATCGCCAATCGCCGGCCGCATCTGGTGTTCCTCGACATCTGGCTGCAGGGCTCCAAGCTCGACGGCTTGCAGCTGCTCGAGCAGGTCAAGAAGGACAATGCCGATCTGCCTGTCGTGATGATCTCCGGCCACGGCAACATCGAGACCGCGGTCGCCGCGATCAAGCGCGGGGCCTATGACTTCATCGAGAAGCCGTTCAAGGCGGACCGGCTGATCCTGGTCGCCACCCGCGCGCTGGAAAACTCGCGGCTCAAGCGCGAGGTCAAGGAGCTGAAACAGCTCGCGCCGAGCGCCAGCCAGCTCGTCGGCCGTTCCCCGAGCGTGAACCAGCTGCGCCAGACCATCGAGCGCGCGGCCAAGGCCAACAGCCGTATCCTGATCGTCGGCCCCGCCGGCGCGGGCAAGGAATTGGCCGCCCGTACGCTGCACACGGCCTCGGGCCGCGCCGACGGCCCCTTCGTCGTCATCAATGCCGCCGCGATCACGCCGGAGCGGATGGAGCACGAGCTGTTCGGCGTCGAGCAGTCCAACGGCGAGCAGCCGCGCAAGGCGGGTGCACTCGAGGAAGCCCATGGCGGCACGCTGTTCATCGACGAGATTGCGGACATGCCGCGCGAGACCCAGAACAAGATCCTGCGCGTGCTGGTCGAGCAGTCGTTCCAGCGCGTCGGCGGCACCGGCAAGGTTCAGGTCGACGTCCGAATCATCTCCTCGACCGCGCGCAACCTCGAGGAGGAGATCGCGGTCGGCCGTTTCCGCGAGGATCTCTATCATCGGCTTTCGGTGGTGCCGATCCGCGTGCCCGCGCTCTCGGAGCGGCGCGAGGACATTCCGGAGCTGATCGACTATTTCATGGAGCAGATCTCGGCCGGCAGCGGCCTGCCCAAGCGGCAGATCGGGCAGGACGCGATGGCGGTGCTGCAATCGCATGTCTGGCCGGGCAATGTGCGCCAGCTCCGCAACAACGTTGAGAGAGTCATGATTCTGGCCGCGGGCGGACCGGAGGTGATTATCACCGCCGATATGCTGCCGCAGGATGTCGGCTCGATGGTGCCGGCGATGCCGACCAGCAACAATGGCGAGCACATCATGGGCCTGCCGTTGCGCGAGGCTCGCGAAGTGTTCGAGCGCGACTATTTGATTGCCCAGATCAGCCGTTTTTCAGGAAATATTTCTCGCACGGCCGAGTTTGTTGGCATGGAACGTTCGGCGCTGCATCGGAAGTTGAAGGCGCTGGGCGTCGGCTGAGGCCCCGGCGCCCCGGTCAGACCGCAGGGATAAGCGAGAAAAATCATCGATTTCCGTAGTTTTTCGGGGCAATCGAGCAGGCCCTGCCGCGTCAAGCGGCTTGCCTAACAAGCCGACCTGTCCTCTAATTGACGTGCCGTTCCTCCGAGGGGGATCTCATGAGGGACGGCAACCGGAAGAAGGCCTCTTTTTTGAAAACAGGGTCACGACCGGCGCAATAAAAAGAAACTCAAAGCGAGAAAAAAACAATGGCGGCAGACCGCGCACAAAACCTACAGGACACTTTCCTCAATCACGTTCGCAAAACCAAAACGCCACTGACGATCTTTCTGGTCAACGGAGTGAAGCTCCAGGGCATCGTGACCTGGTTCGACAATTTCTGTTTGCTGCTTCGGCGCGACGGTCATTCGCAGCTCGTCTACAAGCATGCGATCTCGACCATCATGCCGGGCGCTCCGATCCAGCTGTTCGAAGGCGGCGAGGATCAGCCGGCTTGAGAGTGATCTGATTGGAACCCCGGAATTTCGACGGGGATGCCGACCGTCCGCGGTCGGCAGGGGCTAAGCAGACGGGGCGGGTGCTTGTCATCGGCCCCTATTTGCGAGTGCGCGCAGGCGGTGCCGACGCGCAATCGGAGAGTCACATCCAGCGCGACGCCGAGGCCCGGCTCGACGAAGCCGCCGGCCTCGCGCGCGCCATTGATCTCGTCGTTGCCGACGCCATCATCGCGCCGATCAGCCAGATCCGGCCCGCGACCTATATCGGCAAGGGCAAGGTCGAGGAGATCGCCGCGCTGGCCAAGAGCCTCGACGCCGAGCTCGTGGTGATGGATTGCGCGCTGGCGCCGATCCAGCAGCGTAATCTCGAGAAGGAGCTGCACGCCAAGGTGCTCGACCGCACCGGGCTCATTCTGGAAATCTTCGGCCGCCGCGCCAAGACCAAGGAGGGCTCGCTCCAGGTCGAGCTTGCGCATCTCAATTACCAGCGCTCGCGCCTGGTGCGATCGTGGACCCATCTCGAGCGCCAGCGCGGCGGTTTCGGCTTCATGGGCGGTCCCGGCGAGACGCAGATCGAGGCCGACCGCCGCCTGATCCAGGAGCGCATCTCCAAGCTCGAGGGCGAGCTGAAGAAGGTGCAGGCGACGCGGCGGCTGCATCGCGCCGGCCGTCAGCGCGTGCCGTATCGCGTCGTCGCGCTGGTCGGTTACACCAATGCCGGCAAGTCGACGCTGTTCAACCGCCTGACCCGTGCCGACGTGCAGGCCGCCGACATGCTGTTTGCAACCCTCGATCCCACCTTACGCGCGCTGACGCTGCCGCATGGCGGCAAGGCGATGCTGTCGGACACCGTCGGCTTCATCTCCAATTTGCCGACCCAGCTCGTCGCCGCCTTCCGCGCCACGCTGGAAGAGGTGCTGGAGGCCGACGTCATCCTGCATGTGCGCGACATCTCGCACGAGGATGCCGAAGCGCAGCAGAGCGACGTCGACGCGGTGCTGCGCCAGCTCGGTATCAACCCCGACGATTCCGGTCGCATCATCGAGGTCTGGAACAAGATCGACCGTTACGATGCCGAGCAACGCGAAGAGCTGCTCAACATCGCCGCACGCCGACCGGAGGATCATCCGGCCATGCTGGTCTCGGCTGTATCAGGCGAGGGGATCGACGCACTGCTCGCCACGATCGAGGAACGGCTGGCGGCCACGCGCACCACGCTCGACCTCTCCATCGACGCCGCCGACGGCGCCGGCATCTCCTGGCTGCACCGCAATTCCGAGGTGCTGGCCAAGGAGCTGCACGACGGCCGCTTCGACATGACCGTGCGGGTGGACGAGACCAAGCGGGATATCGTGGTGAACAGGTTCGACGCCGTGCCGCGCGTGGCGTGATCTCTCCCCACGTCGTCCCGGACAAGCGTAAGCGCAGATCCGGGACCCATGACCATGGACGGCTGGAATTGGCACGCTGGTGGCTCCAGCCTGCTTCAACATGTACGGTCGGGGTAATGGATCCCGGCCTTCGCCGCGACAACAGCGGAATTAGCCGCGCGCTCCATTGCTGCTCTGGGCAGCAGGAGCGTTCTGCTCGTCACCCTTCGCCTCGTTCCACAGCGCATCCATCTCCGCCAGCGATGCCTGCTCCAATGTCCGGCCCTGCGCCTCCAGCGCCCGTTCGATGAACGCAAAGCGCCGCTCGAACTTCGCGTTGGTCGCGCGCAGCGCGGCTTCCGGATCGGCGTCGACATGGCGGGCGAGGTTGACGAGGGCGAACATCAGGTCGCCGGTTTCTTCCGCGATCTCCTGCTTGTCGTTGCGATCCAGCGCCGCCTCGATCTCGTCGGCTTCCTCGCGGATTTTTTGCAGCACTGCGCGCGGATCGTTCCAGTCGAAGCCGACGGTCGAGGCCTTGCGCTGCAGCTCCATCGCGCGCGTCAGCGCGGGCTGGCCGGCCTTGACGCCCGACAGCAGCGAGTTGTGTGGCGGCGACGCCTCCGGCGGCCGGCGCGCGGCGCGCTCGGCCTTTTCTTCGGACTTGATGCGGTCCCAGACTTCCTTGACGTGGGAGGCGGCGAGATTGCCGTCCTTGTCGGCAAAGACGTGGGGATGACGGCGGATCATCTTGCGGGTGATGGCTTCGACGACATCGCCGAACGCAAACGCGTTCTGCTCAGAGGCCATCTGGGCGTGGAACACCACCTGCAGCAGGAGGTCGCCGAGCTCCTCCCTGAGATCGTCGAGATCGCCGCGGTCGATGGCGTCCACCACCTCATGCGCTTCCTCGATCGTGTAGGGCGCGATGGTCGCGAAATTCTGCTCGAGGTCCCAGGGGCAGCCGGTCACCGGCGTGCGCAGCGCGGCCATGATCTCGATCAGGCGGGAAATGTCGCGGGAAGGGGTCATTGCGGGGCAGTCTCCTGGGTCCAGAACCTTATGCCAAAAGCGGGCCGCCGATCCCAGCACCGGCATGCGGAACAGGCCGATTTCCACCGATTGGCGGGCCGCTTCCGCAGTGCTAAAGCGCGGGCCATGAGTGACGCATTTTCATCACAAACCGCGCTGGTGCTGTTCTCCGGCGGCCAGGATTCCACCACCTGCCTCGCCTGGGCGCTGAGCCGATTTGCGCGCGTGGAAACGCTGGGGTTCGCCTACGGGCAACGCCACGCTGTCGAGCTCGATTGCCGCGACCAGTTGCTCGAGGGCATCAAGGGTCTTCGCGCGGATTGGGCCGCAAAGCTTGGCGAGAGCCATACGCTGTCGATCCCGACGCTGGCGGCTGTCTCCGAGACCGCGCTGACGCGCGATGTCGCGATCGCGATGGGCGCCGATGGGTTGCCCAACACCTTCGTGCCCGGCCGTAATCTCGTGTTCCTGACCTTCGCCGCGGCGTTGGCCTACCGGCGCGGCATCGTCCACATCGTCGGCGGCATGTGCGAGACCGACTATTCCGGCTACCCCGATTGCCGCGACGACACCATTCGCGCGATGCAGGCTGCGCTCTCGCTCGGCATGGCCCGCAAGTTCGAGCTTCATACGCCGCTGATGTGGATCGACAAGGCGGCGACGTGGAAGCTGGCGCATGACCTCGGCGGCGCGGGACTCGTCGATCTCATCCGGGAACAGTCTCACACCTGCTATCTCGGCGAACGCGGCGCGCAGCACGAGTGGGGGTATGGCTGCGGGGAGTGTCCGGCGTGCAGCTTGCGGGCGAAGGGGTGGCGGGAGTTTGTGGTGGGAAGGTAATTCCGCCGTCATTGCGAGGAGCCCTTGCGACGAAGCAATCTAGACTGCCTCTACGGAGAGATTCTGGATTGCTTCGCTCCGCTCGCAATGACGGAGGCCTACCGAAAATCCTCGTCCCGCAGCTCGATCGGCTTGCCGTGCGGCGTGCGATCCGCCGCGTGGTCCCAGGCGTCGCGGTAACGATGCAGGGTTTCCGTCGATGCGACGCCTTTGCGCGCCACCAGCCCTTCCAGCGTCGCGAGCCAGTGCAGATAGTAGGTCTCGCCGGTGTCGGGGTCGCCGGCGGCCTGCGCGCGCTTGATTTCGGAGGCCAATGCTGCGGCCCATTCCGGCCAGGTGAACACGCCGCGGTCGTGCAGCGTCAGTGCCATCGCAAAGGCATGCGCTTCCCAGGGTGCGCGGAACACCGGGCCGTCGTCATCGCGCGGAATGCTCGGAATGGCCGCCGTCGCGGCGGCAGCAGCCTTGCTGCTCATCACGCCGGATCCAGATAGGGCTCGAACGCGTCGATCGAGACTTTCAGCGTCGGATCGCCATCCGCGCCCCAGAGATCGCGGCCTTCGAATACGACCGTGTAGAGCCATTGCGGGTTCTCGCCGAGCTCCATCGCCGCCGAATCCGGAAACACGTGGCAGCCGTGGTTCAGCTCGACCACGCCGACATGCCCGCGCACATAGCGCGGCAGCCGCGTGTGCGTGGTCGGATGGATGTTTTTCGCACGGACGCGATCGCCGATGTTGAACCTGGCCGGCGCAGGCGCAGGGCGGGCAAACTTGCCGCGCACCATGATGCGCTCGACATTGGCGAGGTCGAACTTGCCGTGCTTGAGCGCCTTGCCGGGCTGCATCGCATGGCCGGCGGCGACTTCCTCGCGGGTGAGGTAACCCTTCTCGATCAGCATCTCCTCGAGACCGAGAAACCACTTCTTGTAGTAGGAGCTGGAGAGGTAGACATGCGGCGGCAGTGTCTCGCGATAGAAGCGCGAGGTGTCGATGTTGAACGCGCCGGCCGCGCCCATCGCGCGCACCATCGCCAGCACGCGGGACTCCCACGCCTCGTGAAACATCGGCTCGTTCGGCTCGGGCTCGACCTTGCCAAAACCGTCCATGCCGCCCATGTCGTGGACGCCGTTCACGACGGGGCTCCGGGCGTCCTGGGGAATCCCGTACCGATCATCGAGTCTCGCGTAACGAGATCGGCGAGTTGCTCCTCGCTCCAGCCTTCGGTGCCCGCGGGGCGCATCGGCAGCACCAGGAAGCGCGTCTCCGCGGTAGAATCCCAGACCCGAATCTCCATGTCCTTCGGCAGCGTCACGTCGAAATCGGCGAGCACGCCGCGCGGGTCCCTAACCGCGCGCGAGCGGTAGGGCGAGGCCTTGTACCAGACCGGCGGCAGCCCGAGCATTTCCCAGGGGTAGCAGGAGCACAGCGTGCACACGACCATGTTGTGACGCTCGGGCGTATTCTCGACCACGACGAGATGGTCGCCGACGCGGCTGACGTGGCCGAGCGTTCCGATCGCCTTGCTGCCGTCCTCCAGCAGCGCCTTCTTGAACGCCGGATCGCTCCAGGCCTTGGCGACGACGCGCGCGCCGTTATGCGGACCGATCTTGGTCTCGTAGGCTTGGATGATGGCGTCGAGCGCGGCCGGCTCGACATAGCCTTTTTCGGTCAGAATCGTCTCGAGCGCGCGCACGCGCAGCTCGGTCTCCGACAGTTCCGAATGATCGTGGTCGTGCTGATGATGGTGGTCGTGATCGTGGCTCATGGCGAAAGATTAAGCGAAACCTTCCCTGCCTGTCGAGGGTTCGTTGCAGCGCAATCCAGCCACGTATTCGTGACGGCGTTTGTGCGCTACGATCAGGCAAAAATCAGCTTCGGAGAAGCGCCATGAAAGACTTCGTCAAGATCGAGAAGGGCCTCGGTCCCGAGGGGCGGATCGCGGTGGTGCGGTTCGACCGCCATGATGGCATCAACGCCTTGTCGCCGGAGGCGATGCGCCAGCTCACGGCGGCGGCGCGCAGCTTCGAGGATGATGCGGCGACGACCGCCGTGGTGTTGACGGGCAATGCGGGCGCATTCAGCGCCGGCTTCGACCTGAAGGACGCCGAAGGGCGCTCGCGCAAGGAGATGGATCTTGGTGCGCTGCGGCGGCATCTCAAGCTCGGACCGCGGCTCACCCATGCCTGGCAGGAGATGGAGCAGATCACCATCGCTGCGATCGAAGGCTTTTGCGTCGGCGGCGGTGTGGCGCTTGCGGTCGCGCTCGACTTTCGCGTGATGGGCAGCGATGCGCATCTGCGCGTGCCCGAGATCGGGCTCGGCATGAACATGAGCTGGCAGAGCATCCCGCGCATGCTGCATCTGATGGGGCCGGCCCGCACCAAGCAGGCGGTGATCCTGGCCGACGAGCGCATCTCGGCTGACGAGGCCTATCAATGGGGCCTGGTGGAGCAGGTCGTCGATCCCGGCAAGGCGTTCGACGCGGCGATGGAGCTCGCGTGGAAGGTCGCCGCACAGCCGCCGCTCTCGGTCGCGATGACGAAGCTGACCGTCAACCGGCTCGCGCATGCGCTCGACGATCTCGCCAGCCACATGGATATCGACCAGTTCGCGCTGGCGAGCCTCAGCGAAGACCACAAGGAGGGCGTCGAAGCGTTCCTGACGCGGCGCAAACCTAAGTTTAGAGGAAGGTAGCCAACCCTTTCTTTACCGCTTTGCACAGGAGAGACGCGCCGCAAACCCATTCTCAATGCCGCCTGCGATATCCACCCCGCATGTTTCTGCCCAGGGGTGGGCGCTTGTGGTTAAGGGATTGCAGCCATGGCATTGCGGGGCATGTTGGGATCGGCGCGGACGCGAACCATCGCCGCGACCGGTGCCATTCTCGTTGTTGGGCTTTCGCTGACCTTCGCGGCGCGCGTGCTGTCCGAAAGGATGCTTGCCGCCGAAATGCAGCGCCGCTTCAGCGCCGACGCCGCCGATATCTCCGCAGCCGTCGGTGAACGCCTGCGCACCCATGCCGAGGTGCTGGTCAGCATGCAGGGGCTCTATGCCTCGATCGGCGGAACCGTCGACCGGGCGCAGTTCCGCCGCTACATCGACGTGCTCGACCTCGGCCGCCGCTATCCCGGTTTCCAGGCGCTGCAAGCGCTCCGTCATGTCACACCAGACGGTCTCGACGCATTCCTTGCCGAAGTGCGCGCCGACGGCAGCGTGGATTCCGCAGGCCAGCCCGATTTCGCGCTGAAGCCGCCCGGCAAGCGCGCGGTCTACGACATCGTCGAATTCGTCGAGCCGATACGCGGCAATGAGGATGCGCTCGGCTTCGACGCCGCAGCCAATCCGGCGCAACTCGATTCCCTGCGGCGTACGGCCGAGACGGGCCGCATCGTCGCGACACCGCCGGTCAAGCTGGTGCAGGATCGCTCGGGCGGCCTCGGCTTCATCCTGCGCGCACCGATCTATCGCGCGGGCGAGCCGGCCCAGACCCCGTCGCAGCGTGTTGCCGCATTGCGCGGTTTCGTCGCCTCGGTCTATCGCATGAACGATCTGATGCGCGGCGTGCTCGATCCGCGCTCGCTGCAGCAGATGCAGGTGCAGATCGTCGATCGCGGCTATGCCAAGCAGGCCAGGGACGGCACCATCAGCGGCGAGGCGGAGGACCCGACCGCGGCCTCGACGCTGATGTACAACAGCACCGAGCCGAACGTCAGCCTGGTCTCGCAAGTCGCCGAGCCCGGCGGCGTCGCGGCCGATCGTTCGCTGGTCGTCGGCGAGCGGGTCTGGCGCCTCGTGTTCAATGCCCGGCCGGGATCGATCTATGCGGTCGACCATGTCGTGCCTGATCTGGTGCTCGCCAGCGGAGCCGTGATCACGCTGCTGATCGCGTTGATTGCGGGCATTGGCCTCCGCTCGCGCCGGCTGTTTGGGAACCTCATGGCGCTCGACGCCGAGCAGCGCGCACTGGTCGACAATCCCCTGGCCGGCATCCTGTTCACCCGCGGGCACAAGATCCTGCGCAGCAACCGGCGCGTCGCCGAGTTGTGCGGACGATCGTCCGACGAGCTCCAGAACGAAACGGTGGAATCGCTGCTCGCATCCGACGCCGACAGTCAGGTCTTCGGCGCGACGCTGACCAAGATCCGCGACAGCGCGATGGCGAGCGCCGCGCAGCTTCACCTGCGCCGCAAGGACGGCTCCACGGTCCTGATCGACGCCCATGGCAAGCCGCTGCCCTCGGGGCGCGGCGGCGAGGGCGAGATCCTCTGGATCGTCCAGGACAAGACCGACGTGATGCTGGCGGAAGCCGAACGCGCCGAGCATGCCAGGCAATTGCAGGACACCAACGCGCGGCTGACGTCATCGCTGAAGGCATCCGAGATCCGCACCAAGGAAATCGCGCTTTTGACCGAACTCTCCGGCGTGCTCCAGTCCTGCCAGAAGCCGGACGAGATCTTTGCGGCTGTGGAAACCTATGCCGGCTTCCTGTTTCCCGACGAGGCCGGTGCGCTGTACCTGATGAACGATGCCCGCGACGGCGTGACCCGCGGGCCGCGCTGGGGCGAGGTGACCTCGACCGCGCAGGCATTCGCTCTCGACGATTGCTGGGCGTTGCGCCGCGGCACCAAGTTCCCGGTCTCGGAGGCGAGCCAGGGCCTCGTATGCGGCCACGCCTGCTGCGAGGCCGGAATCGGCACTTACCTCTGCCAGCCGCTGATCGCGCAGAACACGCTGCTCGGCGTGCTCTATCGCGAGGCCGCCGGCACGTCGTTTGCCGACGATACCGATCAGCTCGCAACGATGCTGGCCGAGCAGATTTCGCTGGCGCTCGCCAACCTGCAGCTTCGCGAGCAGTTGCGCAGCCAGGCCATCCGCGACCAGCTTACCGGGCTCTACAACCGCCGTTTCCTCGAGGACGCGCTGGCGCGTGAATCCGGCCGTGCGATGCGCACCGGCGAGACGATGGCGCTGCTGATCATCGACGTCGACCATTTCAAGAAGATCAACGACACCTTTGGCCACGAGTCCGGCGACGCGGTGCTGCGTGAGCTCGGCACTGTGCTCGAGAAGACGATCCGCAAGACCGATATCGTCGGCCGCTTCGGCGGCGAGGAATTTTTGGTGCTGATGCCGGGCGCCGATATCGATGCCGCGCTCGCGCGCGCCAATGCCGTGCTCGATGCTGTCAGGGCGATGCATGTCGAAATCCCCAACGGCGCGCCGCTGCGCCACATCACGGCGTCGATCGGCCTGGCCGTGACGCCACTCCATGTGCCGAAGGGCGACATGCTGGTAGCGGCTGCCGACGCTGCGCTGTATCAGGCCAAGGGGCAGGGCCGTAACCGAGTCGTCGAATCCGACCGCCGCTCTCTCATGGCACCGCCGGCGCCGCTCGCCAAGACGGGTACAGAGGGCTAGGCGGCTTCGTGCAGGCATTGAAACGCCCGCCGATCTGTGCCGTAACAGGCTTTGGCGGCAGCGGCTCGGTCAGCGATCCCGCGCGCGCCGCGGGAGGGACCGAGAATGCATCGCTGGAAGCTGATCGCGCCGCTGGTGGTATGGCTGGCGATTTATCTGTGGCCAGTGCCGGCAGGTCTCAACGTCAATCAGTGGCACTATTTTGCCGTGTTCGCGGCCGTCATCACCGGGCTGATCCTGGAATCGATGCCGGTCGGCGCGGTCGGCCTGATCGGGCTGACGGTCGCCGGCGTCGGCGGCTATATCGATGCCGATCCCGGCAAATCGCTGCGCTGGATGCTCGCCGGCTTTGCCGAGAGCACGGTGTGGCTGATCGTCGGCGCCTTCGTGTTCTCGATCGGCTATCGCAAGAGCCAGCTTGGCCGGCGCATCGCGCTGGTGCTGGTGCGGCGCCTCGGCACCAACACGCTCGGCCTCGGCTATGCGGTCGCGATGTCGGACTTCCTGCTTGCACCCGCAACGCCGTCCAACACCGCGCGCAGCGGCGGCATCGTCTATCCCATCATCAGCAACATCCCGCGCATCTACGGCTCCGAACCGGGACCGACCGCCGGCAAGATCGGCACTTACGTGATGTGGACCGCCTTCGCGGCGACCGCGATCACGAGCTCGCTGTTCTTCACTGCGCTGGCACCGAACGCAGCAGCACTCGCGATCGCCAAGAAGACGGTCGGCGTCGATGTCAGTTGGGGCCAGTGGTTCATCGGCTTCGCGCCGCTCGGCATCCTCCTGATGATCCTCGTGCCGCTGCTCAGCTACGCGATCTGCCGGCCGGAGGTGAAGCGCAGCCCCGAGATTTCCGAATGGGCGGCGAAGGAGCTCGCGGAGATGGGGCCGATGTCGCGCAACGAGTGGATCATGCTGGTGCTGATTATCCTCGCGATGTTCCTGTGGATCGCGGGCTCGAGCCCGGACATCCACGTACCCTTGCTCGGCTCGAACTTCGTCAATGCCACGACCGTCGTCTTCATCGTTATCTCGCTGATGCTGGTCACCGGCGTGATCGAGTTCGCCGACATCGTCAGCGAGAAGAGCGCCTGGGAGGTGTTCTTCTATTTCACCTCGCTGTTGACGCTGGCTTCGGGACTGAACGAGATCGGCTTCATCAAATGGTTCGCCAATGAATTCGCCAAACCGCTCACAGGGCTCACGCCATCGACCGCGATGATCCTCTTGGTCGCGCTGTTCTTCTGGATCCACTATTTCTTCTCGAGCATCACCTCGCATGCGGCGGCCGTGCTGCCGGTGGTGCTCGCTGTCGGCTCCGGCATCCCCGATCTGCCGGTCCCGACACTCGCCGCGCTCTGCATGTATTCGCTCGGCCTGATGGGCGTGATCTCGCCTTACGCCACCGGGCCGGCGCCGATGTATTACGGCAGCGGCTATATCGGGAAGGGCCAGTTCTGGGGTTTTGGCCTGATCTTCGGGGGGCTCTATTTCGCAGGGCTGCTGCTGATCGTGCTGCCCTGGCTCGCAATGGTCCGGTAAGCCCGCCGCAGGCGGATACCCCCGGCAGATGAATTTTCTTTCCAGTCGGGGGATTGGGAAAACTTCGCCCAACTCCCCGCAAATATCTGAAATTGCAAGAAAGACCGGAAAAGGCGATGGTGTGTTGCAGCGCAGCGGCGCCGTTGGGCGACTGCCTTGTTCCACCCTCCGTCGCTTGGACAGCGAGAGACCTTGTTTTCGTGCGCCTTCCGGGCGACCGAGCTAAATATCGTGCATGAAAGCCGCTTCCATGAATGCGCACCCATCGCTGGTGATCGGAGAGCCGGTCGAGATCCAAGACGCCGCGGCTCAGCCGGAGGCGATGGTCCGGTTCGAGAATATTTCGAAGACCTATCCGGCCTATCGCGGCAAGCCCGGCGTCAACGCGCTGCAAGGCATCGACTTCGAGATCGCGCGCGGTTCCATCACAGGCGTGATCGGCCGCTCCGGCGCCGGCAAGTCAAGCCTGGTTCGGCTGATCAACGGCCTGGAGAAGCCGACCACGGGACGCGTGGTTGTCGATAACAGAGACATCTCGGTGCTCGCTGGCCGCGAGTTGCGGCTGGCGCAGCGGTCGATCGGCATGATCTTCCAGCATTTCAACCTGCTGTCGTCGCGCACCGCCGCCAACAACATTGCGCTGCCGCTGGAGATCGCCGGCTGGTCAAAAGCCGACATCCGCGCGCGCGTGGCCGAGTTGCTCGACCTCGTCGACATCGCCGACAAGCACGACCGCTACCCCTCAGAACTGTCCGGCGGCCAGAAGCAGCGCGTCGGCATTGCCCGGGCGCTGGCGACGCGGCCGAGCGTGCTGCTGTCGGACGAGGCGACCTCGGCGCTCGATCCGCAGACCACGCGCGCCATCCTCGACCTGCTCGCCAACATCAACCGCGAGCTCGGGGTGACGATCGTGCTGATCACCCATGAAATGTCCGTCGTGCGCCAACTCGCCAAGGAAGTCGTCGTGCTCGATGCCGGCCATGTCGTCGAGAGCGGCCACGTCGCCGATATCTTCACCCACCCGAAGCATCCGATCACGCAGTCCTTCCTGGCCGAGGTGACCGGCGACAGCCTGCCGGTCTCGCTGGCCAGCCGGATCGTGCAGGAGCCGGGCAGCCACGCCGTGATCCGCGTCCAGGTGCGCGGGGCAGGGGCGGGCGATACGCTGATCGCGCGGCTCGCCCGCGAGCTCGGCCTCGACGTCTCGCTGCTGTCGGCGCGCATCGACGAGATCGGCGGGCAGCATGTGGGCTCGCTGGTGCTCGGCATACCCATTGGCATTTCTGGCGGCGAGGGCGCAGCAACGCGCACGCTGGCCTGGCTGTCTCAATACCAATTCTCGGCGGAGCGTCTCGGCTATGTCGCCTGAACTCATCAATCTGATTATCCAGGCCACGGGAGAGAGCCTGTACATGGTCGGCATCGCGGCGCTGCTCGGCACCGCCTTCGGCCTGCCGCTCGGCGTGTTTCTTGCGACCAGCCGGAAGGGCGAGCTGTTCGCAGCTCCCGCCGTCAATCGCGTGCTCGGCATCGTCGTCAATGCGACGCGCTCCACGCCCTTCATCATCCTGGTGGTCGCCATCATCCCGTTTACGCGGCTGATTGCCGGCACCTCGATCGGCTCGACCGCGGCGATCGTGCCGCTGACCATTGCGTCGGCGCCGTTCATCGCGCGGCTTGTGGAAGCCGCGATCCGCGAGGTCGATGGCGGCCTGATCGAGACTGCGTCCTCGTTCGGGGCCTCGCCGATCCAGATCGTGTTCAAGGTGCTGATCCCCGAGGCGCTGCCCGGCCTGCTGCTGGCGCTGACGCTCGCAGTCGTCAGCCTGCTCGGCTATTCCGCCATGGTCGGCGCCGTCGGTGGCGGCGGGCTTGGCGATCTCGGCATCCGCTACGGCTACCAGCGCTTCATGCCGGAGATGATGCTGGCCGTCGTGGTCGTGCTGATCGCACTGGTGCAGCTGGTTCAGAGCGCGGGCGATTATCTGGCGCGCCGGGTCAACCGCCGGCTGCGGCACCGCTGACAGGAGTCAGGCGGTAAGCTTCGCGCGCCGCAGCGTCTCCGAGGGAAGCTCGGAGAAGTGGCGCTTGTAGTCGAGCGAGAACTGGCTGAAGTGCCAGAAGCCATGCTGCACGGCGACGTCATAGACTGACGTCCCGGCGCCGCGCGTGAGGTCGCGACGGACGCGGTTCAGCCGCATCGCGCGCCAATAATGCATCGGGCTCGTGCCCAGAACTTCCTGGAAGCAATAGCCGAGCTTGCGTGGGCTGGCGCCGACGGCCTTGCAGACCTCAAGCAGGGAGAGGGAGCGGTCGCCGCTGCCATGCATCAGCGCGCGGGCGCGGTCGACGGTGCGCTTGCGCGCTGCAGCGCTGCGGCCGGGATCGGCAGAGCGCGCCGTCGGCAGCATGTCCATGATCTCGACGAGGAGGGCATCTTCCAGCGCCTGCCGGGCGGCCGGATCGTCGAAACGCCCGGGCGCCTTTGTGATGGTCTCCTGGATCGCCGTGAGAAGCTGGCGCAGCCGCGCGACCGGCGCATCGGCCATCTCCATCGCCCGCAGCTGGTGCCAGACCGCGCGTGGCAGCTCGACGTCGAGGTTGGCAGCCAGCTCCTCGATCAGCGCCGCGCTGGTGACGACGCCGCGAAACTCGAACGCTTTCGGCGTGCACATGTCGACCTCGGCGTCGATGCAGGCGATCACCTGGGTGCCTGCGACGCTGGCGCCGTTGCAATTGATCTCGCCGTCGCCGTGCCAGCGCAGCCCGATGCCAAAGCTGTCGGCACCGAGCTGACCGTATTGGCGGACCTGCTGGCTGGTGATCTCGCGAAACACCTCGACGCGCGGCAGGGAGAGCTGGGTAAAGCTTCCCATGAACGCGCCGGCACTGATCTGGTCGTAGCTCAGCCGCCAGCGGCCGAGCGCCGCGCAATGCTCGTCCACATCGTTGCTACTCGCCTGAAACAGGCTGGCAGCCGAGTCTTGAATCGGAAGAGTTGCGCTTAAGGCCATGACAATACGTCGGAATCCGGTAACCGAGCAGCCAGCAAGAACCACGCCAGACTGGCATGGCTATCGCGCCTGTCCAGCAAAATATTGCCGGATCTCGATAACGCCCGATGGGGCCGGCGTGCAGTCTTCCCATTGCCATTCCCGGCATCGGGGCCGGGATCGCGTTCTGCGGAGGGATCGAGATGCGACCGACCGAGATCATGCGCGGCAGCCCGCCCGCGCCCGAAGCCCAGGTGACCCGCGCCAATTGGCGCAGCTCTCCAGCCATCCGCTGGGGCTTTACCCACACCCGCGAAGTGCTGCCGACCGCCGAAATCCGCCGGTCGGCACATCCGACGCCTATCGCGAGCGCGCCGCGCGAATTGGCAAAACTCGGCTACACCGCGCCCGACGGCAAGGCGACCACCATCGAAGCCACGTTGCGCGAGACGTTTGCCGATACGCTACTCGTCATGCACCGAGGCACGCTGATCCACGAATGGTACGGCGACGGCATGAGCGTGACCACGCCGCATCTGATCTGCTCGATCAGCAAGGCGGTCGCCGGCACGCTCGGCGGCGTGCTGGCCGCGCGCGGCCTGGTCGATCCGGAGGCGAGGGTAGTGCGCTATGTGCCGGAGCTCGAGACCTCGGTCTACGGCACCTGCACGGTCCGCAATCTCCTCGACATGACGGTCGCGATCCAATTCGAAGAAGACTACGAGGACCCGGCCGGCGACGTCGCGCGCTACCGCTTCTCGTCAGGCTGGGACGTGCCACCGCCCGGCGTCGAGCCTGGCCATCAGCGGACCTATCTCGCCACGCTCCGCGGCACCGGCAAGCCGCATGGCAAGGTGTTCCACTACGTCTCCACCAACACCGAGGTGCTCGGCTGGGTCTATGAGCGCGCCTGCGGCATGCCCTACCATCGCATCCTCTCCGAGTATCTCTGGCAGCCCTTGGGCGCCGAGGAGGACGGCTCGCTGACGCTGGACAGCCACGGCATGGGCCGCCTCGCCGGCGGTATCTCCGTCACCGCGCGCGACCTGCTGCGCTTCGGCGAGATGATGCGCAATCGCGGCGTGGTGGAGGGGCGGCAGATCGTACCGGGCTGGTGGATCGACGACATCCGCGAGAACGGCGACACCAAGGCGTGGGCCGATGGTGACCTCGCCGAGTTCTTCCCGGGCGCGCGCTATCGCAGCAAATGGTTCACGATCGATCCGCAGCGCAACGCGCTGACCGGGATCGGCATTCACGGCCAGCACCTCTATGTCGATCTCGATTCGGACATCGTCATCGTCAAGCTCGCGACGCAGCCCAAGGCAATGGACGTCCCGATCGACCAACGCTGGTTCGCGGCCTTCCGCGCCATCACGACACATCTAGCTCCGCGCTGACGTCAGGACATCACATGCTCGATACCGTCAAAGAAAAATCGTCGATGCAAACCGCCGCACCGCATCCACTCGATCCGCTAACGGCAGACGAGATCACCGCCGCCTGCACGCTGGTGCGTGCCGCGGCGACCTCGCCGGAAAACTGCCGCTTTCCGACGGTTCGGCTGGAGGAGCCGACCAAGCAGGAGCTGGCCGCAGGCGGGACGCCGCGCCGCGCCTTCGCGCTGACGCTCGACGTGGTGACGGGCGAGGCGATCGAGCATATCGTCGATCTCGTACACAGCGAGATCGTCGTGCGGAAGGTCGTTCCGAACCGCGAGGCGCCCTATGGGCAGCCGTCGGTGATGCTCGAGGAATTCTTCAAGTGCGAGGCCGTGGTCAAGGCCGATCCGGGCTGGCGCAAGGCGATGGTTCGGCGTGGCCTCACCGACAAGGATATCGAGCTGGTCCAGGTCGATCCGTTCTCGTCGGGCTTCTTCGATTTCGCGTATGAGCGCGGCGCGCGCATCGTTCGCGCCGTCAGTTTTTTCCGCGAGCAGCTCCAGGACAACGGATACGCCCATCCGATCGAGGGCGTGGTCGCCGTCGTCGACCTGATCGGCGGCAAGGTCATCGATCTCACCGATGCGGACCCGATCGTGCCGATCCCGCGCAAGAAGCGGAATTATGGCCCGCATGAAGCCACCAATCCGCGCACCGATATCAAGCCGCTGCATATCGAGCAGCCCGAGGGCGCGAGCTTTCGCGTCGATGGCTGGAAGGTGGACTGGCAGAAATGGAGCTTTCGCGTCGGCTTCACGCCGCGCGAGGGGCTGGTGCTGCATCAGCTCGGCTATCAGGACGGGATGCGCAAGCGGTCGCTGATCCATCGCGCCAGCGTCACCGAGATGGTGGTGCCTTACGCCGATCCGACCGCGAACCATTTCTGGAAGTCGGCGTTCGATGCCGGCGAATACGGGCTCGGCACGCTCGCCAATGCGCTCGAGCTCGGCTGCGACTGCCTCGGCAACATCCATTATTTCGACGTGCCGGCCGCCGACAACAATGGAAAACCCTTCGTCATGCAGAACGCCATTTGCATGCATGAAGAAGACTACGGAATTGCCTGGAAACACTACGAATTCCGCAACGGCCTGTTCGAGGTCCGCAGATCCCGCCGGCTCGTGATCTCGTTCTTCGCCACCGTCGGCAATTACGATTACGGCTTCTACTGGTACCTCTACCAGGACGGCACGATCCAGCTGGAGACAAAACTCACCGGCATCATCCAGACCGCCGCCGTGCAGCCGGGCGAAAAGTACAAATGGGGCGGCATGGTCGACGACAATCTCGGCGGGCCGACGCACCAGCACTTCTTCAACGTGCGCCTGCACATGGACCTCGACGGCGGCGGCAACACCGTCAGCGAGCACGATTTCGTGCCCCGACCCTGGGGCCATGATAATCCGCACGGCAACGCGTTCGACACCACGACGCGCGTGCTGTCACGCGAGCGCGATGCCGCGGCCATCGCCAATGGCGAGACCGGTCGGTTCTGGAAGATCAGCAATCCCAACGAGACCAATTCGGTCGGCAATGCGCCCGCCTACAAGCTCGTCGTCAATCCGAGCCCGCTGATGCTGGCCCAGGAGGGCAGCTACGTGCGCAAGCGCGGCGGCTTCGCGACCAGGCATGTCTGGGTCACCGCGTTCGATCGGGACGAAAAATACGCCAGCGGCGATTATCCCAACAACCATGCCGGCGGCGATGGCTTACCGCGCTACGCTGCGCAGAACCGCAACATCGAGAACACCGATATCGTGGTGTGGCACTCCTTCGGTCACACCCATATCTGCAAGCCCGAGGATTTTCCGATCATGCCGGTCGAGTATGCCGGCTTCACGCTGAAGCCGACCGGCTTCTTCGCCGCCAACGCCGCCGGCGACATCCCGCCGGAGCGCAACAGCCGCAGCGTGCTGGCCGGTGATCCGCAGAACGCGGACGGCGCCTCGTGCTGCCACAAGGGCTAGCGGAGGAGGGGCTCGAATTTGTCGCTGGCGCCCAGCCCGGCCGGCGGCATTGCGATCGACGCCGGGCCTGCCACGAGACTGTCGAGATCGACCAGCAGCAGATCGGCCATGTGGGTAAGCTGGTGCAGAGGGATGCTGATCTCACCGCTCTCGGCACGTGAGACGAACTCGGGCGAGACGCCGACGAGGTTCGCAATCTGGGCCTCGGTATAGCCACGCGCCTCGCGCGCGCCTTTGACCTGAGCGCCAATATGCTGCCTGTGCAAGGCCTGCTCTTCCTCTGTCATCATTAGCGCCTGCTCATCCGCGCTGGCGACGCCATCGGCGAACGCGACGCCGAGCAGGCGGCGCTTCTGCCAGGCCACGCGGCAGGTCTTTCGCAAGCCGTCGGCAAAGACCAGCGTGGCCTCTTTCGGGAACGCCAGCGACCAGTCGAGCTTCAGCCGTGCGCCGGTGCCGGAGACATCAGCGATGGTGCAGGGAATGCTCACGGTGCCCCTGGCGCCGTCAAATTCGATGATCCCGGTCCTCGCCGTGGATTGCCTGGTCGCAGCGCGCAATTCGCTCATGGACGTCGCTCCCGGATGCCCGGCACTTGCTGAAGAATCTGCAGCCGATTTTACCTCTCGGGTTCCCTGCGCTCAATCGAACCCGGCAGGCATGGTGAAGGATTCGTTCTCGGGCCGAGCAGGATGAACCTTCCGACCCTGCACGGTCACAAAGACTGGAGATCGCTCCCAGCCTTCCGGAATTTGCAATGAGATCGCTTGCCTTGCTCTGCCTGCTCGCCTTCGCCGCGCCCGCACATGCGGCCACGCCCGAGCAGCACTATCTCGATCTGCGCGACCGCTACATCGCAAAATTCTCCAAAGCCAAGGAGAGTGACGAGACCTTCAAGCAGCACGACGCGGCGCTTGACGAGCTGACCGGTGTGCTGCGCGGCCTGGTCGGTCCCGTCACGATCAAGGGGCTGCCGGCAGAGGGCAAATCGAACGCCGACACGCTGTTCAAGGGAGACTCGGGCTTCGGCCATCTCGACGGGCTCGGTTTCGCCTCAGAGGGCGACAAGCTTCAGGCCGTGGTGACCACGACCACTTTGCTTAAGCGCTGGCTGCGCGAGCACCGCGAGGACGGCATGCCGCAGGAGATCGATGCGGCGTTCAAGTCGGATCGCTTCTACTATCAAGCGATCCAGGACTCTGCCTTCGCCAAATATGCCGAGCTGCCGATCACCAAACCCACATCCGCGAGCGCCGCAGTCGCCGTGCTCGGCGTGCGCGGCAATGGCGACCTGAAAGGGCCGCCGCACGAGATCGACGTCGTCGCGATCCAGGGCGAGAAGGTGTTCTTCCTCGCCGCAACCGAGGCCGTGAAAACGGCCGAGATCCCGGCCTGCGAGAAGGTCTGGAAGCAGATGATGGCAAAAAAGGTCCCTCAGGATTCCATGGCTAGGGAAGACCAGGCGATGGATGCCTACACCAAATGCTTCGCCAGGGAGGCGCCGAGCCAGAGCTGGTACGCCGCGGCCGTCAAGAAGGCGCAGAGCCAGCTCGAGCTGCTGCCGCTGCGCTAACCGGCCAGGAAACGGTGTTCCGGCAGACCCTGCGCGACGCCGTGAATGGCAAGGACATGGCCCGCCTGAGGCTCGACGCTGAGCTGCCGCTGATCCAGGAATTTCCGCGCCGTCGTCACAAACAGCGTTTTGAGGTCGCTGCCTCCGAAGCAAAGGCAGGTCGGATTGGTGACCGGCAGCGCAATGACCGTGTCGATCGTCCCGTCCGGCCGATAGCGCGCCACCCGGCCGCCCGAAAAGAATGCCGTCCAGAGCCCGCCGGCAACGTCGACGCAGGCGCCGTCGGGTCGCTCGTGCGAGGCGCTGTAATCCGCAAACAGGCGTCTGTTGCGGATCACGCCGTCATCGAGATCGAAGTCGAACGCCCATGTGCGGTATCGCCGGGTGTCCGTGAAATAGAGCGTGCGATTATCAGGCGAGAACGCAATCCCGTTGGTGACGATGACATCGCCGAAGATGCGTGCCACCTGTCCGTCTCCGGTCACGCGATAGAGCGCGCCATTCGGGCGATGCAGCTGGTTGTCCATGGTGCCGATCCACAGCCGGCCACGGGCGTCGACGCGGCCGTCATTGAGGCGGTTGTCGAGGCCGCGTTCGACGTCGATGACGGTCTGCCGATGGCGGAGGGTCAAATCCTGCGCGAGCAGATGCGAACCGTCTGCCGCCAGGGCCTGGCTGCCGAGGAATTGGCAATCGTAGGAGGTCACGTGATGGGCGCCCGTCGCCGGGTCGAAGGACTGATGCAGCCTGCCGTCGATGTCGATCCACCACAGCTTGCGGGAACGGTCGCACCACAATGGCGTCTCGCCAAGGATATCCGTGTTGGCGATTGCGGTCTCGACCTTGCCGGAGGAAATCGAATTCATGGTCATGTCGACGATTTGATCTTGCGGGCAGGCGAGGGCGATCAGGCGTCCTTCCAGGAGGACAGGGCATGCGCGACGCAGCCATCGATGTGCTCGCTCAGCACGGCCCGGGCGCTCTTGATGTCGCGCTTCAACGCGCATTCCAGCAGCGCCTTGTGCTGGTTGATCGTCTCCGTGCCGCGATAGCGCAGCGCATAGCGGAAGTATTTGTCGAACACGACCGCGTGGGTATGCATCAACTCGCGCGAGCCGCAGCTCGAAATCAGCGCCTGGTGAAATTCACCGTCGTAGCGCTTGCGCAGCTCGGGATCGTCGCCCTCCCTCAGAACGGTGCGCTCGGTCGCAGCCAACTTGTGATGCGCCGAGACCACGCGGCCTTCCCACTCGACATCGCCGGCGCGGAACGACTCGGCCATGGCATGGTGCTCCAGCAGGATGCGCAGATCGGCGAGCTCACGCAGGTTCTGGATCGAGATCGGCGCCACCTCGAATCCGCGCTGGCCTTCGGCCACCACGAACCCCTCGGACGTGAGGCGATTGAGGATCTCACGCAGCGTCGAGATGCTGACGCCGTAGTCTTCCTTCATCGCATCGAGCCTGAGACGCCCGGAGGGCGTCAGCACGCCGAAAATGATGTCGGAGCGGATGCGCTGATAGCCGCTGTCGCCCGCCGACAAAGGCCGTTCCTCGAGTGCCGTCATGCCTTCTGATCCCGATTGTCCGGACCGCCGTTCGCCCTTGCTGCAGGCGAACCGTCAATGTTGCCAGCACTATAGCAGACTCAAAACATCTAACGTCTATAGAAATCTCATATGAAATTGATAATGTCGTTTGACATGAAAATATATCTATGATGTCTGAATAAGCTGAGGGTACGGAAAAATGAGCGCTTAAGCCGCCGTTCGTGCCCGAGGGAACAGGGAGGAAACGATGAGCTTGTTGGTACGGGCGCTGTCGGCGACGGCGATCTGCGTGGCGCTGACGGTCGGCGCATCCGCCGCGGATGACATCCAGGAGCGGACGATCAGGTGGGGGCACCTGAACAACACCGACCACCCCGTCAGCTTTGGCGTACGGAAATTCGCCGAGATCCTGCTGGCGAAGAGCGGGGGCAAGATGAAGGTCCGCGAGTTCGCGGCCTCACAGCTCGGAAACGAGTTGCAGCAGCAATCCGCGCTGCGCGGCGGCACTCAGGAGATGCTGTCGGCCTCGACGACATCGCTCGCGACGGTCATTCCGGAATTTGGTCTTATCGATTTCCCATTCCTGTTCAACACGACCGAGCAGGCCGATGCGCTCGCGACCGGCAAGTTCGGCACGGCAATGCTCGATACCTTGCCGTCGAAGGGGCTGATCGGCCTCGGCTATTGGGGCCTCGGCTTCCGCAACGTCACCAACAGCACTCGCCCGATCACCAAGCTCGAGGATTTCAGCGGCCTCAAGCTTCGCGTGATTCCGAACCCGGTCTATCTCGAGACCTTCGGCGCCTTTAAGGCCAATCCGGTCCCGATGGCCTTCGGCGAGCTCTATTCGGCGTTGGAGACCCGCACCGTCGACGGCGAGGAGAATCCCTACACGGTCATTCTCTCCAACAAATTCTACGAAGTGCAGAAATTCGTCTCCGCCACCAATCACACCTTCACGCTGAACATCATTCTGGTGAGCAAGATCTTCTGGGACAAGCTGTCGCCGACCGAGCAGCGCCTGATGCGGGAGGCCTATGAAGAGAGCCGCGGCTATCAGAAGGAACAGACGCGCCTTCAGACCGAAAAAGCGCTGGCGGAGTTGCAGGCCAAGGGCATGCAGTACAACGCAATCGCTCCCGAGGAGACCGAGCGCATGCGCAAGACGTCGCAGCCGGTCGCGGACAAGATTGCTGCCAGTCTTCGTCCCGAGACGGTGAAGCTCTTCAACGACGAAGTCGAGCGCATCCGCAAGGACGTGAAGTAGCCGACTTCTTTCATCACGCGGGCGGCGGAGCCGGCCAATGGCCTGCTCACCCCTCATTTGCCCGGACGTCACGCATGGCGCGAGCTCTTGACCTCTATTGCAGCTTCCTGAAGGCCGTCATTGCCGCGTGTCTTGCGGTCATGGTCGTGCTGGTGTTCGGCAACGTCGTTCTGCGTTACGGCTTCAACTCCGGCATCGCGATTTCCGAGGAGCTGTCGCGCTGGCTCTTGGTCTGGCTGACCTTCCTCGGCGCCATCGTCGCGCTGCGCGAGCACGCCCATCTGGGCGTCGATAGTCTGGTCCGGATGTTGCCAGCCTCCGGCAAGCGCATCTGCTTCGTCGCCAACTACTGCCTGATGCTGTTTGCCGATTGGCTGCTGCTCTCGGGCAGCTGGCGGCAGACCATCATCAACATCGACGACCGGGCGCCGGCGACCGGCCTGTCGCTCGGTATCTTTTACGCCGTTGGCGTGATCTTCGGCGCGTCGGCAGCGGTGATCCTTCTCTACGACCTCTTCCGTGTCCTCGCTGGGCAGGCCAGCGAAGCCGACATGGTGGCCATCAAGGAATCGGAAGAGCACTGATGTTGCCGCACCGAATCTTGCCGTTTGGCACGCGCATCCTGCAAACCACCAGGACCATGCCATGACGATTGCCGTCTTCACCTTCTCGCTGCTTGGCGCCATGGCGCTCGGCATGCCGATCGCCTTTGCGCTGATCGTTTGCGGCGTAGCCCTGATGAGCACGATCGACATGTTCGACGCCCAGATCGTGGCGCAGAACGTCATCAATGGCGCGGACAGCTTTCCGCTGATGGCCATTCCCTTCTTCATGCTCGCAGGCGAGGTCATGAACAAGGGTGGCCTGGCCAAGCGCATCGTCAATGTCGCTCTCGTTGCAGTCGGGCATTTTCGCGGCGGACTGGGTTACGTCACGATCCTGGCGTCCTGCATTCTCGCCTCGCTGTCGGGCTCGGCCGCGGCCGACGCCGCGGCGCTTGCGGCCCTTCTGGTGCCGATGATGGTGGCGGCTGGACACAAGAAGTCCTATGCGGCGGGCCTTGTGGCAGCCGGCGGCATCATCGCCCCCGTGATTCCGCCCAGCATCGGATTCGTCATTTTCGGCGTCGCCGCCGGCGTCTCGATCTCAAAACTGTTTCTGGCGGGCATCGTGCCCGGGTTGCTGCTCGGAGCAGGGCTTTGCCTCGCCTGGGCCTGGGTGGTGCGGCAGGAGAACCTGACGCCACCTCCGCGGGCCTCCTTGTCCGAGATGATGAAGGCCATCATCGACGGATTCTGGGCGCTGATGCTGCCCGTCATCATCGTGGTCGGTCTGCGTTTCGGTATCTTCACGCCCACGGAAGCTGCGGTCGTCGTCGCGGTCTATGCGCTGTTCGTGGCGACCTGCATCTATCGTGAATTGAAGCTGTCGCAGCTTTATGACGTGTTCGTTTCCTCCGCGGTGACGACGAGCATCGTGATGTTCCTGGTCGCGGCCGCGCTGGTGTCCTCCTGGCTCATCACCGTATCGGAGATTTCCGCACAGGTTGTCGATCTCCTGAAGCCATTCATGGGCAATAACACATTGCTGATGCTCGCGATCATGGTCGTGGTGGTGATCGTCGGCACCGCGCTCGACATGACGCCGACGATCCTGATCCTGACGCCGATCCTGATGCCGATCATCAAGGCGGCGCATATCGATCCCGTCTATTTCGGCGTGCTCTTCATCATCAACAATGCGATTGGCCTCATCACGCCGCCGGTCGGTGTGGTGCTGAACGTCGTTTGCGGTGTTTCCAGGATCAGCATGGAGGACATCATCAAGGGTGTCTGGCCCTTCATGATCGCGCAACTGATCGTCCTGTTCGCGATGGTCTTATTCCCCGGGCTGGTGACGATCCCGGCCAAGTGGTTCGGCGGCTAGTGTATCGGACATAACGGAACGGAGCAGGGCAATGGCCGCGAAAATCATGATCCTCAATGGGCCCAATCTCAATTTCCTCGGCATCCGGGAGCCGCATATCTACGGCCGGACGACGCTGCAGGAGATCGAGGCGAGCTGCCAGGCGCTGGCCGACCTGCTCGGCGCCTCGATCTCGTTCCATCAGTCCAACATGGAGGGCGAGCTGGTCGGCCTGATCCAGTCCGCTCATGGCAAGGCGGATGCGATCATCATCAACCCGGCCGGCTATTCCTTCACCTCGATCGCGCTGATCGATGCGCTGAAGATTTTCGAGGGCGTGAAGATCGAGTTGCATATCTCCAACATCCACGCGCGCGACGAGCTTCACCGCCATTCGATCACATCGGGCGCCTGCGCGGCCGTCATTTGCGGGCTGGGCCCATACGGCTATCTCGCCGCGATGCTCGCGGCCGTCCAAAAGCTCGGACAATTGCCTGCAACAATCCCGCCGGCTCTGCACGGGCTTGCGGCTGCGGGTCAGGCGTAAGCCAGGAGAACGCAATGCGCGGATCGGGATTTCTCGCCATCTGGAGCGACGTCGCGGCGCAGGACCTCACCGATTACCGGCACTGGCTGACGCGCGAGCACACCACGGAGCGCGTCACGACCAGGGGTTTCCTGGCATCGCGCGTCTTCCGCGCGATGCGGGACGACGTCAATCGCTTCTTCATCCTGTACGAGCTGGAAACGCCCGAGGTCCTCGATGGTGACGCCTATCTGGCGCGCCTCAACGCACCGACGCCGTGGTCGCAGCGCATCATGCCCAAGCTCGGCAATTTCATGCGGGGCGGCGGCACCATGGTGGCGCGGGCCGGGCGCGGCGAGGGGGCTACGATCACTGCGCTACGGATCGAGAAGCTGCCCGGGAATCCGCAAAAGTTGGCCGAGGCGCTCGTTGCATGCGACGGGGTCGCGGCCGTGCAGATCGGCGCGAGCGACGAGGCACGGACATCGGTGCCGACCACTGAGAAGGGCATGCGCAAGGAGGAGGGGTTCTTCTCAGGCCTTCTGTTGATCGAGGCGCTCGACCTGACCTCGCTGCAGGCCACCTTGCAGCAGGCGCGCACGATTGCGCCTGACGTTCTCGGCCGGGCGAGCGAGCCGGAGGTCTATCAAGGCATGTTCGCGCTCGACGCCCGCATCGCGGATTTCGGCTGATGGCAAGTTTCTCGCTCGCTGCCCTGACCGTGCTCGAGCTTGCGCCGCCCGAGATGATCGAGCTGGCGGCGCGCTGCGGCTACGAGACAGTCGGGCTGAGGCTGCTGCCAGCAACGCCGGGCGGAATTGCTTATCGCCTGATGGACGATGCACCGCTGCTGCGGGAGACGCTGGCGCGGCTGCAGTCGACGGGCGTGACCGTCGCCGATCTCGAAGTCGTTGCGTTCCGGCCGGAGACGGACGTTGCGTCCTTCACACCCTTCTTCGAGGCGGGTGCGCGCCTCGGCGCCAAGCATATCCTCGTTGCCGCCTACGATCCGGATCTGGCACGGTTTTCGGATCGCTACCGGCAGTTTTGCGAAGCGGCCGCAACGTATGGACTGACGTCCGATCTCGAATTCATGCCCTGGACCAGTGTTCCCGACCTCAAGGCCGCGATGCGGATCGTCGGCGATGTCGATCATCCCGCTGCCGGCATTCTGGTCGATGCGCTGCATTTCGATCGATCGCAGAGCTCCCTTGTCGATCTCCGCACCATCCCGGCGCGTCGGCTTCACTATTGGCAACTCTGCGACGGCCCGGCCGAACGTCCGGCCACGACGGAGCAGCTCATCCATGCCGCGCGTGAGGAGCGCATGTTTCCGGGCGAGGGTGCCATCGATCTTATTGGACTGACGAAGGCGATGCCGGACGACCTCACAATCAGCATTGAAGTCCCGACCGTTCAACTGGCGAAGACCGTTGATGCCGAAACGCGAGCGCGCCGGGCGCTCGCGGCGGGCAAGTCCGTGGTCGAGAGGGCGCGCGCGAATTCCTGAAGGAAGGGTGCTCCGGATGCCGCAAGGCGATCGCTGCTTTGCCGTTGAGACCGATCTGCTGGTCATAGGCGCCGGTGCCGCCGGCATGACGGCCGCGTTGGTCGGTGCCCTCGAAGGGCTCGATGTCATTCTTTGCGAAAAGTCGGACATGGTGGGCGGCACGACCGCGACTTCCGCCGGTACCGTCTGGATCCCGGGCAATCGGCAGGGACAACGCGCAGGCACCCCTGACACGATCGAGGCTGCGCGCACCTATCTCGCCGCGATGCTCGGCGCGCACGCGACAGACGAACGCCTGGACACATTCCTGAAAGTTGGCCCGATCGTTCTCGACTATCTCGAGCAGAAGACGAGCGTGCAGTTCGCCGCACCGCCGGTCCATCCCGATTACAAGAACCTGCCGGGCGCCGCGATCGGCGGTCGAGCGCTCGGTGCGGTGCCGTTCGATGGTCGCAAGCTCGGCAGCGACTTTGCCCGCATCGGGCCGCCCCGCCGGGAGTTCATGGCTCTCGGCGGCATGATGATCGGGAAGGCGGACATTTCGCCTTTGCTGGCACCCTTCCGCAACTGGACGAATTTTCGACACGTCGTCGGCCTTCTCACGCGCCATGCGCTGGATCGAATCCACCACAGGCGCGGAACGCGACTGCTCATGGGCAATGCGCTTGTTGCCAGACTATTTGACAGCGTCCGTCGCGCCGGCGTCGGCTTGCGATTTGAGACAGCACTTCACGAGATCATCTGCGAAGGCGACGCCATCGTCGGTGCCGCCTTGTCGTCTCCGGGCGGAGAGGTGGCTATACGTGCCCGCAAAGGCGTGGTGCTGGCGACAGGCGGTGTCGGCTGGAGCCGTGACCTTCGTGAGCGGTTGTTCCCGGACACCGCACGGCGCTTTTCGCTTGCGCCATCATCCAACACCGGAGACGGCATCCTCGCGGCCGAGCGTGTCAACGCCGTGATCGAGCGCGACCTCGAAAGCCCGGCCTTGTGGATGCCGAGCTCGGTGATGGCGCAGGCCGATGGCCATGTCTCGGTCTTCCCGCACATCATGCTGGATCGGGCCAAGCCGGGGCTGCTAGCCGTGAACAAATCCGGCCGCCGCTTCGTGAATGAAGCCGATTCCTACCACGACTTCGTCGCAGCGATGCTGCGCTCGAATGCGTCGGAAGCGTCAGCTACGCCGGCCTTCCTGATTTGCGACCGCAGCTTCATCAGGGATTTTGGTATCGGGCTGGTTCATCCCGGGACCAGGAATTTGAGTGGCTTCCTCGATGCCGGATATCTGATGGAAGGCGAAACCATCGAGGCGTTGGCCCGCAAGATCGGCGTGGATACCGACCACCTTGTGCAGACGGTCGAGCGATACAACGGCTTTGCAGAAACCGGGATCGACGAAGACTTCGGCCGAGGCTCCAGCGAACTGAACCGGTTCAATGGCGATCCCAGGGGCAAACCGAATCCTTGTCTGCGGCGGATCGGGCCAGGACCGTACTATGCGGTGGCCGTCTGGCCGTCAGACCTTGCCAGCAGTGCGGGTGTGCGCACGGATTTGTGCGGGCGGGTCTTGTCTCGCGACGGAAAGATACTGTCCGGCCTTTACGCGGTCGGGACTGATTCATCCTCGATCTTCCGCGGCACTTACCCGGGACCTGGCACAATGATCGGCCCGGCGATCGTGTTCGGTTGGTGCGCCGCAATGGATGCTGCGGGAACGCTACGCAGGTTTCTCGCCTGAAGCGTGGCTCCAAATCTTCGGGTCGCTCGCGACACTTCACAAGAAGTCGGGCTGAGAAATCCGTCAGCGCGTTAGGCTGCCGCCGAGATTCCACCCGCGGCCACCCTCGCCGAAAATCTCGTGCCCCGTCGGCGTCACCACGACCGTGTCCTCGAGCTTGATGAAGCCGCGCTTCGGATGCTTCATGGTGGTCTCGATCGACACCACCATGCCGGGCTCGAGCGGCAGCCGGGCATCGGTGTCGTCGTAGGGCACCGGACCCGTGGCTGTCAGGTGAGGGGCCTCGTGGCTGACGAGGCCCATGCCGTGGGCCAGGAAATCGGTGCAGCCGCGCTGGCTGATTCGGGCGAGCTGCCGCTCGGCCGCGACGTAGATATCGCCGCCCATGGTGCCCGGCTGGACCGCGGCGAAGGCCGCGCGCTGCACCGCCTCGATCTCGGCGAGATAGTCCTTCAGCTCCGTGTCGGGCTCACCGAGCACGGCCATGCGCGCGAGATCGCCGATATAGCCGTGATAATTGCCGCCGGAGTCGAGCGACAGCACATCGCCCTGCTCCCAGCGCTGCGACGACGGCGCCCGGTTGTGGCTGCTGCCGCAGGCGAGCAGGCAGTACTCGAAGGTCAGCCCGCGGTTGGCTTCGGCGACGCGCAACGCGTCCGACAATTGCTGCTTGGTGGTGCCCGGGCCGTGCTTGCCAATCACCTCCAGCATCGATGCGATCACGAGCTCCGAGGCTGTCTTGAGCTGCCTCAGCTCATCCGCCGACTTCACCGCCCGCAGCCGCTCCAGCACCAGCAGCGCGTCCTTGAGCTCGGCGCCGGGCAGGGCGTCGGCCAGCGCCTTCCCTGCGTCCATCGGCAGGAACGCCATCTCGACGCCGACCCGCTTCAGCGGCACGCCGGCATCCCGGATCAGCGCCACGGCGCGCGTGATCGCGTCGACCGAGCCGTTGGACTCCGTGCGGACCTGCGGCACCCAGGGCGGCGCGACGGCGCGCTGATGGGTCTCCAGCCGGTGGCCGATATAGACAGCCTTGTCAGGTGCGCCCTTGGGATAAACCAGCACCGGCAGATAGCGGCTGACGCCCATGGCATCCATATAGTCGAAGAAGATCGCGCGCTCGGCGCCAAGCAGGTACTGCACATTGTGCTTGGAGGTCGCGATCAGGACGTCGAGCCCTGCGGCCTCCATGAGACGATCGAGCTTGGCGGCATCGAATGGAATGGCGCGCGAGCTGCCGGCGCGGGCGACGTTCTCCTGCATGACGAACCTCCGTTTCTCGTTGTCGGCCGGTTTGAACGGCCTGTTCTCCCTACGAGATATTGATTGTAGGTCGAAGGCAAGGGTTTGGGCATCGTGAATTCAGCCGGCCTGGCGAGATCCCAACGCATTCCGGCTTTGGACCGGCGAACGTGCACCCAGGCGACATCTGGACCTTGATCGCCGCCCGCGCGCCGATTCGGCGGTGTCGGTGGAACTTGAACACGTCGAGACGGTTGCCTTGGCGGTCCGGAACCGAACGGGAAGAACAATTGAACCGCCGCCACTTCTTGGAAGCCTCGGCATTGATGCCATTGGCGACATCTCTACCGGGTGCATTCCCTGCGGCATTGGCGGAGGAGGTCCCGTTCGGGACCTCCTATGTGCGCGACCTAGCCCGCAATATGGCGAGTAAGCCGTTTGAGGCACCGGAGGAAAAGCTCCCGGACGGGATCAAGGATCTCGACTACGATCAGTATCGGTCAATTCGCTTCCTGCCGGAGCGGGCGCTTTGGCGCAGCGAGAAACTGCCCTTCGAGATCCAGTTTTTCCACCGCGGTTTTTTCTACAAGAACAAGGTCGACTTTTACGAGGTCTCTGGTGGACGAGCCGCGCCGATCCGGTACCGGCGCGACGATTTTGCGTTCGGCGACAAGATCGGCCCGGTGCCGGATGTCGATCTCGGATTTGCCGGCTTTCGCATTCACGCCCCGATCAACCGGGCCGACTACCATGATGAGGTTTGCGTTTTTCTCGGCGCCAGCTACTTCCGCGCCGTTGCCAAAGGCGAGACCTACGGGCTGTCCGCGCGCGGTCTTGCGATCGACACCGGCGAAGCCAAGGGAGAGGAGTTTCCCTTCTTCAAGGCCTTCTGGCTGGAGAAGCCCGCATCGGGTGCCACATCCATCGTGGTTCACGCGCTGCTCGACAGCAAGAGCGCAACCGCAAGCTACCGATTCACGATCAGGCCTGGTGCAAGCACGGTCTTTGACGTCGAGATGGCGCTTTATCCGCGGGTCGAACTGCAACATGCTGGACTTGCGCCGACGACGAGCATGTTCTTTTTCGGTCCGAACGATCGGCAGAATGTCGATGACTTCCGCCCCGCGGTGCATGACTCCGATGGCCTTGCGATATTCAACGGAAAGGGCGAGCAGCTCTGGCGTCCACTCAACAATCCTCGCGATCTGCAGACCGGCACGTTCAATGATCTCAACCCGCGCGGCTTTGGCCTGATGCAGCGAGAGAAGAACTTTTTTGCTTACGAGGACATCGAATCGCGCTTTGAGCGTCGGCCAAGCCTCTGGGTCGAACCGATAGGAGATTGGGGCGAGGGCAGCGTGGTCCTTTTCGAGATCCCGACCAAGGAGGAAATTCACGACAACATCGCTGCGTTCTGGCGTCCGAAAGCGGCCATTCCCGCCAAAAGCGAGAACAATTACACCTATCGGCTGCACTGGGGTCCCGATACGCCGAAACCGAATTCGCTGGCCCGATTTACCCGCACCGGCGTTGGCACGCGGGGCGAGGGCAGCAAGCTGTTCGTGCTCGAACTTGCCGGCGACAGGCTGAAAGAGGTCGATCCTGACAGGGTGAAGGGCGCCGTCAGCGCGGACAAATCCGAGATCAGCAATGTCGTCACACAGCCAAATCCAGAAACCGGCGGCTGGCGCCTGAGTTTTCAGTGCATCGTCAAGAATGCACCGATCGAGTTGAGGGCGGTCTTGATGCAGGGCGATCAACCAATATCCGAAGTATGGATTTATCGATGGGCGCCCTGACGACTTCGCCTGCGCTCGGGTCTGACCTGAGCGTTCGGTATCTCCCGGATGAAACGCCTCTCCCGATGCCGCCATGTCGATTGGACGGGAGCACCGATGCAAAGCTGACGCGACAGCGGGCCAGCGGAGCGGTTGCAGCGCGGCGCCTGTTCATTTTTTTCGGAACGATCGCGATTACCGCTGGGGGCGCCTTTGAGATGTACGATGTTCTCAAAGTTGGCGGCGTCACGGTACTCGAAGGGATTGTGCTTGCGCTATTCCTCGTGTTGCTCGCCTGGATCGCGTTTTCATTCATGTCTTCACTGGCGGGCTTCTTTGTGCTGCTGCGACGTCGACAGGATGTGCTGCCAATCGACAGCCACGGTCCGCTGCCGGCGATCACCGGCCGAACGGCCATGCTGTTGCCGACTTATAACGAGGATCCCCATCATCTCACGGCCCGGCTCCGCGCCATGCACGAGTCGATCGGCGAGACCGGACATGCCGCGTTGTTCGATTGGTTTCTTCTCAGTGACACGACGGACCCGGACATCTGGATCAGTGAGGAGCTTGCATTTGTGGAACTGCAGCGGAGCTGTGGTTCCGGCCGTCTCTACTATCGGCACCGGTCCGACAACACCGCTCGGAAGTCCGGCAACATCGCCGAATGGGTGAGGCGCTTCGGCGGCGCTTACGACTGCATGATCATTCTCGACGCGGACAGCCTGATGAGCGGAGATACCATCGTTCGGCTGGTGCACGCGATGGAGGCAAACCCACAAGCCGCACTGATTCAGACGCTTCCCATCGTCGTAAATGCGCGCACCCTGTTTAGCCGGCTTCAGCAGTTCTCCAGCCGTCTGTACGGCCCGTTGATCGCTGCCGGAAACGCCTGGTGGCACGTCTCCGAGGGTAACTATTGGGGACACAATGCCATCATCCGGACGAAGGCTTTCGCGCAGGAGGCAGGCTTACCCGAACTGCGCGGGAGGAAGCCGTTCGGTGGGCACATCCTTAGTCACGATTTTGTCGAAGCGGCACTGATGCGACGGGCCGGGTGGGGGATCTTCATGGCCCCCGCTCTGGGCGGCAGCTTCGAGGAGGTGCCGCCGTCATTGCTGGATTTTGCCGCAAGAGACCGCCGCTGGTGTCAGGGCAATCTCCAGCATCTCGCCGTTCTGCCGGCCCGCGGTTTACACTGGATATCCAGGCTTCACCTGTTGACCGGGATCGGCTCTTACCTGACCGCTCCGCTGTGGCTGCTGTTTCTATTGCTCGGAATTCTCATCTCTCTGCAGGCCTATTTCGTCAAGCCAGAATACTTTCCCAAAGGTTTTGCGTTGTTTCCGACGTGGCCCGCACAAGATCCCGTGCTTGCCGCCTGGGTCTTTGCCGCGACCATGGGGCTCCTCATTCTGCCGAAGCTATTGGCATATCTTGTTCTGCTCACGAAGCGTGCGGAACGGCAGGCCTTTGGTGGCGGATTTCGTGTCCTGGCAGCGGTCATCGCCGAGAGCCTGCTTGCAGCCCTGATCGCTCCGTCCATGATGATCTTTCAATCGACTGCCGTGGCGGAGATCCTGCTCGGGCGTGATGCCGGCTGGCAGGTGCAACGGCGAGGCGACGGCGGGATCAGGCGCGAGGAGGTCTATCGCAAATTCGCCGTCCCGAGTTTGTGCGGAATGGCGATGGCGGCAAGTGCCTACGCCGTTTCGCTGCCGCTGCTGCTCTGGATGTCGCCGGTGATCATTGGCCTCGCTCTTGCCATTCCGATCGGACTCGTCACGTCGGCACCAATGAGAATGGCGCGCCTGTTTGCGACGCCGGAGGATAATCTCTCGCCGACAGTGCTGAAGCGGGCGAGCGAGCTTGCCTGCTTGCCCCGGATCGAGATTCCCGGAGCCCTGTTGGCGCTCTGGCAAAACCGTGGGCTGTTGAGAGCGCATATGGAGTCACTGGAGCCGCCGCCGCGCAAATCGCGATGGATCGACGTGGACCTTGCGATTGCCCGCGCCAAGATTGAGCAGAGCGACAGTTTCGAAGAGGTCGTAGCCAGCCTCAGCGCGCGGGAGAGATTTGCCGTGCTGAAGCACCGGGTCGCCCTTGAGCAGGTCATGAAACTGCAGTGAGCCGCTGCGCGGCGCGCCGTTTTGCGGTTCAAGTCAGCCCGGTGCCTGAAGGTGCAGCGTTTTGCCGGGGCGGGCGCGACTTCACTTGACATCCACTTGGGCATTTACAGGCAGCTTGGTTTGGTTATCCCGTAATTCGCATAAGGTATATTATGGAATATATTTATATTCAATTAGATCAGTTATTTAGGTGGAGTTCCTGCCACCACGCCTTCGCTTCCAGTCGATTCTCCGGTCGACCACCAACCATCGTCCCGGCTCTTGGCGGCTACTGTGCATGGGGTTGTTTTGCGGTTTTTGAATCCAGCCCATCTGCCCAAAGCCGATATTGCCGCGACCTTGTCCGGCTGCAATAAGCGAGCTTCGCGAGATCGCAGATGACTGCCGACCAGACGTCTGTATAGGTTTGCGTCTCACAACAAGAACAAACTTCCGAGGAAGCAGACCCATGGTCTTTTCAACGCGTTTTTCCCGCCGCACGCTTCTCAAGGCCTCCGCCGCGACCGCCGTCTTCGGCGGCGTCAGCGCGCCTTATGTGGCCCGTGCCCAGGCCGCCGAGTTCTCCTACAAATATGCCAATAACCTGCCGGACACCCATCCGCTGAACGTGCGCGCCAAGGAGATGGCGGCCGCGATCAAGAGTGAGACCAATGGCAAGTTCGACCTCCAGATCTTTCCGAACAACCAGCTCGGGTCCGACACCGACATGCTGAGCCAGATCCGTTCCGGCGGCGTCGAGTTCTTCACGTTGTCGGGCCTGATCCTGGCAACGCTGGTGCCGGCGGCATCGATCAACGGCATCGGCTTCGCATTCCCGGACTACGACACGGTTTGGAAGGCCATGGACGGCGACCTCGGCGGCTATGTCCGCGGCGAGATCAAGAAAGCCGGCCTCGAGGTCATGGACAAGATCTGGGACAACGGCTTCCGCCAGACAACGTCGTCGAGCAAGCCGATCACGGGCCCGGACGATCTCAAGGGCTTCAAGATTCGCGTGCCGGTGTCGCCGCTATGGACCTCGATGTTCAAGGCGTTCGATGCCGCGCCCGCCTCGATCAATTTCAGCGAGGTCTATTCGGCGCTCCAGACCAAGATCGTCGAGGGCCAGGAGAACCCGCTGGCCATCATCTCGACCGCAAAGCTCTATGAGGTGCAGAAGTTCTGCTCGCTGACCAACCATATGTGGGACGGCTTCTGGTTCCTGGCCAACCGCCGCGCGTGGGAAAAGCTGCCGGCGGACGTGCGCACCGTCGTCGCCAAGAACATCAATGCCGCCGCCGTCAACGAGCGTGTGGACACGGCCAAGCTGAACGCCAATCTCCAGCAGGAGCTCGCGGCTAAGGGCCTGACCTTCAACCAGCCCACGGTCGCGCCGTTCCGCGACAAGCTGCGCGCCGCCGGCTTCTATGCCGAGTGGAAAGGCAAATACGGCGAGCAGCCCTGGGAGCTCCTGGAAAAGGCCGTCGGCAAGCTATCGTAACCCATCCAGGCCGTCATGGCTCATATCGAGGTTGAGGTGACCGAAGTGGTGGGCGAGGTGGCTGTGCAGTCCCCTCGCCGACCTTCGTTGCTGGCTTCGCTGGAGCGCATCCTCGGCCTCATCGTCGAAATCCCGGCAGCCATCCTGGTGGTCGCCGAGATCGTGATCCTGTTTGCCGGCGTGGTGGCGCGCTACGGTCTCCACCGGCCGCTGATCTGGTCCGACGAGCTCGCCTCGATCCTGTTCCTGTGGCTGGCTATGCTGGGCGCGGCGGTGGCGTTCCGCCGCTCCGAGCACATGCGCATGACAGCGATCGTCGCGAGCGCCAGGCCGGCGATGCGGGCCTATCTCGACCTCGTCGCGACCTGTGCCGCGCTTGCGTTCCTGGCGCTGATCGTCTGGCCGTCCTACGACTACGCCTACGAAGAGAGCTACATCACCACGCCGGCGCTCCAGATCTCGAACATGTGGCGCGCCGCTGCGCTCCCGGTCGGGATCTGCCTGATGGCGGCGTTTGCCTTGCTGCGGCTGCTGCGCGCGGCGGACTACCGGACGGTCGTGGCCGCCGTGCTGTCGGTCGCCGTCGTGATCGGTTTGTTCTGGCTGGCGGAGCCGTCGTTGCGACCGCTGGGCAATCTCAACCTCGTCATCTTTTTCGTCGGCGTCGCCGGCTTCTGCGTCTTTGCCGGCGTTCCCATTGCGTTCGGCTTTGGGCTGGCGATCTTCGGCTATCTGGCGCTGACCACGCGTACGCCGGTCATGGTGCTGGTCGGGCGGATGGACGAGGGCATGAGCCACCTCATCCTGCTCTCGGTGCCGCTGTTCGTGTTCCTGGGCCTCCTGATTGAGATGACCGGCATGGCGCGGGCCATGGTGGCGTTCCTGGCGAGCCTGCTCGGCCATGTCCGCGGCGGGCTGCACTACGTGCTGGTAGGCGCCATGTATCTGGTCTCAGGCATTTCCGGCGCCAAGGCCGCCGACATGGCCGCGGTCGCGCCCGTGCTGTTCCCGGAGATGAAGCAGCGCGGCGCCAAGCCCGGCGATCTCGTAGCGCTCCTTGCGGCAACTGGCGCCCAAACCGAGACCATCCCACCGAGCCTCGTGCTGATCACGATCGGCTCGGTCACCGGCGTCTCCATCGCGGCGCTGTTCACCGGCGGCCTCCTGCCCGGCGTGGTGCTTGCGGTCACGCTCTGCATGCTGGTGTGGTGGCGCTACCGTCACGAGGATATGAGTCATGTCCGCCGCGCCACGGGCAGCGAGATCGGCAAGACCTTCGTCATCGCCCTGCCCGCGCTCGCACTGCCCTTCGTGATCCGCTACGCCGTGGTCGAAGGCATCGCCACCGCCACCGAAGTCTCCACCATCGGCATCGTCTATGGCGCCCTCGTCGGCCTCCTCGTCTACCGCCGCTTCGACTGGCGGCGGCTGTTTCCGATGCTGGTCGAGACCGCGGCGCTGTCGGGTGCGATCCTCCTGATCATCGGCACGGCCACCGGCATGGCCTGGGGTCTGACCCAGTCCGGGTTCTCGCGCTCGCTGGCATCAGCCATGACGGGATTGCCCGGGGGACCGGCGGCCTTCATCGCCGTCTCGATCCTGGCCTTCACCATCCTCGGCAGCGTGCTGGAGGGAATCCCGGCGATCGTGCTGTTCGGGCCGCTGTTGTTTCCGATTGCGCGTGCCGTCGGGGTGCACGAGGTCCACTACGCGATGGTGATCATTCTCGCCATGGGCATCGGATTATTCGCCCCGCCCTTCGGCGTCGGCTATTATGCCGCCTGCGCCATCGGACGCGTCGATCCGGCCGAGGGCATCAGGCCGATCTGGGGTTATCTGCTGGCGCTGCTGGTGGGATTGATCATCGTCGCGGTCTTCCCGTGGATTTCGATCGGATTCCTGTAAGGCGGTGTGAAGGAGGGTGTCGATGCGTGAGAGCCAGTACAATATCGGCCTGGACAAGACCCCTGCCAACTATGTGCCGCTGAGCCCGCTGAGCTTCCTCGCGCGCAGCGCCGCCGTCTATCCCGATCACGTCAGCACCGTCTACGAAGGCCGCAGCTTCACGTGGGCCCAGACTTACGAGCGCTGCAAGCGCTTTGCCTCTTATCTTGCCGGCAAGGGCATTGGCGTTGGCGACACCGTCGCGGCGATGCTGCCGAACATCCCGGCGATGAACGAGGCGCATTTCGCGGTGCCCATGACGGGCGCCGTGCTCAATGCGCTCAACATCCGTCTCGACGCGCCCTCGATCGCGTTTCAGCTCGACCATGGCGGCGCCAAGATCATTCTGGTCGATCCCGAGTTTTCGAGCGTGATCACCGATGCGCTGGCGCAGATGAGCGGGCCAAAGCCATTCGTGATCGACGTCGACGATGCCGTCTTCAAGGGCGGCAAGCGCATCGGCGAGATCGAATATGAAGCGGCGGTTGCGCAAGGCGATCCCGGCTTCACGGCGATTCCGCCCGAGGACGAATGGGACGCGATCGCGCTGAGCTATACCTCCGGCACGACAGGTAATCCAAAGGGCGTCGTCACCCATCATCGCGGCGCCTATCTGAACGCCATCAGCAACATCCTCGCGGGCCAACTCGGCCAGCATCCGGTCTATCTCTGGACCCTGCCGATGTTCCACTGCAACGGCTGGTGCTTTCCGTGGACCATCGCGGCAGCTGCCGGCATCAATGTCTGCCTGCGCAAGGTCGAGCCGACAAAAATCTTCGAGCTGATCAAGGCCCACGGCGTCACCCACATGTGCGGCGCGCCGATCGTCTACAACACGCTGATCAATGCGCCCGACGCACCCAAAGCCAACGCGGCCCGCCGCGTCGTCGGCCTGATCGCAGGCGCCGCGCCGCCAGTCGCGGTGCTGGAGGGTGCGGAAAACATCGGCATCAAGCTCACGCACGTCTATGGCCTGACCGAGGTCTACGGCCCCGCCTCCGTCTGCGCCGAGCAGCCCGGCTGGGATGAGCTTCCAGCGCCCGAACGGGCGCGCATGAAGCGGCGGCAGGGTGTGCCCTACCCGCTCGAGGAAGGCGTCACGGTCATCAATCCGCAGACCATGCAGGAGGTGCCGCGTGACGGCGAGACAATCGGCGAGGTCATGTTCCGCGGCAATATCGTGATGAAGGGCTACCTCAAGAACGAGAAGGCGACGAAGGAAGCCTTCGAGGGCGGCTGGTTTCATACCGGCGATCTTGGCGTGCTCGACGAGCACGGCTACGTCATCATCAAGGACCGCTCCAAGGACATCATCATCTCCGGCGGCGAGAACATCTCGTCGGTCGAGGTCGAGGACATCCTCTACAAGCACCCGGCCGTGCTGTTCGCCGCCGTGGTCGCAAAGCCCGATCCGAAATGGGGTGAAGTGCCCTGCGCCTTCGTCGAATTGAAGGACGGTGCGAGCGCGAGCGAGGCCGACATCATCGCCTTCTGCCGTTCGCATATGAGCGGCTTCAAGACGCCGAAGGCCGTCGTGTTCGGACCGATCCCGAAGACGTCGACGGGCAAGATCCAGAAATTCCTGCTGCGCAACGAGGTCGGCTCGGCCAAGGCGATTACAGCCTGAGTGCGTTCCGGTTTCAGACACATGTAGAAACACGGGCCGCAACGATCGCGCGTCGTCCCGAAACGATTGTGACTGTTCGACGACATCAGGACATCACAGGAAAAGATTGGAAAACATTAGAGACGCATTTACGTTTCTCTCCCGTCGGATTCGCTGTTTCCACCTGATTCGCCGCGCAGGCAGCGCGGCCGGCGACCGGCGCGGTTGGGGCGTTTCATGCGGTTGGTGTCGTGAGCACAGACGTGCGTGCGCGTCTGGCGCTGCTGCTATTGACGGCCGGATTGCTGCTGCCGCGCGCGGCACATGCCCAAGTCTTGCGTGAGTACGGCGCTTTCGCAGGCTCCGAGAATTTTGGCTATCCCGGTCCGAACGCATCTGGCGGCGGCTTTGGCAATTTCGGCGGCGGCAATAATTTTGTTGGCATGGGTGGCCCGATGCTCGGCCCCCCGCCGCAGGCCTCGGCTCTTGGCGGCGTGCCCCACGGCAATGGAAATGGTGGCGGCGCCGGGATGCAGCCGAACTATGGCTGGAACGCCGAGCCTCCAGGTTTCGCCGCCGCAGGCAGGTTTGGCATGCGGCGGGCGTTTGGCGGTGGCTCCGCTGCTGCTTCGTCGCAGACCGAGACGGCGCAATCCACGTTCCTGGCGATGACGCAATTCACGCAGGCCCTGCTGGATCCAGCCATCGACGGGCGCGGCATCGGCCGACCCGAATTCGACTCGGAGCTTTCGGCCTATGCCGATCCCGGTAACGACCGCACGCATGGCGGCATCGGGCGCGAAGCCTATGAGGCCATCTACGGCAAACCATCGCTCGCGGCTCCGCACTGGAGCATCTGGGCCTCAGGTATCGGTGGCTCGCAGATGACGACTGGCGGCAACGGCTCGGTCAGCCGGAGCTTTGCCACGGCGGTTGGCGCCGACTACTCGCTCTCGCCGCAGACGCGGGTGGGTTTTGCGCTCGCCGGCGGCGGCACCGGCTTTGCCAGCAATTTGTCCAGCGGCCGCTCCGACCTGTTCCAGGCCGGCACCTTCGTCAGGCACACGATCGGCGCGGCCTATGTCGCGACCGCGCTGGCCTATGGCTGGCAGGCCATCACCAGCGATCATCAGGTGACGCCGGCCGGCGGCGACCAGCTCTCCCCGGCCGTCAACGCCAATGCCTATTCCGGTCGTATCGAAAGCGGCTACCGGATTGCGACGCCATGGCTCGGCATCACGCCTTACGCGGCCGGCCAGATCACCATGTTTCGCCTGGCCACCAACCCCGGCCAGCCGGCCTACGCGGCCGACCCATCCGCGACGACCTCCGGCAGCAACAGCTTCACCGACAGCCGCAGCGAGCTCGGCCTGCGCGCCGGCACGTCGTTCCTGCTGGCTGGGGGCCTCCTCGACTTGCGTGGACGTCTTGCCTGGGCACATGATTTCAGCGCGACGCAATCGATGCCGGCGGTGCTCCAGGCCGTATCCCCTCAAGGCTTCGTCATCGGCAGCACCGCGATTGCGCCGAACTCGGCGCTGACGGGCGTATCGCTCGAGCTGCGAGCGCTCAACGGATGGTCGGCCGCAGCAACTGTCGACAGCGAGCTATCGAGCCTTGTACGCTCCTGTACCGGCAAGGCTGTCCTGCGTTACACTTGGTGATCTCGCCATTTTGTCGATGGAAGCGAACGTGCAGGAGACTTCCGCCCGCTCGCACGCGGCGGACGAAAGTCCTCCCCGTCCTCACATCTTCCTGTAGGCGTCGATCAATGCCTGGCCGTCAGCGCCTGTTTTCTTGAGCCAGTCGGCGGTGAGCTGCTCGCCGATTTTCTGGAAGCCGGCCTTCAACGCCGGGCTGGGCGGCTCAACGATCATACCCTTGGCTTTGAGCTGATCGATGTACCAATTGGCCTTGTCCTCCCAGGCCTTCCAGCCGCGTGTTTCCGCAGCGGCGGCGGCCTTGAAGATGGCGTCCTGCGTCGGCTTGTCGAGCGTCTCGAACGCAGCCTTGTTGACGAAAGTGTAGTCCTTCGGAATCCAGGCCTGCACATCATAGAAATACTTAAGGGATTCCCAGGCTTTGGAATCGTAACCCGTGCCGCCAGACGACATGAAGGAATTCACCACGCCGGTCGCAAGCGCTTGTGGAAGCTCGGCCGCCTGGATCGTGACCGACTGCGCGCCGACCAGCTCGCCGATGCGCGCCGTTCCGACATTGTAGGCGCGCCATTTCAGTCCCTTCATATCCTCGATCGTGGCGAGCGGCTTGTTGACATAGACGCCTTGCGGCGCCCACGGCACGGCGAAGAGCAGCTTGATGCCCTGCGCATCGAGTTTCTTCGCGATTGCCGGCTTCGAGGCCTGATACAGCTTCATCGACTCCGCGAAACTGGTCGCGAGAAACGGCACGACGTCGATCCCGAAGACTGGATCCTCGTTTTCGTGGATTGATAGCAGCAGCTCACCCATTTGCGCCTGCCCGGTCACGACCGCGCGCTTGATGTCGGGCGCCTTGAACAGCGAAGCGTTCGGATGAACGGTGATCAGGAGCTTTCCCGACGTGGCTGCTTCGACGTCCTTGGCGAAGGCAACCAGATTTTCCGAGTGCGGATTGTCCGACGGGTATGCTGCCGGCAGATTCCATTTCGTCTGGGAAAAGGCCGGCCCAGCGGCCAACACGGCGCCTGCAATCAGGCCTGCGCGGAGCAAATGAAGCGTCATCGTACTTCTCCTCACGGTCAATTTCGAAAGCCGGGTGCGATCAATCGGGAAAGGCGAGCTTGGGCAGGAACAGCACAATCTGCGGATATTCGGTGATGATGAATACGGCGGCCAGCAGCAGGACGAAGAAGGGGAACGCCGCACGCGCCACAGTGAACGTATCGCGGCCGCTCATGTTCTGGAGCACGAACAGGTTGAAGCCGACCGGCGGCGTGATTTGCGCCATCTCCACGTGAATGATGAGGTAGACGCCGAACCAGACCAGATCGAGTCCGGCCTGCTTGACCATCGGCAGCACGATGACCGCGGTCAGCACGATCATCGAGATGCCGTCAATCAGGCATCCGAGAATGATGTACATGATGCTCAGATACAGCGCGAGCATGCCGGGCGTGAGCTGCTGTCCCTGGACCCAGGTGGCAAGCGCCGCCGGGATACCGGTATAGGCCATCGCGGCCGTCGTATAGGCAGCGCCTGCCAGGATCAGCATAATCATGCAGGTCAGGCGCGTCGCGCTCATGATGCTTTCGAAGAAGGTCTTGCGCGTGAGCGTGCCGCTCCACCACGCCAGCAGCAGCGCGCCGGTAACGCCCCAGGCGGCACATTCGGTCGCGGTCGCAAAACCCAGCACGAGCGAGAGGAAGACGGCCAGGATCAGAAGCAGGCACGGGACGAGCTTGGCGGACTCTTGCAGCTTCCGGCGAAACGGCATCGGCGGGTCGCGCGGCGGAATCTTTTTTGGATTGAGTAGCGACCAGATGATGATGTAGCCGGAATAGAGCACCATCACGAGCACGCCCGGCAGGAAGCCGCCAAGGAACACCTGAAGCACGGACACGTTCGCCGTCACCGCGTAGACGACCATCGGGATCGACGGCGGGATCAGCAAGCCGAGCGTGCCGGAGCCGGCCAGCGACCCAAGGCTGAGCCCCTTGTCGTAGCCGCGCTTGTCGAGCTCCGGCAGTGCGATCTTGCCAATGGTTGCGCAGGTCGCGGCAGAGGAGCCCGACACAGCTGCAAAGATGCCGCAGCCGATGACATTGACATGGGTCAGGCGCCCCGGCAGCCACTGAACCCAGGGCGAAAGTCCGCGGAACATCTCCTCCGACAGTTTTGTTCGGAATAATATCTCGCCCATCCAGATGAACAGCGGCAATGCCGCCAGCGTCCAGGACGCGCTTGCGCTCCAGGTGGTGGTCGCAAGCACCGACCCTAGCGGCAGGCTCGTGGTCAGCGCCATCGCCACGAAGCCGACGAGCCCAAGCGAAACGGCGATCCAGATGCCGCTTCCCAGCAGCAGGATCATGACCCCGAGGAGGATGAACGACAGCTCGATCATGCCAAGATTGGCCATGGTCAACCGCCGCCGCCTTGCGAGATACGTTCGATGAATTCGTCCGGCGTCTCGTCCGGGGAACTCTTCTCGTAGCTTGGACGGTTGCCGCCGACGACACTGACCATTTCGTCGATCAACGCGATCGACAGGATCGCAAGACCGCCGGCAAAGCCGAGCTGGGGAATCCAGAGAGGAAGCGCAACGACGCCCTGCGCCACGTCGTTGAAGCGCCAGGAATCGTAAGTCATCTGCACGGCATGTCGGGTGAAGTAGAGAACGAAGGCCGTTGCAATGCCGAGCGCCACGATCTCCGCCACCTGCTTGCTTCGCCCGTGCAAGCGCTCGAGCAGCAGGCCGACCCGGATCATCTCGCCGCGCTTGAAGGTGTGGGCGAGGCCCAGAAACGCCATCGCGGCCATGCACCACGATGCAAAATCATCGCCGGCCGGGATGTTAAGCGCAAACTGCCGCCCGATCGACATGACCATCATGATGGCGAAGATCGCGAACAGGAAGACGCCGGCAGCGTAACCCGCACCGAGGTAGAGCAGATCCAGAATACGTCGGACAGGTCCAACAGCTGTTACGTCGTCGCCGTGCTCTGCCAACCCGGCCCCCATCCTCATATTGCGGCTCAATCAAGCTCGGCGATATCGCCAGCCTCGCTTGATTATCGCCTCCATCCGACGCCTGTCTTTGAGACGTTAGACCAACACGACAGGGCTCGCGAAAGCAAGGAGCATGCCGGCCTGCGGAAAAATTTCCGCTGGATGGGCTCAGTGAGTCTCCAGCCGCAGCCCGTCATAGGCCGGCACTACGCCTGATGGCAGCGATTGCCGGATCACCTCGTAATCGACGTCGGCGGTCATGTTGGTGATGATGGCACGCTTCGGCTTGAAGCGCTCGATCCAGGACAGCGCGTCGTTGATGCTGAAATGGCTGACATGCGGGGTGTAGCGCAGGCCATCGACGATCCAGAGATCGAGATTTTCCAGGGCGCCAAAGCTCTCGGGCGGGATGTCGTTGAGGTCGGGCGTGTAGGCGGCATTGCCGATGCGATAGCCGAGCGCGGGAATGTTGCCGTGCTGGACCAGGAAGGCGGTCATTGTAACGTTCCCGCCCTTGCCAATGATGATCTGGCTCCCGCCTGCCTCGATCGAATGCCGCGTCAGGATCGGCGGATAGTCGCTGCCCTCTGGCGAGATGAAGCAATAGGAGAACCGCGCCATGATATCTTTCGCGGTCGATTGATTGAAATAGACCGGGATGCGCCTGCGCATATGGATCACAACCGAGCGCAGATCGTCCATGCCATGGGTCTGGTCGGCATGCTCGTGCGTCAGGAATACTGCGTCGATGTGGTCGACATCGGTCGAGATCAACTGCTCGCGCAGGTCCGGCGAGGTGTCGATCACGACGCGTGTGGTGCCGTGGTTCGAGGTCTGTTCGACCAGCAGCGAGCAGCGGCGGCGGCGGTTCTTGGGATTGTTGGGATCGCAGGCGCCCCAGCCGAGGGCCGGGCGCGGTACGCCGGCGGAAGAGCCGCACCCCAGGATCGTCAGCGTCAGCGTCATGCGGATCAGAACCTCAAGCTTTCACCTTGGAGAACAAGCGGAAGAAGTTTTCGCTGGTCTGGCGTGATATCTCTTCGAGCGACACGCCGCGCGTCTCGGCGAGCACTTTTGCGACCTCGACCACATAGGCCGGCTCGTTGCGCTTGCCCCGGAACTTTCCCGGCGCAAGGTAGGGCGAATCTGTTTCAACCAGAATACGGTCAGCCGGCAGTTCGGCCGCGAGCGCGCGCAAGGCATCCGACTTCTTGAAGGTCAGAATGCCCGTGAAGCCGATGTAGAGCCCGAGCGACACCGCCTTCAGAGCCAGCTCGCGCCCGCCGGTGTAACAATGCAGCACGGCGCGAAACGGTCCGCGTGCCGCCTCCTCTTCCAGGATGCGCGCACAATCCTCATCCGCCTCGCGGGTGTGGATCACCAGCGGCAGGCCGGTGGCGCGGGCCGCCGCGATGTGGGCACGAAAGCCCCTCGCCTGCGCCTCCGGCGAGCCGTCGTCGTAGAAATAGTCGAGCCCGGCTTCGCCGAGCGCGACCACTTTCGGATGCCGCGTCAGCGCGATCAACTCGTCCGGCGCAATGCCGTCTTCCTCGTCCGCATTGTGCGGATGAGTGCCGACCGAGCAATAGACGTCGTCGTAACGCCCGGCGATGGCGAGAAGCTGATCGAGCTTCCGCACCCGCGTCGAGATCGTGACCATGCGGCTGATCCCGGCCGCGCGGGCACGCGACACGATCCCGTCGAGATCCTCCGCAAAGTCAGGAAAATCCAGATGGCAGTGACTGTCGACCAGCATCGTTCGAACGCCTCAGGCCGCCGGCTCGATGTAGCGCGGGAACGCCGGCGTCGGCGCTGGCAGCGTCGATCCAGCAGCGATCCGCTTGTCACCGCCGAGCATCGCAAAATCGCGCTCGCCCGCGGGGATGCCGAGGCTGTCGAGCAGCAAGCCCGATGCGGTCGGCATCGCCGGCTGGACCAGGATCGCGATCTGGCGCACGACTTCGGCGGTGACGTAGAGCACCGTCTTCTGTCGCGCCGGATCGGTCTTGGCCAGCGCCCACGGCGCCTCGCCCGCGAAATAGCGGTTGGCCTCGGCGACCACGGCCCACACGGCATTGAGCCAGTGATGGATCTGCTGCGTCGCCATCGCCTCACGCGACGCGGCGATCATGCCGTCGGCCATCGCCAAAATCGCCTTGTCGCTGTCGCTGAACTCGCCCGGTTCCGGCAGCACGCCGTCGAATTGCTTGGCGATCATCGACAGCGAGCGTTGCGCAAGGTTGCCGAGATCGTTGGCGAGATCGGCATTGATGCGCGCGACGATGGCTTCATGGTTGTAGTTGCCGTCCTGGCCGTAAGAGACCTCGCGCAGGAAAAAATAGCGCATCTGGTCGACGCCATACTGGTCGGCGAGGTTGAAGGGATCGACGACATTGCCGACCGACTTCGACATCTTCTCGCCCCTGCTGAACAGGAAGCCGTGGGCATAGACCCGCTTCGGCAGCGAGATGCCAGCCGACATCAGGAATGCCGGCCAGTACACCGCGTGGAAGCGGATGATGTCCTTGCCAATGATATGCACGTCCGCCGGCCAGTAGCGCCAGTTCGTGTCGCTTTCGTCGGGGAAGCCGACACCGGTGATGTAGTTGGTCAACGCGTCGACCCACACATACATCACATGATCTTCGGCACCGGGCACTTTCACGCCCCAGTCGAAGGTGGTGCGTGAGATCGAGAGATCCCGCAGGCCGCCCTTGACGAAGCTGACGACCTCGTTCCGGCGCGCGTCCGGGCCGATGAACTCCCGGTGCTCCTCATAGAGCTTGAGCAGCTTGTCCTGATAGGCCGACAGACGAAAGAAGTAGCTCTCCTCCTCGACCCATTCGACCGGCGTGCCTTGCGGGCCAAGGCGCATGCCGTCGTCGTTCAGGCGTGTCTCGTCCTCGGCGTAATAGGCTTCATCGCGCACCGAGTACCAGCCGGAATAGCTGTCGAGATAAATGTCGCCGTTCGCTTCCATGCGCCGCCAGATCTCCTGGCTGGAGCGGTGGTGCTGTTCTTCAGTCGTGCGGATGAAGCGGTCGAACGACACGTTCAGGCGCTGGTCCATCTCCCTGAAGCGGTCGGCGTTACGGGTTGCGAGCGCAGACGGGGTGAGTCCCTCGTTCTGCGCGGTCTGAACCATCTTCTGGCCGTGCTCGTCCGTGCCGGTCAGGAAGAACACGTCCTTGCCGTCGAGCCGCGCAAAGCGCGCCAGCACGTCGGCCGAGATCGCCTCATAGGCGTGACCGATATGCGGGTTACCGTTCGGATAGGCGATCGCGGTTGAGATGTAGAAGACGTTGTCGCGCACGGGCGCGGCAACCGGCGCTGCCGGCTTCGGGGCGGCCACCGGCTTCGGTGCAGGCGGCGCCTTTGGTTTCGTCGCTTTGGGCTTCACGGCCTTCGGGGGGGTGGCGACTGGAGTCGGCGCGGCGATCACGGCGGGCGCGGTCGCCCTCGCCCTCTTTGCCGCCTTCTTCGCCGGAGCCTTGGCGGGTTTTTTGGCGGCCTTCTTTGTCGCGGCTTTCTTTGTCGCGGCTTTCTTGGCGACGACCTGCTTCTTCGCAGCTTTCTTGCCGGCCTTCTTGGCCGTCTTCGCAGTGCCCTTCTTGGTGGTAGCCTTCCTGGTCGTCTTGACCTTCTTGGCCGCTTTGCGCGCGAGCGCCTCCGCGGCCTTCTTGGCAGCGTTTTTCTTGCTGCTCTTGCCCTTGGCGATTTTCTTAGCTCGCGCTGCCACCACGAATTCCTTTACCAGCTTCTCAAAATTTGGAAACGTACCTGCGCCTAGCGCGTTGCGTCCGCGAGCCAGCCAAACACCGAGAAAACCAAGGGCTTTCGCTCCAGATTGTAGGTTTCGGTGTCGCGCGCGGCGCGGACGATCTTTTCCCATACCTCAGCTAGGCGCGCAAGGCGCGGCAGGTTTTGGTTGGCATTGGCATCGTCGGAATGGAGGCGTTCGGCGATCCAGCGATCGATGCCGTCGATGAAGGCCGCAAGGGCGACGCGGTCGCTGGTGCCAAGGGATTCGCCGAGCGTGTGCAATTCGCGCGGATCCACTTGCGGCAGACGTGCCAGCAGTGCCGCCGTCCGCTGTTGGAGTTTTAGCGCATCACCGCCAAGGAGGGTCAGTGCCCGTGCAACGCTGCCTTCGGAGGCCTCCGCCGCCTCGCGCAACGCGAGATCGGTCGGAGCGAGGTCGGCGGCCGTCGCGGCTGCGGCAATCACCTCGTCGGTCGTGAGCGAGCGCAAGCGCAGCTTGCGGCAACGCGACTGGATCGTGGCGAGCACGCGTGCGGGCGCGTGGCTGACCAGCAGGAACAGCGATTGCTGGGGTGGTTCCTCGAGGATTTTCAGCAGCGCGTTCGCCGCATTGGGATTGAGCTCGTCAACGGTGTCGACGATGCAGACGCGCCAGCCTTCCGCGGCCGCAGTCGAGCCGAAGAACGCGATGGTCTCGCGCGTCTCGTCGACGGTGATGACCGTCCGCATCACGCCACGGTCGTTGGCGGTGCGCTCCAGCGTCAAGAGACCGCCATGCGAGCTCGCCGCAACCTGCCGCGCCACGGCGTCATCAGGATCGATCGCGAGATCCTCGGCGCCCTGCACGGCGGGCGCCAGCGGCTGGCCGCGCGCTAGCACGAAGCGCGCCATACGATAGGCCAGCGTCGCCTTGCCTATGCCCTGCGGCCCGCCGATCAGCCAGGCGTGCGGAATGCGCCCGCTGCGGTAGGCCGTGAGCAGCGCGGTCTCGGCCTCGCGATGGCCGAACAGAAGGCTTGTCTCGCGCGGATGCGGAATGGCGGATTCACGCTCGACCTGACGCGGGCTCATGCCGAGATCACCGATGCGGGCGTCGGCAGGAGGCGGTCGCGCAGCGCGGTCCAGACGCGTTCGGCAACCGTATCAGGATCGGAATTGGAGTCGATCAGCACGCAGCGTGCGGGATCATCCGCGGCGATCTTGCGGTAGGCCTCGCGCAGGCCTTGGTGGAAGGCGAGCTTCTCGCCCTCGAACCTGTCAGGCGTGCCGCTGCCGCGCCGCGCCGCCGCGCGTGCCAGGCCGATCTCGACCGGCAGGTCCAGGATGAAGGTGAGGTCCGGCTTGAGATCGCCGATCGTGACCCGCTGCATGGCGTTGATCAAACCGGCGGGCACGCTGCCGAGGCTGCCCTGATAGGCCCGCGTTGAGTCTGCGAAACGATCGCACAGCACCCAAATGCCCTGCTTGAGCGCGGGCTCGATCAATGTGCGGACATGGTCGTCGCGTGCGGCGGCAAACAGCAGCGTCTCGGCTTCGGGCCCGAGCAGCTTGCCCATCCCCGACAGCACCAGATGGCGCATGATCTCGGCGCCGGGCGAGCCGCCCGGCTCGCGCGTGACGAGCGTGCGCAACTTGGCCGCTTTGAGCCGGTCGGCGAGCTTCTTGATCTGGGTCGACTTGCCGGTCCCCTCGCCTCCTTCAAAGGTGATAAAGCGTCCGCGTCCGGACGGCCGCTGTCCCGTGCTCTCACTCATGATCAGAGCTTCTCGGCGCCTGTGCGGAACATGCCGATCACGAGCTCGCTGGCCCCGTCGATCGCGCGCCGCACGGTCGACCCGGTGCCGATTGCCTCGGCCGCATAGACCGGCGTCTCCACCGCGATATTGCCGCCGCGCCAGACCCTGACCACGCCTACCCGCTGCCCCTCCTGAACCGGCGCGCGGACCGGACCGCTATAGATGATGCGCGCGATCAGCTTGTCGCCGCCGCTCTTGTGCACCATCACCTTCACCGGCTCTTTCGCAACGAGCTTCACCGAACGGCTCTCGCCGCCAAACACCTTGGCATAGCCGACCAGCTGGTCGGCCGCGATCAGCGTGCGGGTCTCGAAATTGCGAAAGCCCCATTCCAGCATCTTCTTGGCTTCGGTGGCGCGATCCTCGCTGTCCTCAAGCCCGTTGACGACGACGATCAGTCGCGTGCCATTCTGCACGGCCGAGCCGACCATGCCGTAGCCGCCTTCCTTGGTGTAGCCAGTCTTCAGGCCGTCAGCGCCTTCCATCGAATTGAGCAGCGGATTGCGGTTGGGCTGGCGGATCTTGTTCCAGGTGAACTCCTTCTCGCCGAACAGTTTGTAGAATTCGGGGAAGTCCAGGATGATGTGGCGGGCGAGCATGCCTAGCTCGCGCACCGTCATCTTGTTGCCGGGGTCGGGCAAGCCGTTGGAGTTGGCGAAAGTCGATTTGGTTATGCCGAGCTCGCGAGCGCGCTTGGTCATGAAGTCGGATGCAAAGATCCGCTCGTTGCCGGCGATGCCTTCGGCGAGCGCGATGCAGGCATCGTTGCCGCTCTGGATGATCGCGCCGTGCAGGAGGTCATCGACCGAAACCTTGCTGTTGATGGCCGCAAACATGGTCGAGCCACCGGAGGGCGCGCCGCCTTTGCGCCAGGCGTTCTCGCTGATCCGGTATTCGTCGGTCAGCTTGACGTCGCCCTTCTTGATCGCGTTGAACACGACCTCCGCGGTCACGAGCTTCATCATGCTGGAGGGCGCGCGCAGCTCGTCGGCGTTCTTCTCGAACAGCACGCTGCCGCTGGAGGCCTCGATCAGGATCGCGGTGGGGGCGTCGCCGTCAAAGCCTGCATCTTCGGTTTTCTTGGCGCCCTGGACGCTCTGGTTGGCGGCGTAGACCACCCCGCCCCAGCTAAGGCTCACCGCAATCGCCGCCGCGACCAGCCCGCGCGCCAGTGCTCCGGCCGACAATCCGGTATGACCGGGCGAGATGAGACGAAATGCCATGGCGAAGCCCTGAGAGCGGCGTTCTAACAGTTGGCACCGGTGCGAACAACATGAGGATCGGTGCTTGCCTGCGAGATTGCACGATTCTCCTCGCGTCCCTATCGTGACATCTCATGTTTCTCGACCAAACCCCTGAAACAAGGCGGAAAAGCGATGTGCACCACGCGCGTGATCAAGGCCAACGGAATCGATCTCTTCATCCGCGAGGCCGGCCAGGGGCCGCTGGTGGTGCTGTGCCATGGCTGGCCGGAACTATCCTATTCCTGGCGGCACCAGATCGCCGCGCTCGCGGCTGCAGGCTTTCATGTCGTGGCCCCCGACATGCGCGGCTACGGCCAGAGTGCGGCGCCGCCTGACGTGACCGCCTATTCGATCTTCGACCTGGTCGGCGACGTCGTCGGCCTGGTCCAGGCGCTCGGCGCGACCAAGGCGATGGTGGTCGGCCACGACTGGGGTGCGCCGGTCGCCTGGCATGCGGCGCTGTTCCGCCCCGATATCTTTACGGCCGTTGCCGGCCTGAGCGTGCCGCCGCCATTCCGCGGACGCGGCAAGCCGCTCGAGCTGCTGCGCCAGGGCGGCATCACCAATTTCTACTGGCAGTACTTTCAGGCGCCCGGCGTCGCCGAGACCGAGTTCGAGCATGACGTTGCCCGCACCATGCGCACCGTGCTCGGCGGGCGTGGACTTGCCGATCCGAACGCGGCGATGTTCGTGCAGGAGGGCAAGGGCTTTCTCGGCCAAGCCAGCACCGAGGAGCCGCTGCCGGCGTGGCTGAGCGAGGCCGATCTCGCCTATTTCACCGAAGCCTTCCGCAAGTCGGGATTCCGCGGCGGGCTGAACTGGTATCGCAACCTCGATCGCAATTGGGAGCTGACCGCGCCCTGGCAGGACGCGCAGATCCAGCAGCCCTCGCTTTTCATCGCAGGTGCGCAGGACGCCGTCATCACCGGCCTGATCGGCGCCAAGCGCGTCAACGAGCTGGAGCGCGTGCTGCCTAACCTGACGCGAAAACTGATCATCGAGGGCGCCGGCCATTGGGTGCAGCAGGAGCGGCCGAACGAGGTCAACGCCGCGCTCGTGAGCTTCCTGCGCGACGCGGCGTCGCGCTAGCGGAGCGCCTCGTATTCCAGGATCAGTAGAGGCCGCGGCCGGTCAGGATGCTGCGGGCTTCGGCGGCGCCGTCACCGGAAGCCGCAGGATCGCTCCCGGCGGCATAGCGGCCGTCCTCGTCATAGGACACTTGGCGAGCATTCTGGAACGCGCGGCCCCGGCTGCGGCTCGAGGCCGACATCTCCGAGGTCGCATTGATCGAGGCGACGTCGGCCGAGGTGTTGCCGAGCGAATACGGCCGCCCCTCCGGCATCGGGACATCGCCCCGGATGGCGCCGCGGCTCGACGACAGTTCCGGCACGAACGGCCGCGCCGAGGCGACCCGGACCATCGAGGGCGACGGCGCGGGAACACCGGTGCGCAAGGTCGCCATCAGCTGGCGGTCGTCGGAGCCTTCGAGCGGCGCCCGGCCGACATATTCGACGCGGACCCTGGCAACGCCATTGCCTTTGAATTCAAGCAGTTCAGCGGCCTTGTTCGAGACGTCGATGAGGCGGTTGCCGTGATAGGGCCCGCGGTCATTGACGCGGACGACCAGCGACTTGCCGTTCGACAGGTTGGTGACCCGCGCATAGGACGGCATCGGCAGGGTCGGATGTGCCGCCGTCAGCGAGCCCATGTCGAACACTTCGCCATTAGCGGTCTGGCGGCCATGGAAATCGTCACCGTACCAGGACGCCAGGCCCTCGGCGCGGTAGTTGACGTCCTCCTCCGGCACGTAGGTCCGGCCTGCAACCATATAGGGCTTGCCGACGCGATAGGTGCCGCCGCCCTTGGGGACGGGATCGCCCCAGGCCACGACTCGCGGGCTGGAGGACACGCCGTATTTGGGATCGACCCGGCTGGCGAACTTGTTGGACGAGGCGCAATTGGCAAGCGCCAGGCAGGTGGCGACCGCCGCGACGCTACGCGCCGCCCGCACCACCGAATCTGACCGTCGGATTCCCATTCGCCCCAAATACCATTTCGCCGGAGCCGGCCCCAACCCGCTTGCCTGCAGGGAGTGCCTTCCGGACCTCAAGCTCCGAGGCGGCCCACCACCGTCTCAGAGGCGGTAACGATAACGCAACTCGAACACGGCGGAAATGGGGAGCCCACAGCGTTCGCGCCGGGATGGTAAACAGGACGTTTGGCATTCTCCGCTGATCTACGGAGCGCGAGGGCTTCGGCACCGCCTCCTTTGTGCCAGACCCGCACATGCTGTTGCGCCAAAAGCTCACTCCACCCCCATTGTCGCCGGCTTCACTGGAATTCTTTTGACTGTGCAAGGCCGCCCGCGTTTTCTCAGCTGCAGGGGCGGGATTGGAATTTAACGATGATCGAGACGGTTTCGGCACTGATGGGTCTGGTAAGCGCGGGGATCTTTTTGGCCCACGCGTTTGAAGGCTACCGCACGAGGGCCTGACGGCACGCGCGGGCGACATTGCATCACCTCTTCATGGCGGCAGGTTCGGACAATCTTAATCAATCCGATCGAGCATCAAAGACGAGAGCGGCAGGTGTCCCATGCGCAAACATGACCTGGTATCCGACGGCTTTCTGGCACTGACCGCAGGCGGTCTGGTCCTGCTCTGCTCGAGCCTCGTCGCCCTGGCCTTCGGCTAATCCACTTAACCTTCGTAGTCTCTGCCATCGGCATCGTCTTCGTCGACAAGTTCAGCGACGCCACCGCGTTCAGGCAGGCCGAGTGCAGGCAGGCCGAGTGAAGTGATCAATCGCCGGCTTTGCTCGCTGCGGCTGCGACCTGCGCCAGCGCCTGGTGCAGGCATTCCTGAAGCTTCTGCGCAACCTGCTCGCGCGAAATCCCCTTCGGCGCGAGATCGCTCGATACCTTGCTCAGGGTCATCGTCTGGTTGGCCAGATTGTCCGTGACCAGCGCCGTCGCGTAAGCTGCTGCCGCATCGGCGCTGAGTCCGAGCTGACCAGCGGCCCAAAGCCCGAGCAGCTTGTTGGACCGGGCCGCGGCCTTGAACATCAGCTCCTCGTCGTGGGCGAATTTGGCCTCGAAGCCCTGCTCTCGCTTGTCGAACGTGGTCATGGTTAGCTCGGGCGAAACAGGTTGGAGAAATCCGGCCGATCGGTCCCGTTGGCCGTCAGACCTTGGCCGCGGCCGCCTCTCGGGCCAGCCGCTCGGCCTTCAGCCGTTCCCGATTCTCATAAAACGCCTTCTGCGCGGCCTCGTGGTCGCGCATGGCCTTCTCTGCCTCGACGCGGCGCGCCGCATCGCGCGCCTGGCGCTGCTCAGGGGTCAGGGGTTTGCGTCGGAAGGAAAGATCTTCTGTCATGCCAAGATAACGCGACGGTGAGGAAAAAGTTCCGTGTGGCGCGCCGGCCGGACATGCCGAAAGATCGAAAACAACCCCATGCACAGTAGCCCATGCCTGTTGGATCAAGGACTTGCGCGCCGACCCCTGGCATTCCCGCAAAAACCATTTGACGCGTCGGGCAAAACAGTGACAATATGCGAATATTCCGAAATCAAAAAATCGCTTGTCCGTCTGGTGATACAGCATCAGCAGAATTGGTCGCCCGAGGCGCGGAGATCAAGGACGCTTTCGATGCGTGGCACGGGAAGCGGCAACGAGGGTACGTCAAGGCCGGGCGCGAGATGAGCCGAGCCCAGGGCAACTCTTCCACGTTCGGAGCGTCCTCCGCGAAACGCAGGCGAACCCGTCTCCCACGCAACGCAAATCTCGGACCATGAAACGGTCCTGAAACAATTGCCGCGTATGATTAGCGGTATTTCTGAAGAAGTTTGCTACTCGGGGTATCCCATTTCATTGCGATCTGTCTCTTTTTGGAGGCGCAACCATGGATTTGAGAACAGAGATTGCGGTCGGCGCGCGTTTCAAGCTCAGCGACCTCGGAACAATTCGTTGCCCGGAATTGGCTGGCAAGGCTGGCATCGTTGTCGCCACAAGCTCTCGGACGACCGGCATCACCATTCTGTTCGATGGTGCCAAACGACCTACCGTTTTGCACAGGGACTACATCAGCCCAAGCTTGTAAAAGGATGAACATCGCTCCGTCCCACTGTTGGGCCCATCTAATGAGGTACCCAAAAAGGTCGTCAGGATAGCTGGCGCGTCTTGATTTGGTCCGTGTACAGGCGTAAATGCGTCGCGGCTTCGTACCGACTTCTTCCAATTTCCCCGCTTCAGTAGGTTTGTAATCTCCACTAGGTCACCTCGGATGGGGGCGAGACTCATGGAAATATTTCGCGCCGAGAAGATTTGCGTTGTCGAGGACAACTCAAGCAAACCCTGCCGAATCTGCGGCCAGAAAATGAAGCTTGTACGAACGGTGGTGGACTCTGACAGTGGAGACATCACTCACATGTTCGAATGCCCGTGCGGTAAGCGCCTCTGGGACGACTGAGGCGTACCCCCGCACCAATTGTACAGAAGGGCGCCCCGCAACGGCTGGATGACGCACCGCCGACGGCTGAGGCGGTAAAGGCTGGGCGGCCGGTTCGCGCTGGCGGGGCCTTTGCCAAATTCCGATAATCCTCAGTAGTTCACCGGGGCTGTGATCAGCATCATCCAAAACTATGCTGCCACGCTTGTAAGCGTGAGCGTTGGGTGATGGACGACGGCCGAACGAGGCACATTCCACCTATCCTCATCTGCAATAAGTGCAGGCGGCCGATGGATTATCTTGCGACACTGCCACAGATTGCAAACCTGCCAGCAGTACATGCTTTCAGATGCCTGCCGTGCTTCAGGGTCGACACAATCGAGTTGGAGTAAAGCTGCTCAAATCCTTCGGTCGCCTCCTCTTTCGATAGCCTTGATGCAAGCTGCTGTTGTCGCGCTCGAAGTCGGGCCGAACATCGGCGCCGCGAAACGTTGGCGGACCGGTGCCAGTGCCGTCCTTTCTGCGTGATAAGAACGTACTTGATGATCTCGTGCGACTTCTGCAACACGCCGAGTTTGCCCCGAGCTTAGTGCCCCCTGTTATTGAGGTCCCTCTCTTCAACTGCCATCATGCCGCTCCCTGCCTGGCCGTGTTCCAACGCCCCATAGATCGATTCACGCAGCACGTGTGATATCTTAAATTCCGTCAATGCAGAAACCGCAGCTGGCGGCTGACGTTCGACCGTTGTGGGGCGCAGCTACTGGAGACAGACATGAAGCTCATAGCAAGCGCAATCGTCATCGCGCTCGCAACGTCGTCTGCGATGGCGGCGCCACAAACCGGCCGGCTGGACCTCTCGGTTTCGGTTCCGAGTGCGCAGAACTCGGGCGCCGGGATCCCAGGCTTTGCTGGAAACAAGAATGGTCCCGCTGTGCATCGAGGGATGACAGTTGGTTCCACTGCGGCGAAGGACCAGGCGAACCCGGCCATCAAGAATCAGGACACGGCAGAGATTGCGGGCTTGCCGGGAAGTAAGAGCGGGCCGCCCGCCAAGCCGCACGGGGGCTTGTAAGGCGCCTTCCTAAGAAGGTTCGAACCCGCGGGGAGAAATCCGCCGCGGGTTTTTGTTTCGATACCAGAGTTAGGCGCTGTCGTGGAACGCTGCAGACCAATCATCCACGAGGGAGGCCCCTATAACAACTCGTCGCGCAGCGTAACTGCGGAAGACTCGATTACGTAATTACGGTGACGCTGCACTTTACTAGCACTGGCAGCATAGACGACAGAAGACAGCTGATTAACGGAATAACATCGCCATGCTCTCAGCTCCCGGCTGAAGCCGCGCCCCTCCCCGATGCCATCAGCTTCCCTTGGATGCGGTCCCTGACTGCGCCCCGCCAAGGCCGGGGTTGATAGCCAGCGACGCTCCCGCAGCGCCGCCGGCTTCATAGGCCGTCATCGACACCATCCGGCCGCCGCTGCGCTGGGTCCGGAGCTTGAGGTCGAGCTTGTCGAACTCTACATCGACCACCGAGGTCTTGAGAACGACCAGCCCGCGGCCGGTGCTTTCGTTGACCTGATCGCGACCGGCCTTGATCGCCACCAGCCGGTTCGCGATCGACGCCACCATCCCGAGCGCGAAGGAGGCATTGGCCAGATGCCGCTGCTGGTGCCGGAACCTGCTGTAGTCGACCGAGGTCTTGAAGCGGCCAAGCTCGGTGCGCACGGCGCCGTCGATCAACTCGGCCAGATAATGCGCGACCTCGACATCCGCGCCGAGACCGAAGAACACATAGCTGCTCTCGCCGGCCGCGTTCTTCTCGCGCCAGACCCGACAATCGCAGAAATGAGCGATCGCGCCGATGCAGTCGTCCAGAGGAATTCGCTTCTTGCGATGGGTCTCGAAGACCCTCCGTTCGCACGGCGAGGCGCGCAGCTCGACGTCGGAGAGCGACAAATCGTGGCGATCCAGCAGCTCGGCGACCTTGGCGGCGGCCGACAGCGCCTCGTCCTCGGTGCAGCCGTTGGCGATCGTCTTGGCGCGCAATGCCTGAATGCGAAGCTTCAGCTTGTCGAGCGCGGCCGGATTGAACGTCTGATTCACCGATCACCTGCCCGGGGGAAAGCCCAACCGACAGACGGATAGCGGAAGGGGTGGGAAAGTTCGAACTCTAATCCGCCACCATCTGACAGTTCGAACCCAGATCTAGAGAATCTCTTCGACACCCTAACAGACAGGAGCCGCCAGCCTAAACACGCAAAAATCGACTTCGGAGGGCCGCAGCCATGAGCGCCTCCCCAAAGGACCGCAGCAGCCCGCTTTCCGTGCGTTGCACTGCCGAAAAGGCCCGCCTCGCCGAACTGGCGCTCCAAATCCCTGATGAATTCCCTCGACAGCCTCAACGCGTATTACGGACGCGGCACGCTGACCTACGCATCCGCAGGCAGGCGGCAGGCATGGAAACTGCGGCGAGATTTCATCTCGCCACGCGGCCACATAGGTCCGCTGTATGCGGTAGACCGGACACTAGCCGCTCGGCTCTCGACCGGCGCTCATGACCCATATCGTTCGTCGCGGTGGCCTTGGTCGGCAGTTCAGATGTGGACGGGGGTTGGCTCCTTCGGAGTACCTACAAAGGTTAAATATCTACTCAAGGTAGTATGTCACTCAAGGTAGTGTTCATGATATTGTTCTCCTTCGGCAATTGCCGCCGCCAGCCTGTCTTTAATTTTCAATAAGAAAATTCCGTTCCGAAGCTCTAGCCACGGCTGGCGAGCTTATGAGGAAATCATTGCCAAGGAGGGCACTTCGATGATCTCTCACACCCAAAAATCAGTGGCTCGCTCGCTCCGGTCTAGAACTGCCTCAGTCATTTTTGGGGTTTTCTTTTTAACTCCGGTCGCCAACGTTGCGTTCGCCGCCGACGCGAAGGACATTATTAAACAGATCCTCGACGAAGCAACTCCTCAGCTCCAAAGTACTATGGCGTCAATGAGCCAGGGTTGCCACAACGGCCAAGGAGTGCCCCCGCTGAACTGGGCAGGCAGGCAGCAACCCGGTAACGCGGCTGTGAAAGCACTCAGCGATGCAAGAGTGGCTTTGGCAGAATGCCGGATAGCGGATGGTAAACAACAGATCGATTATGGTCTGGGCCAGTGGGACAATTTAATCGCCAGTTTGCACCAGAGTTGTTCTGGGGGTGGCGGCGGGGACGATCCCACGTACTATGGCAACTATGTGCAGTTTAGGGGATAAGCTGAAGGAGCGACTGCAGACGGCGGAGCGCTTTTTAACACCGTGTTAACGAACGTGTAGTGCGCGCGAGCCGGCACCGCAGATACCCCCAACGCACGCGCGGCTTTCCGCTTTGACACCGCGCACAGCCGGGCCTTCGCATTTTTCTTTTCGTCGCCTACGTGGCCGCGCGCCGTCATGCCTGCCCTGCTCGATCGTCGGCACGATCGGCATTGATCTTACACATGATGGAGTAAACCTATGCGGAAATTTTTGTTTGCTGCCATATTGGCGGCGGTCGCACAGCCATGCTTCGCCGAGTCTCCCGACATTGTTTCGACGTACATCGATATCACCTATGACCAGCGGGGGCCCAACTTCATTGAGTGGTTTGCAAAACAGCGCACGTCGCCGGAAGGCGTGGCCATCACCAAGGCTGTTGCATCCTACTATGGCGTCCCCCCTGAAGTAGTAAACCTATCTACAGAACAGTTCTGGAAGGGACAGCTTCAAGACACCGCCGCCGGTCAAGAGCATAGAGGTATGCTTGCTTCGCCAGCAGGGTACCAAATCTGTTCTGCAAAAAGGGATGGAGAAGCGTCAATTACCGGACCGTCAACACTTAACGTCGCGGTCTGGCGAAGGCCCGACTTCAGTGGCTTGGCGTGGTATGCCGTCGTGCCTACTCCGGGAGCCCTAGGTGCAGGTGGTAATTGGGCGCATGCAAACTTTTTTGTGTCGTTCGTGAAGAGCGATCCAGCCACTTGGGATAAGTATAAAGCGAAGTGCGATCCACCCAATACTCCTCAGGGTGGGAGATATTTAGTTTTGGAATGCAAAGGACAGAATTGTAATGGGCCGAGTTGGTTTTGATCAGTTGTTCGCCACCGTCGAAATTCCTGCTTGCGATCCGTTCTTGACTAACCTTCGAAACCATCCTGGCCTTGTGCGGTTGGGACATGAGTCTGCTCATGTGCCCGTGGCCGACTTTCGCGCGTGGCGCGGCAATGTCTGGAAAGCGCGCTGAAGCGGACGAGCGGCGGAAACGTCATCCGCCACCTTCTCCACCTAAACACCGGAAATCACTCACGACGAACCTTGTGATGAATGTCGACTTCACCCAATAGCTCGCCAACTCAGGGGCCATTGCTTTTTGGGTCGGAAGCGAGGCACTGCGTCGGACGGCGAGTACTACTGCTCTTGGGGTGCCGGTGCGGCCTTTCGTCGTGGGTCGCTGCTCTCGGGGAGTTGACTGCAGGGAGGCTGTGGAAGCTTGCAGCCATTCGTTAACTAAACCTGTGGTTTTCATTAAGGGTAGGTTGCCCGACTCAATCGTTCCTGTTATGTTCGCTTTGAAAATATCGGAATAAGGACGAGATTCTATGCTCCAACTTCCGAGATGTAGGCACTGCCAGCGCCTATGGAAGCCACGGCCGGGCGTGGTCGCAACTCAGGCATATTGTTACCGATGTCGCGGAGACCGGCGAAAGATCGCTAGGGAAGCGTTTTCTCTTCGGCCTCTTACGGCTGAGGACTTGCAGGAACCATATGTTCTGTTGCGCCGTAGGGGACGATAACGCTATCCGATCTTTGCAAATGTAGCCGCGAGCTCCCGGTCGGCCGTGTCGTAACTGACGCCGTTTGACGAACCGAAGCTCCGTCTGTTGCCTCTCCCCGTGGGCTCGCTCCACGCGGACCAGTTGTATAGATCGGTGCCAACCATTTCCCACTCGACGAAGTACTTTCGGTTCTTGTGCAGGCAGGTCCAGCTGACTTTATCGGATGTGACCACACAGTCCCACCGGGGCGTGGTATCGAGCTTTGAGTAAGCGGCTAACGCGGCATTGGCGCTCTGGTAACGGGCGTTAGTGTCATCGTTCATCATTGTCCGGAGCAAAGTGCGCCAGGCTTTTGGAATATGTGGCAAGAAGGGAAGGTGCTTCGCGAAACCACCCTTACCTGCGACGTGACGCGGCTTCGGAAGCCTAGAATACCATTCGGCACCATGAAGTAACCGATAGATCGTCATGCCAAGCGCCCATACGTCGCTCTTCACGCTTGTGCCACCACCATTGAGCACTTCGGGTGCAAGGTGATCGCTATATCCTTGCCCAGAGGCATAACCGACGATGATGTTATCAGTTACAAGGCCAAAGTCGCCGAGTTGCGCTGCGCCATGCTTGTTGAGGAGAATGTTGCCCGGCTTGATATCGCGATGAATCATGCCGCGGGCATGCAAAGCAGCCAATCCCATCGTGACGTGCGTTGCGTATCGCCTAGCATCAGCTAACGGCATGGGGCCGACTTCGAACTTTTTTTGCAGGCAACCACCCGGACAGTAATCCATCACGAGATGAACAGCGTCGCTCGTTTGGCTTTCAAGCAACCCATGAACCTTGAGAACGTTTGTATGCTCAGCGCGGCTCAGACGTTGCCCCTCGGCCAACAGCCCCTGTTTTCGCTCCTGCCAGTCTGCGTCAGCTTCACTAGGTTTCCTCGTGAAAATTTTGACTGCAACTTTCCCATGCACGTCGTCAGTCCCTTCGTGCACTTTTCCGAAATAACCGCTGCCAATCTCCGCACCGGTTTGCAAATTTGAAATAAGGGTCACTTATCTTTCCTGGCAGCGAGCATGATCATGGCCGCCTCACGGCTGCCAATTCGTAGGTCAACTCCTACGACCTCTTTTTTCCAGAAGTCACTATCTTTGACGTATTCATCAACGTTTCGCTCGCCAAACGTCCGACTGATTGATGCCTTGGATTTGCAGTCGATTGGAACGATGCCGCCCAGAGCGCCCATAACGGCACCGCGCAACTCCGCCGACTGAAGAAGCGCTTTGGTTGCGGCGCCACCACTAACTGCGCTCTCTTTCATCACCACTTTTTTGATCAGATTTTCGCGGACGTAATCGGCGATTTGCTGGGAGATTGTAGAGTAGGCCTCACTCCGGTCACCTGTTTGAAGGGACCACGTTTGATCGCTTTGCAGGACAAGTGGTTTGTCGCCGTCCACCTCGGCGTCTACGAGTATTACTTTGTCGCCAGACACGACGACGCCTAGCCAACGATCTGCCATCGGAAGTCCCAATGAAACGTGTGGATGATTCGTTGAATATACCAACGGTTGCACGAGTCTGGAACCCATATCCGGACTTGTCGAATAGATCTTAGTCTCGCAGCCGAATGCAGAGGCTAAACCGGTGGTTAGTCGCGATTGGTGAGTCAAAACTGCCAAATGCTGAGATTATCAGCTTTTTGGCCTTGACTGGCGGAAGGGGTGTCTTGTCAACCGCGTTGATCTAACTCACTTTTTCTTACGCCTCGGAATAATAGCTACGGTGTTTGCAACGGTCGCCTCGGCACAGATCAACCGTAGATTTACGCCGCGAGCGTGGCTTGCGGCCTGCCATCAAGCCTACCACGGCAACATCAAGCTTGAGATCGAGGATAGCGGCATCTGGCGCTGGTTCGTAAATCATAACCCGGGTTAAGGCGATGGCAAAAGCGAAGTCGCTTAAGGATCAGAACCGTTGGCAGCTGTGGCTCGCGATCGTCGTCGTCACGGTCGTCAATGGCCTGCTGAGCTCGGACGCAAAGGCGCGCATCGTGTTCTTGCGCTGGCGACACGCTTTACCGGGACACCGGGCATTCTCTGATCTCGCGCCAAATGACCCGCTCATCGACATGGACCGCTTGAAGAAGGCGTGCGGCAACAAGCTGCCGGACTCCCCCGATGAGCAGAACAAGGTCTGGTACGGCCTGTACAAGCCGCTCGAGAAGCAACCATCAATCGAGCACGTGCAGAGAGACTTCTTGCTCATGCGCGACTACGCCTGCTTCGTGGTATTGGCCACGATTGGCTTCGGCATCGCGGCATTCGTTGAGTTGAGTTCCGCCGAAGCAGCGCTCCTGTATGCGATTGCGATGATCGCGCAGTTCTTCGCGGTTCGGCAAGCGGCCGCGAACTACGGACACAGGTTCGTCACAACCGTGATGGCCGAGAGCACGCCGACGCCTCCGCCTCGTGCCAAAGTCGCTGCTGGTTAGGCTCGCGGCAATTGCGATTCGACTACGCGCAGCTTCGCACGTTGCCGTACCGCAACGATACGAGGAGAGGAGAAATCAGACCGTTTACAGCCGTCCCGCGGGGAGCGCAGACCGGCTATAGGCCACCTATACGAAAATCCGAGCCTGCTGAGCCTACCTTTTTGGAAAGGGCTTCGGCGATAACGGGTAGATATTTCCTGACCTGTTCCCGATCGCTCTCCTTTTCCTTCTCGGAAAGCTGATCGTATGGTGTCATAAGTTGCCGCTCCCATTGCGCGACAAGTTCGGGTGGTACCACGAGCGCCCCGTTTGGAAGCTTCTGGGCTTTGGCGTGCATGTAGCGCTGCCAGTGCGCCCACCGGTCGTGCTCGATATAAGCAAGCCGCTCCAAAAGCCCCTCCAGGAACTTCGCGGCTTCGTCCGCCGTCACAACAGGCCGTCCTCGACCAAACGTCGATAATGTTCACCCAAGGCAGTCAGCCTCATCGTTTTGCTTTCGATCGCCGCGTGATAGGGGTGTTTCGTGCCTACCGGCACGGCCAGGTTAACGCGATTATACTTCTGCAAGATTTCGAAGATAGGGGTCTTCTTCGAGTCTGCGTTTGGATGCTCAGGCTCATATCCCGGGTCAAGTTGGAACTCGTGGCCGGCTGTGGGGAAAAACTCCTTGATGCGCCGCAAGTCTTCGGGCGGCAATGGCGGCTGGATCTTCCGCAACGAAACGAACCTGTTTACGTTCGTTTTGAAAACCGGGCGCTGGCTCCAACTGCCGAGCGATTGATCGATGTGCGCATAAACGCTGCCCGGCGTGACCTCACCGACCAGATTGGAAGCAGCCCCCCCTAGCGCATCGACAAGGAGACCAGTGAACAGGCCACCGCCGTTCTTTTCCATCGCGTATTGGCTTTTGGTCGACGCAGTCAGGATCGTCATCCCCTCGCCGATTTCAGATACCTGATTGTTCAGATAGTTTTGTCCAAGGGCGCCACTGTGGCAGCTATCGAGGATGATGATCTTATTGCTTGCCGGGCTGTTGATAGCGGCCGACATCACGTCCGACAATGGTACACCATCGTCTCCGGTTTTGCAGTCGCCGGCACATAAGTAGCCGCCGTTTGGCTCGATGTAGCCGTGACCGGCAAAATAAAACAAGCTGATTTCAGTGTCGTCTTCAAAAAGCGCCTTCACGGCGTCCTTTAGTTCGACGCGCGTGATGACATCGCTCGGTCCGGTGCCGACCATCAGCTTGCAGCCGAAATTTACCGAAGAGTCGGCGTGCCGTTCCAGCATGCCCTTTACTTCGTACGCGTCATTCACCGCCCCCTTGAGGGGATTGATGTGCTGGTAGTGGTCAATGCCGACGATCAGAGCTTTGCGCATAACTTTCCGCCTATAACGTATTAATCCAGTTGGCGAGGTTTTCCCACGTCCAGACCATGGTGCTGACGCCGTTAAGATTGGTCCGATCTTCTTTGTATGCCCAGATACCCTTCAGCTTTTTCTTTTCATCCTTGGCACACTGAATCTCCCACTTCTGCCCAGTGGAGCTCAACGAGTTCTTACTAACAATGACGAGCACTCCATCGGACCGCAGGATACGGGTGCGGACTTTTTTCTTCCATTCCTCGTCGTAAGCTTCCTTCACCGACATGTCGGTGTATTCGAAGGGCGTCTTCGTGTTCAACGATTGACCTTTAATCATGTCGCGGATCTTTGCGTCCTCGATCGCAAAGGCCACGAAAATTACCTTGTCTGCCATTTGCTCGCTCCATCGGTCGCCGGCTTTCCGGCTAGACGCCATGCCATCTGGAGAGTATATATAGTCAAATACTCGCTACGGATGCAGCCTTAATTCTTAGCTGAATTAGGAATTTGCTCATGGTGAAGCGATGGGCCGCGCTCTTTGTTTGTGCGTGTCTTTTGGTAATTGCCGTTTCCTCCAAAGCCACGATTTTTGATCAAGACGCAAGCGGGGCTGACGCCGATATCTTGCGCCAGCTTGCTCCGTCACTTCTACAGAATGGCGTCGACACAGTTCTCGGGAGCGCGCTGAAGTTCGGAATATCTGGGCGACCCCGGCTCGCCCCTTTGAAGGGGTACCACGCGGAGAAGAGAAATTGGGACGAGATCCTTCCTAGCTCGTGGGCTCTCGGTTTCCAGCAAGGAATGTTTGGCGCTCTCGTTGCGTTCAAGTCATCGAAATTAATGGACAAGAAGGCAGACTGTGATCTCGCGGGAAATATTGACGTTGACGCTTGCGCGTTTGTTAATGGCTGGCTGAATGCTGACCCTAACAGTCGGATCTTTATCGCATTCACCAAGATGGACTTGGCGGTTGCCGCGAAGGTTAAAAAGGCGCTTGAACAAAATGGCTATACCGTCTTCATGTTTTTGAAGGCAGGTCAGTCCACGCCGTGGGCGGACGAGAGTCTGGTAGGTGAAGTTTTCACCCAAGCCGCGCATCGCTTTGTTCTCGATACCGCAAACTCGCGAGGATCCGTTGGGGTCGCTCTCGAAAGCAAGCTTTGCGAGTTTTTGCTTACGCCTCCGCCCCCGCTATCTCGATGGGCAAAATTAATCAAAGGAGGAGCATGATGTTACCATTTCGAAAGCTGGCGACTTTCTCGATTATTCTGCTTTCCCTCCAAGTCTACGCAAAAGATTTGTTAGCCGAGGAGAGCGCCTCCCCAACAACGAACCAAATAGAACCGCCGTCAAAACACGTACTTGAGATTGGTGATGTCGTGGAGGTGTCCACAGGAGATGGGAACCGATCGTTTGGAAAGTCCAATGCTCCGCTCGTTCTCTTGGAGTTCACCGATTATCAATGCCCATATTGCGCCGGGTTTTACGAGAAAACGCTTCCGGAACTCAAGGCTCGCTTTATTGACAAAGGCATGTTGCGCTTCGTGGCACGCGATCTACCTCTAGAGTACCACCCCGATGCCTTGCCAATGGCTCGTGCGGCACGATGCGGTGATGCTCAATCGGCGTTCGCGAAGGTCAGTGCTGCGCTATATCTTCAGCCATTTCGACGAGCTCGTTCCCGAGAAGAGGCGCTAGATCAAATAGCGAAAGACGCCTCGATCGACCAAGCCCAATTTCGGAAATGCTTTTCTGAGGCCAATTTTGACAAAGAAATTGCGGCTGATATGGCGAACGCTGCGTCAATTAACGTGACCGGCACCCCCACTTTCGTTTTGGGCCGCGCCGCCGGCGGCAAGCTGTCTGGGATCGCAATACCGGGCGCTTATCCAACAGAGACATTCATCAAGCTGATCGAAGAAAACTATAGGAAGTTGACGCCGGTGCGGGCGGGTAAACCAATCCGACCTAGGGAAAAATAGGAGATTATTGCCGCCTCAAACGTCTGGTTGCGCTCGAGGTTCTAAATGGCGTGATTTCCAATTTGGCCTTAGCGACTTCATCAGATCAAAAACGAGCGCCGCACGATTCATGTCGTAGGAATGCAAAAGGCCAATTTGGGGATCGTGCTGAGCGCGCCGATCTCCGAACGCTATCAGCTCAAGACGCTTAGCTTGGTCGCCGCGATTGAGGTCGCACTTCTTAGGGTAAGCTTGCCGGTGCTCGTCGCGGGATCGTAACCCAACCCGGTGCACCGAGCTCTGGCGCGATCTTTTGGAGACAACAGACAGTCGGCTCGTGCTCGGCGCCATAAACGGCTGCATGCTCGTCGCGGACGACGAGCAGAGCCTGCTCCAGCGAATGCTTACCAGCCATGGAAGATATCCCGTGCGGCTGTGACCGCCCGCGAAGCCGCGCCCCAAAGCCTTAAGTTGAAGAGCAGATGCGTGGAAGTACGGGATGATAGAAACGGCGCGACTTGGCGTCTGCCGGTTGTCGCCGAGCCACTGGCCAACCCAGCGACCCGACTTACGATAATTGGTGTTATTGGGAGTCAGGCCCGCGAGATGAGCGCCGCCGAGGCGACATCCGTAACGACAGAACTAGCCCAGCCCCCTGGCTTTGTAGCTAGTTACCGTAGCTATTTGCGCGCTGTTTCATTGAACCGACAAGAAGTGTTGCCTTCACAGTATCTTGGTAAGCATCCGGCGAAGACCGCGCGCGGGTCATTTTCGGCTCAGGCGGCTTGATCAACGTTCCGGATGGCAGAGCGCCAATTCCATGGCAGCAGT